>NZ_WTLD01000004.1:0-258577 GCF_011379025.1 Polaribacter sp. 11A2H
TCACTCATTTTGTAGGTTCGCAGGATTTTTTTTTCAGCTTGTGCATAACGTTGTTGTATATGGTTTGTTGCGTGTTTTAAGTAACTAATTTAGTAAATAATTACCGACCAAGAAAGTCCGCGAGGACTTTCGTAAGTAAGCGAGAAGCCAGCAATAAATTATATACGGTGTTAGCCATAGTTATTTTTTGCAATGTTTATCTATTTCCGACTGTAAAAAATTCAAGGTTTTTGTTCTCAATTTTTCAGCTTTAACTTTATTAATTAAATAAAACTCTGAATTGTCTATATTTCTTCCATTTGACTTTCTATTCAGCCATTCCATTAAATCATATTTACTTTTAGACTTATTAATTGAACGTTCTGTAAATCCAATATTCTTACGATTATTCAAAATTTTAGATTGAATTTCGTAGTCGATTTTCTCAATGTTATTTAAACCACTAAATTCTTTAGCTGAAATTATATGTTCAAAATCCCAAGTTCCTCCTGGAATTAATGATTTTCCAGTATAAGTATCAGTGTGATAATTATTAGTTTCTTTGTATAATATTTTTTTTATTTCAGAGAATCCTTTCTCAAAAACATCTCGACGATATTCCATTATGTTAATTCACTTTTATCGTAAAATTCTACATCAAAACTCCATTTCCTTTGATAATTAAAATTACTGTTAGCTTTGAATAATTCTAAAACATTAATATCAAGACCGATGCTCAAGTTTATATCTTCAGTGTACTTTTCAGTTAATTGATTTCCTTCAATACGAGCCTCTATAGTAGATTTTACAGCTGGAATATCAAATATTAATAGTTTATCTTTTTTAGCTCTTTCTGGGTCAAATATTCCTTTACCAAATGTTTTTTCTCTTAATATTTCTTTTGTGTACTTTGATGTAGCATTAGCTTCAACTTTACCTTTTTTTCCACCAGCATCTGCATTAATTGTGGTGAGGTCGTGTATTTTAATGCTTTTAGCACCAAGTGCTTCGTAAGCTCTAATCGTCTCTTCTAAAATTAAAGATTGTATTAAACTATTTGAATTATTTAAAGGGATTAATTGACTTTCATCTTTTGGATGTGCTATGTAAATACCTTCATTAAATTTACCTAATTTTCCTCCAAAGTGAAAAAGGCTTTTAGGCATATCATCTCGTTCTAATATATGTAAAGTTGCACCTCCTTTTGATTTCATTAAAATTTCAAAGGATTTATTTTTAGAAGGCAATTCGTCTAAAAGCCCATATGAATATTCATCTTCTAAATCGTAATCATTTTTAAGTCCTGTATTAGGAATAATAATAGTTTTGTTTTCTGATTTTATTGATTTTTGAAAAACTATTTTTCCTTTATTTTTATTTTTTATAAATTTCTCATAAACCTTTTTTCCTATTAAAGTAGGAAGCCCAATTATCGGAATACTATAAATAGCAATATCAAGAATTGTATCGCGTTTAAGCTGTTTGTTTAATTCCTTTAATTGAGCTTCGTTTAATTTTTTTCTGCCATATATTCCAGATTTATGTTCATCCTTTATTCTATTTACTATTGCGTAGTATTTCATTCTATACTGTATGTTTTTTTTAATTATGGCTAACGTTGATGTATAAGCTTTGTTGCGTTGTTTAAGGAGTGAATTTAGTAAATAAAACACGAACGGCGAAATTCCGGAGGAATTTCCCAAGTGAGCTAAAACCAGCAATAAAGTTTATACGGTGTTACCCAACGTTTTTTATTCAATTCTTATTTCTTTATAAATTCCATTTATTGAGTTGTTATATTTTTCTTTCAGGAATTTATCTACTAATTCATTATAACAAATCATTTCAGATTGAATGATACAACCCATTCCGAAAGTTTCAATTTTATATTTATCGTCTAATATTTTTGCCAATTCTGTATCATAACCAATTCCGAAAAAGAAATACTTTATTTCTCCTTTTTTTAAGTCACTTGCAAATCGAGTTTCCATTTCTTTACAAGTTTTTAATTCATAATATTCAGAAAGAATTTTATTCGTTTTATTCATTTGATATTTATAAAATCCAACGTAAGAATTTATTACTAATGAAATAAAAACCAATCCAATAGTAATATTTTTAATTTTCCTACTTTCTTTAGCTATTAAATAAATAATAAATCCGATAATTCCAATTACTATTAAAATGGCAGAAATATTCAGTAATAAGTTGAAGTTATTAATATTCCTAACATCGGAATTCGAAAACAATAAATATATTCCTAAAGAAGAAATAATTGAAATTATTATTGATGTTTTGAGTTTCATTTTCTATGTTGGGTAACGTTGTTGTATAAGCTTTGTTGCGTTGATTAAGCAGTGAATTTACTAAATAAAACACGAACGGCGAAATTCCGGAGGAATTTCCCAAGTGAGCCAAAACCAGCAATAAAGTTTATACGGTGTTGGCAGCAGGTTTTTTCTTTCAACATTATTGGCATTCAATAACCTCTAACCATATTACAGGATATTTTAAAATAGAATCATTTTTTCTTTCATAAATATAAACCTGTTTATATACCTCAGAATTTTCTAAAATCTTTAGTTTTCCATTTTTTTCAGATTTCTTTATGTTTTCATCTATTAATTTGTTCCTATAAATAATTATTTCAGAAAGAGAGTTTATAATTAAATTTTCAATTTCATTTTTTTCCACGTTTATTAATTCAGAGTTTTTATTATACTCAAAATAATTTCCATTAAAATAGAAAGTCGTATTTCCGTTTTTCTCAATTATTTTTCGATTATTTTTACTTATAATTTCATTGTTCAAGTTGAATGATAAATTCGCGATTTTTGTCTTTTGTGAATAACTATTTACCGAATAAGTTAGAAGAATATAAAGTAAAAATTTCATAATTAAATTTTGATTAGTGCGTGAGGTTTTTTTGACTTGCTGCCAACGTTGTTGTATAAGCTTTGTTGCGTCGTTAAGCAGTAAATTTACTAAATAATTACTGACAAAGAAAGTCCGCGAGGACTTTCGTAAGTAAGCGATTACTAGCAATAAAGTTTATACGGTGTTACCCAACGTAATTATTCCCTTAACTTCTTACTTTCAATTCGTTCCTTTGCATTTAAAATAGCTTGATGTAACCTTTTTTCTAACTGTTTTTTAGGCAAAACTTCTGTCAAGTATTCAGCGACCATAATTCCATCTTTATGCGTTTGTAATAATTCAATATGTTCTTTACTTGCTTCTGAACATAAAATTATTCCTATTGGTGATTTCTCGTCTTTTTGTTTTTCGTGTTTTTCTAACCATTTTAAGTACAATTCCATTTGTCCTTTGTATTTGGCTTTAAATTTGTCAATTTTCAATTCAATTGCTACTAATCTTTGTAGCTTTCTGTTGTAGAAAAGCAAGTCTAAATAATGGTCATCTCCGTCAATTATCATTCTTTTCTGTCGCTCAACAAATGTAAATCCATTTCCTAATTCTAAAAGAAATAATTCAAGTTCTTTAAGAATTGCATTTTCCAAATCATTTTCTAAAAAGTCGCTTTTTAAATCAAGAAAGTCCAGCAAATATGGGTCTTTAAAAACTCCTTTTTCTATGATATTACTTTCCTGAATTTGAATATCTGCATTTTCAGTTCTTTCGTAAACTTTTTTAGAAATTTGTTTTCTTAATTCTCTAACACTGATTAAATTCTCAAAAACTATTTTTGAATAGAATTCACGTTGTTCTTCTGTTTTTAGAGGAATTAATACCAGAAAATGTGACCAAGATAAATGTCGTGACAGTGTAACGACATTTTCAGAATTAGGGAATTGTTCATAAAATTGAACCATTCTCCTAACATTCTTTTCTTTAAAACTTTCTCCAAAATTTAAAGTCAATTCTCGTGACAATGAAACGAGAATCTGTTTTCCATATTCAGCTCTATTATTTTCTAAAATATCGGATTGAATTCGTTTTCCAATTTGCCAAAACATAATAGTTAAAGAACTATTTGCTTGAATAGTAACTTGAGTTTTGGTCTTTTCTACTATTGAAATTAAGTCTTCAAGTATGTTTTCGTAATTAGATTCGTCTGTCAACATTATTTTGATTTTCTACAATTCAAAGATAATATTAAAATTTGATTGATTTTTCTGAAGTTCGTTTTTTATGTTGGGTAACGGCTTATATTAAATCAAATGTATTGATTTTTACTTAAATATCCCGGGATAATAAAACATTTCCCTTGTCTTTATCGGACTTATTTAATTTCTGTAAAGCAATGTCCAAAGGGTTCTGAATTTCCATTAAATCCTTTCTTCTTACATGTGTATAGATCATCGTAGTTTCTGGTTTTGCATGTCCCAACAAAGATTGAATATACCTAATGTCAACACCATTTTCTAATAAATGAGTTGCATAACTATGTCTTAAAGTATGAGGAGTTACTGTCTTTTTGATTCTAGCTCTCGCACAACTTTTTCTTAAAAATTGTCGCACACTTTCTGTGCTATATTTTCCTCCGTTTTGTCCTTCTACAAAATAGATCTTTGGTTTGTAAGAATAGTAATAATTAGATAATAGAGGTAAAAAACTATCTGCTAAACTAACGTATCTGTCTTTTCTACCTTTTCCATTTTTTACTATCAGTTGTTTTCTTTCAATATGAAAATCTACCAATTCTAAATTTGTAAGTTCACTAATTCGTAATCCGCAAGAATAAATTAATGCTAAAATTGCTCGGTGTTTTAAGTTTTGTGTACACCTTATTATCTCTAAAACTTCCTCTTGTGATAAAACACTAGGTAACTTTCTAGATTTCTTAGGTCTTTCTAATACAAGATCATTAATTTTGGTTTGTGGACAAAAAATAATAAAAATCTTTAAGGCACTTATAAACTGTCTTTGAGAGCTAATTGAATAATCTCGTTCTATAAAAACTTTTTCAATAAAAAGTTCAACACTTCTATTGGTAAGTTCATCTAAAGGAATTTTTGTGTGGAAATTTACAAAATCAGCAATAAAAAAAGTATAAGTCTGTATGGTGCTTTTACTATACCTTTTCCCTTTTAAAAAAAGATAAAAGGTGTTTAATAGTTTTTTCTCACTTTCAGTTAAGTCTCTTTTAAAAAGGATTTTTTTATTTATTTTAGAAGTATCAACTTCAGTAATACCTTTAAAAAGAGTGGTGATTTTCTTTAAATTTTCTGGTGTGTTTTTTAAATACCAAGCGGTTAAATTTTGACTCCAATAAGTATCTTTAATAGACTTAACAAGAGTAACTAACTTTTTATCATAGGTAAATCTAACCAAAAGATGATCTTCCTTTCTATGATTCTTTTGTTCCAGATAAATAGTTGGTAGTTTTTCCAAAATTCTTTTTCAGTTTATAGCACTCTAAATATAATGAAAAAAAACAGTATCAACTTGTTTATTTTCAATCAATTATAGTGAAACTGAATTTTAGGAAGCAAAAGAACCATTTAAAAGTGTTAGAAATTTATAAATTATTTATTCCTCATCAAAAGTAGCAGTTGGGCAAAATAATAAATCTGTAGGGTTGTCAATTTCATATAAATACTCATATCCTTTAGATTCTTTTCTACAAAAAGGCTCTAAAAGTCTTGCCATATTTGTAAACCCTTCTAAAGTTAAAATACAGAAAAAAGTCTCATTATCTTCTGTCAATATTCCTTCATCAGTTTTAAATAATCCAAAAATTAAATTACAATTACGTGGTGTTATAAAATCTACAGCTGCCAGATTTAATTTTTGCTTTTTATTGATAACTGTATCTACAATTAGTTCTCTAAAAAGGATTGCTTCTGCTTTGTCAAAATTGTATAAACGGACAATATTCTGATCGTGACCATCTATGTTTTCAATATAATCTAATTCCATTTCTTGTGGTAAACTTGTTTTTAGCTTTAATACTTGGTGTCTATAATTTTTAAAATCTAATGCGCTTGTAACCAGTTTTCTCCAATTCCAACTTCAACATCTAAAGGAACGCTCATTTTAAAAGCATTTTCCATTTCGTATTTTATAATAGGTCTAATAATTTCTAACTCGTCTTTATGCGCGTCAAAAACCAATTCATCATGTACTTGCAATAACATTTTAGATTTAAAACCTTCCTTCTCAAAACGGTTATGAATGTTAATCATCGCTAATTTTATAATATCTGCAGCAGAACCTTGAATAGGAGCATTTACAGCATTTCTTTCTGCGCCACTTCTAACCATAGCATTTCTAGAATTGATGTCTTTTAAATACCTACGTCTGTTTAAAACCGTTTCTACATAACCATGTTCTCTAGCAAAATCTACCTGTGCAGACATATATGCTTTTAACTTCGGATACGTTTCGTAATACGTATCAATTAGCTCTTTTGCATCACTTCTAGACAAATCTGTTTGATTACTTAATCCGAAGGCAGAAACACCATATACAATTCCAAAATTAACTGTTTTTGCATTACTACGTTGTTCACGCGTAACTTCATCTAAAGGAACATTAAAAACTTTTGCAGCGGTAGAAGCATGAATATCTTCACCGTTTTTAAAAGCTTCCATCATGTTTTCTTCTTCACTTAAAGCAGCAATAATTCTTAATTCTATTTGAGAATAATCTGCAGCTAATAAAACGTAATTTTCATCTCTTGGTATAAAAGATTTTCTAACTTCTTTACCACGTTCTGTTCTAATAGGGATATTTTGTAAATTCGGGTTGTTAGAACTCAATCTTCCCGTAGCAGCAACTGCTTGCATGTATTCCGTATGAATTCTTCCTGTTTTAGGATTCACTTCATTTGGCAGCGCATCTACATACGTGCTTTGTAATTTTTTATACTGACGATATTCTTGAATATCTCTAATAATTTTATGGTCTTTTGCTAAGAAGGATAAAATATCTTCACCTGTTTTATACTGACCCGTTTTTGTCTTTTTAGGTTTATCTACCAACTTCATGTTTTCAAACAATACAATACCTAATTGTTTTGGCGATGCAATATTAAATTCTTCGCCTGCTTGCTCATAAATATTTTTTTCAAGTCTATTGATGTCATCTGTTAAGGCGACAGATAATTCTTTTAAGAAATCGATATTGATGTTAATTCCCTCAATTTCCATGGCAGTTAAAACAGAAACCAACGGCAATTCTATATCATTAAAAAGACTAGAAACATTTCCGCTTTCTAATTCGCTTGTAAAAAGTTGTTTTAATTGAAATGTAATATCTGCATCTTCAACTGCATATTCTGTTTGATCTGCAATAGGAACAACACGCATAGAAAGTTGATTTTTTCCTTTTTTACCAATTAAATCTACAATAGAAACTGGTTGGTAATTTAAATACGTTTCTGCCAACATATCCATATTATGACGCATATCTGGATTAATCAAATAATGCGCAATCATGGTATCGAATAATTTACCTTTTACAGGCATTTCATAATTAGACAACACCTTAATATCATACTTTAAATTATGCCCAATTTTTTCAATTCCTTCGGATGTAAAAAATGGACGAAACTCTTCTAAAATTGCTTTGGTTTCTTCTTGATCTTCCGGAAAAGAAACATAATATCCTTTACCAATTTCATAAGAAAAAGCAATACCAATTAACTCCACTTCCAAGGCTCTTAAACCTGTAGTTTCAGTATCAAAACAAACAGAAGTTTGCTCCATTAATTTTTTTAATAATAATTTTCTAGCAAAAGGAGCATCTATATGTTGATAAAAATGACTCGTATCTTTAATTGTTTTAAAACCAGATGCAATTGCTTCTTCAGAAACAGATCCAGTTCCTGGTGCCGCAAATAAATCAAACTGACCTTCAGGAAGTGGAGCTGCTTTTTTGCTTTGCAACGGACTTGAGTCCGTTGTGTTTTTATTATCTTCTACAGAATTTGCTTTTTCTGCATTTTCAACGGCAAAAGTTCGTAAGAAATTAGTTAATAAATTTCTAAACTCTAACTCGTTAAAAAGTTCCGTTACCTTGTCTTTATCTGGCTGATCTAATTCAAAATCTTTTGCATTAAAAGTTACAGGAACATCTAACATAATTGTTGCCAATTGTTTAGAAAGTATACCTAATTCTCCGTTAGCTTCAATTTTCTCTTTCATTTTTCCTTTTAGCTCATGTGTATTGGCTAAAAGATTTTCCATAGAACCATAAGTTGCTAAAAACTTTTTGGCAGTTTTTTCTCCAACACCAGGTAACCCTGGAATATTATCTGCAGAATCTCCCATCATTCCTAAAAAATCGATGACTTGCTCTGGGTTTTCTACACCAAATTTTTCTTTTACTTCATCAACTCCCCAAATATCGTAACCACCACCAAAACGAGGTTTGTACATAAAAATATTTTCAGAAACTAGTTGTGCAAAATCTTTATCTGGCGTTACCATATATGTTTTGTAACCTTCTTTTTCTGCTTGTTTAGCTAAAGTTCCAATAACATCATCTGCCTCAAAACCAGCTTTTACCATTATTGGTATGTGCATGGCTTTTAAAATTTCTTGAATATATGGAACCGCTAACTTAATAGCTTCCGGAGTTTCATCTCTATTTGCTTTGTAAGCTTCAAACATTTCTACCCTGTCTACACTTCCGCCTTTGTCAAAACAAACCGCTAAATGATCTGGTCTTTCACGTTTTATAACATCTAAAAGAGAATTCATAAAACCCATAATAGCAGAGGTATCTAAACCTTTACTATTAATTCTTGGGTTTTTTATAAAAGCATAATATCCTCTAAAAATTAATGCAAAAGCATCCACTAAAAAAACTCTTTTTTGATCTGACATATCTATTTTGTAATCTATTTTAATAATAGTTCTTATAACAATAACTGAAAAATAAGGGGTTATATAAGCAGCAGTAAAGCTACAAAACTTTAACATCCTATTAAAATTCCACCGACAATATAACTGTTATCTTTGACGAAATTTTTTAAAATAAAATTTCTTTTATGAAAATAGCAATTAGACTAATTATTTTGTTTGCCATTATTATGTTGTTAGAGGTGTATGCTTTTCAGGCAATAAAAACAATTACTAAAAATAAAATTTTTCGTTACTCTTGGGTTTTAATAAGTGTAATAGCATATATAAATTTCTTTTATGTATCAATTACCTACGATAGAACTGAAGGTCAAACTCCACAGTTTCAAATGGCAATGGGTATAATGTTAACGGTCTTAATACCAAAATTAGTCATCTTAATAATAATGTTTGGTGAAGATGCATATCGCTGGGTTTTAAAATTGTTTTCTGCCGTTTCAAACGGAGAAACAAATGAACTTGCAGGTAGAAGAAAGTTTATTTCTCAAATTGCTTTAGGTTTGGCAGCAATTCCATTTGCAGCATTTATCTACGGAATTATTCAAGGGAAATACAATTACAAAGTTTTAAAATACCAATTAAGTTTTAAAGATCTACCAGATACTTTCGATGGATATACCATTACTCAAATTTCAGATATTCATTCTGGGAGTTTTACAAACAGAGAAAAAATACAATATGGTGTAGATTTAATAAATCAACAAAAATCGGACGTAATACTATTTACGGGTGATATTGTGAATAATAAATCGGACGAAATGGATAATTGGATGGATGTTTTTGATAAATTAGAAGCAAAAGACGGTAAGTATTCTATTCTTGGTAATCACGATTATGGAGATTATATAGATTGGGATAAGCCACAAGACAAAATAGATAACTTTCAAAAAGTAAAAGACATTCATAAAAAAATTGGATTCGATTTGTTGTGTAATGAAAATAGATATTTAGAAAAAGACGGGCAAAAAATTGCATTAGTTGGTGTAGAAAACTGGGGGAAAGGTGGTTTTCAGAAAAAGGGAGATTTACAAAAAGCATCGGTAAACATTAAAAAAGAAGATTTTAAAATATTAATGAGTCACGATCCAAGTCATTGGGAACATAAAGTAAAAGAAGACCCTTTTAATTATCAACTTACCTTAAGTGGGCATACACATGGCTTGCAGGTGGGTATAGAAATTCCGGGTTGGTTAAAATGGAGTCCTTCTCAGTTTGTCTATAAACAATGGGCAGGTTTGTATGAAGAAGCAGGTAGATTTATTAATGTAAACAGAGGTTTTGGATACCATGCATTTCCGGGTAGAGTTGGTATTTGGCCAGAAATTACGGTGATAGAATTGAAGAAAGCCTGATAATCAGTTAGTTTAAAAACTTTTTTATATCTTTGCACTTTGTAACAAAAATTGTTTGCAGATTATCCCTCATTTAAAACTTATACTATGACTAGATTTGGGGAGTTAATAAATACTGAAAAACCTGTTTTAATTAACTTTTATACAGACAGAAATGATTCTGACACTGCAGTAAGTACCTTAAGGTATGTTGTTGCAGCTATAGGAAGCAAGGCAAAGGTAATTAAGATAGATGTTGCTAATAACGAAAATCTTGCAGATGCTTTACTCATTAAAGGAGGCTCAACTTTTATGATTTATAAAAATGGCGAAATGAAATGGCGTCAAGCAGGTTTACAAGACTCAAAAACTTTAGTAGGTTTAGTACTAAAATATCTTTAATTTTTTTAGAAGCTATTTCCTGTTTCCACTTCTCGCTTTTTTATTCTAAAAAAGAGCTCAAACAATGAGCCTGTCTTGAGCTTGTAGAAAGGTTCTATGAGGGTTAGAATTTGTTTGTTAACTTTTTGTCATTGCGAGGTACGAAGCAATCTCTAATTTATGAAGAGCAAGGCATTATTTCTTCATAAAATTACAAACAAAATTGATTACATTCAGTTTTGCTATTCTTACTGTTATAAGATTTCTTAACCGCTAAAAAGCTCATTTCGAAATGACATTTGGTCGTTTTTATATTGCTTTAAAAACAAACCCTTTATCAGAAAAATGCTGCAACACTTTTGGTAAGGCATATTTGATTCTTTCAGCTGCTTTTACGCTATCATGAAAAACAATAATACTTCCTGATCCCGTGTTTTTTAAAACATTCTCTAAACACTTTTCATTAGAAATAGAGGTATCAAAATCTGCAGATAAAACACTCCACATAATAATTTGGTAGCCTTTTTTAATCAATTCTTGTGCTTGTAATTTTTTAACCTTACCGTATGGGGGTCTAAATAGTTTTGCTTTATCCTGCAAGGTTTCTATAACCTTGTAGGTGTCTTTAGATGTTTCTGCGGTATTTAAATGTACACGGTTCTTAAAAACTTGCAGGTTGTTTTCGCATTCTAAAACATTATCAATATAAGTTGTATTACCAGTTTTCCAACCATTTAAATGGTTTTGGGTATGGTTACCAATGCTATGTCCATCAGTAATAATTTTACTAAAAATTTCTGGGTGATTTTGTATGTTTTTTCCAATACAAAAAAAAGTTGCTTTTGCTTGGTATTTTTTTAATTCGGCTAAAACAAATTGGGTAATTTCAGGCGTAGGTCCGTCATCAAAAGTGAGAAAAATTTCTTTTTTATCAGAAAGAAAACGCCACGTATATTTAGAGAAAAATCTCATAATAAAACGTGGCGTTCTGGGGAAATAACTTTTCATTTAAAAGGTGTTATTCTTCATCCGGAATTAGATGATCAAATAGTTTTACAATATTTATAAATTCATTTTGTAATGCCTCTAAATATTCTTTATCAACTTCGCCTTCTTCTGTTTGTGTAATAATGTTTCTGTACATGTAAAGAGTAGTATCTATGTCGTCAAAAATTAATTGAGTATCTTCTGTAGAAAATGTGCTTAACCAAATTAATTTTTCTTTAAATAAGTCTATCAATGTTCTAGCTGTTTCTCTTGCCTTTTTAGTGTCTCTTAATCTATAATAAGACTCTGGGTACCCCATAGATAGGCTATAATGATCAAAGTCTTCAATTGGCATTTTATCTAATGACAAGTCTAAGAGTTCTAATGCTTTTGCGGTATCTCCTTCTTTCTCAAAAGCTTCAGATAAACGCAATAAGCTATTACGCATAGAAATTGAATTTCTTTTGGTTTGTTCGTCTAAATAAATTTTTCCGTCGTTAATGTTTCTCCAATCCCATTTCTGAATATTGGTGTACATCTTTTCGGTGTCAATTCTACCCATATCAAGTGGGCTCTTTTTAGCCATCGGAGTTTTAATAGGTACTAATTTATAGGCCAAACCATCTAACTGTAAGTAATCTTTTAACCAAAGGTATTCTTCTGCGGCATTTGCACCACCTGTAAAGTAAATTGGTCTTTCCCAATTGTTATTGGCAAGAATATCTAACATTAAAATTCTATTCTTAAATAAAGCTCTATCATCAATAGTTATGTCTATGTAAGGCAGAATCTTATCAGCATCTTTTTGGGCTACAATTCCGTTTTCTAATACTTTTTGTTTGTTAACAGGAATTCTAATTTTATTAGTAGGATAATACTTTTCTTTCTGACCATTTTCTGTTTCTACATAAGTTGCATCACTATCTGAAGCAATCCAACGCATAAAGTTTTTAATAGTCATAATAGAATCTTTAAAACGCGGATGATCCATAGAATAGGCAACATCTAAAGTTCCGTATTTATACTGATCGTGTTCTAATTGAGACGGAATAGGAGCTGCTTTATAAGTAGCTCGTTTCATTTGGTCTATATACCAAGCAGTCGCAAATAAAGAAGTGTTTACTAATTTTACATCTGTTCTAATGCCTTCTACTTCTTGCATATACCAAAGCGGGAAGGTATCATTATCTCCAATGGTAAACATAATTGCGTTCTCATCACAACTTTCTAAATATGCTTGTGCATTTAAGTGCGTTGTATATCTGTTAGAACGATCATGATCATCCCAATTTTGAGCAGCCATTAAAGTTGGCACTGCTAAAAGGGAAACTAAAGAAACTGCTATTGCAATTGTTTTTTTATTTCCAAAATTCTTTAGATATTCATATAGTGCAAGTACACCAAAGCCAATCCAGATAGCAAAAATGTAAAAACTACCCACAACCGCATAATCTCTTTCTCTGGGTTCAAAAGGTTTTGGATTTGTGTAAAAAATTATAGCAAAC
The DNA here is from genome assembly GCF_011379025.1 of Polaribacter sp. 11A2H. Lineage (NCBI taxonomy): Bacteria > Pseudomonadati > Bacteroidota > Flavobacteriia > Flavobacteriales > Flavobacteriaceae > Polaribacter > Polaribacter sp. 11A2H. The sequence continues at coordinate 13,015 of NZ_WTLD01000004.1, forward strand.
CCTGTAAAGGCAAAGAATAAAAGGAGTGTAAAGAAATTTTCTTTATCCCATTTAATTTGATATAATAAACCAATAATACCTAAGATTAACGGTAAAAAGTAGTATTTATTTCTTCCTTTATTTTCTAAAACCTGAGAAGGTAAGTTCTTTTGAGAACCTAATCTCATTTCATCTATTGTATTAATTCCGCTAATCCAGTTTCCGTTAAAAACATCTAAGTTTCCTTGAATATCGTTTTGTCTACCAACAAAATTCCACATAAAATATCGTCCGTACATATAGCCAAACTGATAGCTCATCATAAACTTCATATTCTCTGCAAATGTAGGTTTACGTTTACTGTTTTGTGGAATACCTGCAATAGATTTATACATTTTTTCTGAAGCAGGGTTTACCATTCTTGGTATAAAACCTTTGTGTTTGTCAGACCAGTTTGGTACAACGCCTTCGTAGTTATTTACAATCTCGTATTTTCCATTTAATTTCTCATATTTTGGCTTATCATCCTTGTAAGGGTTCTTAGCATCTTGTTCTCTGTCGTAAGAGTTTGAGTAATAAGTGTCGTAAAAAACATTTGCATCACCATATTGTTCACGATCGTAATATGCTAATAATTCACGTGCACTAGAAGGGTTGTTCTCGTTAATAGTAGTGTTGGCGTTTGCTCTAATTGGTAACATCATCCAAGAAGAAAAACCTATCATAATAAACATTACAGAAAGAACTAGTGTATTTGCATGAATTTTATTTTTCTTACGAGTATATTTTAACCCTAGGTAAAATAAAACAACTAAAATAATCGCTGCAATAATACTTCCAGAGTTATAAGGCATTCCTATGGTATTTATAAAAAATAACTCAGAAGCACTAAAGAATTTTAATGTAAACGGAAATAAGAATTTAAAAACAAACATTAAAGCAAGTACAGAAATTACGGTTGCAATTGCAGTTGTTTTTATGTTGATGTTTTTATACGTCTTAAAGAAATACAGCATTACAATTGCAGGAATAACTAATAAAGAAAGAATATGTACCCCAAAAGATAACCCTACCACAAAACTGATAAGAATTAACCATTTGTTTCCTCTAGCTGTGTGTAGTTCGCTTTCCCACTTTAAACCTAACCAGAATAATAAAGCCATTAAAAAAGATGACATTGCGTATACTTCTCCTTCTACAGCACTAAACCAAAAACTATCTGAAAAAGTATAGGCTAAAGCACCTACTATTGAACTTCCTAAAATTGCAATGTATTTTCCTTCGGAAGCTTCACTTGTTTTTAAAGCAAGTTTTAGTGCTAAATTAGAAATTGTCCAAAACATAAATAAAATAGTGAAAGCACTTGCCAGTGCAGACATAAAGTTTACCATTTTAGCAATATGAGTAACATCTGAAGTAAACATGGCAAAAAATGCCCCTAACATTTGAAATAAAGGTGCTCCTGGCGGATGACCAACTTCTAATTTAACGGATGTAGAAATGTATTCTCCACAATCCCAAGCGCTTACTGTTGGTTCTAGTGTAAGGTAGTAAGTAATTAAAGCAATTACAAATGTAGCCCATCCTAAGATGATGTTCCATTTTTTAAATTTTGCTGATGTCATAGTTGTTTAATAATGTGTGGCGAATTTACTAATAAATATGAATTAAATTAGTTGAGTCTCACTTTTAAAAGGAGAAATTTCATCATAAATGTTTGTTAAATGTAAAAAAAATTAAAAAATGTTTGCAGGTTCTAAATAAAGGTTTAAATTTGCACCCGCATTAGAGTATTGGCCTATGGTGTAATTGGTAACACACCGGTTTTTGGTACCGACATTCAAGGTTCGAGTCCTTGTAGGCCAACTGCAAACCCTTTTAATCATTTGATTAAAAGGGTTTTCTTTTTTTACACGTTTTTTGTGTTGATCCTTGTTATTGTGTTTGTACGATTCTTTATTTTCAACTCTAACCAGAGTGATTTCATTTTTAAGTTTAAATTTTCGTTTTTAAAAGCGTAATAAGCTAAAAAAGCACATGGTTTAGGTTTTAAAATCAGTAAAAAAGAGTTTTTATTTTTATTGAGTGCTACAAAAATTTTAGCAGTGTGATTTGCTATTGAATTTTAAGTTTGTGTATTGCCAAAATTAGGTCTAGGCATAATTTTTTAGTATTCAGATATCGCTTAGAATTTGTAATTGAAGAATTCTAAATATCTTTTTTTTATTTTAGCAAGCAATTAGTTTCTGTAACATACCTGCATGTTCAAAACCACCTTCTCAGAAAAGTTAAAAATATTTTACTGGAAGGATTAAAATAAGAGCGCATTGCAAATAAAATTGAAATATTATGGTTTTAAAGTTTGTGTAAATATTTGGTTTAGTATTTTTGGGTTTTTAAACTAATTCCTATCTATTGTAAGAGGTAATCTAAGCTTTCTTTTTATTAATAGGGCAATTTGCATATTCTATAATACATCATGCACGTTTTTTGTTATTAACTTATGGGGTTTAAAAGTATTTTTATTACTTGATAAAAGGCTTAGGATTTATACACTGTGTTAGGCCATTTTTTTTAACTTAAAACAAGAAGGTTTGTATTATTTAGGATTAGACATTGGGAGTTCTTCTATAAAAGCGGCTTTGGTAGAAGTAGAAACGGGAAAAAGTTTAGGAGTTGTACAAGAGCCTAAAGAAGAGATGGGCATGTTTGCTCAAAAAAATGGTTGGGCAGAGCAAAAACCAAACGATTGGTGGCTGCACATTTGCAACGCAATTACCAAGCTAAAAAAAGAATATAATATAAGTAGAACCCAAATTAAAGGTATTGGTATTTCGTATCAAATGCACGGTTTGGTTTTAGTAGATAAAAAAGGAAATCCACTTCGTAAAAGTATTATTTGGTGTGATAGTAGAGCTGTTGAAACAGGTAATACCGCTTTTTCTGAAATTGGAGAAGAAAAATGTGCTTCTCATTTATTAAATTCACCAGCAAATTTTACAGCTTCAAAATTAAAATGGGTTAAAGATAATGAGCCAGATATTTATAATCAGGTTCATAAATTTATGTTGCCAGGAGATTATATTGCTTATAAATTTTCAAACAAAATAAATACCACTATTTCAGGGTTGTCAGAAGGAATTTTTTGGGACTTTAAGAATGATACTATTGCAGATTTTCTTTTAGAACATTATGGAATTGACAAGTCTTTAGTACCAGATATTGTAGATACATTTGGTGTTCAGTCTTTAGTAGATGAAAAAGGAGAACTAGAAAGTGGTCTTGCAGCAGGAACTCCAATTTATTATAGAGCAGGAGATCAACCAAACAACGCGCTATCTTTAAATGTATTTAACCCAGGAGAAGTTGGTGCAACAGGAGGAACATCTGGAGTGGTATATGCTATTACCGATAGTTTATCTGCAAAAGAAAGCTCTAGAGTAAACAATTTTGCACACGTAAATTATCAAAAAGGAGCAGCAGCAAGAATTGGTAAATTGTTGTGTATAAATGGTGCAGGAATTCAGTACCGTTGGTTGTTAAATAATTTAGCCGTAGATTCTTACGAAGAGATGAATAATTTGGCCTCAGAAATTCCTGTAGGTTCAGATGGTGTTTGTTTAATTCCTTTTGGTAATGGAGCAGAGCGTATGCTAAATAACACAGAAATTGGTACTCGTATTGTAAACATGAATTTAAATAACCATCATAAAGGGCACATGTGTAGAGCTGCTTTAGAGGGTATTGCGTTCTCTTTTGTGTACGGTATGGAGATTTTAAAGTCAGACGGAATTAAGCCAAGCGTAATTAGAGCAGGAAATGATAATTTATTCCGTTCAGATATATTTGCAAATACGGTAGCAACTTTAATAGAGCAAGAAATAGAAATATTTAATACAACCGGAGCTATTGGAGCGGCAAGAGCTGCAAATTTACACAAAGGTGATTTTGAGTCTTTTGGAAAAATAATTATGGACAATGATCATGTAATGACCTTTATGCCTTTTAAAGATAAAGAGCCTTATTTAGAGGCTTATAAAAATTGGAAAAAAGAATTAGAACTCGTTTTGAAAAATCAATAAAAAAATATAATTTTGGGCGTTACCTAAAAAGTTAGTGCTTACCAAACATAACCGAATAACATAATAACACGAATAAACAATTAAATAACATTTAAAGATGGCGAATAAGGAATATTTTAAAGGAATTAACAAAATTCAATTCGAAGGTAAAGAGTCAGACAATCCATTAGCATTTAAATACTACAACCCAAACCAAATGGTTGCAGGAAAAACAATGAGTGAATGGTTTAAGTTTTCAATAGCATATTGGCATACATTCTGTGGGCAAGGAGGAGACCCTTTTGGACCAGGAACACAAAACTTTCCTTGGGATCAATCTACAGACCCTATTCAAGCTGCAAAAGACAAAGCAGATGCTGCTTTTGAATTTATCAATAAAATAGGTTTCGATTATTTCTGTTTTCATGATTACGATTTAGTGCAAGAAGCAGGAACTTTTGCAGAATCAGAAAAAAGATTAGATACTATTACAGATTACATTAAAGGTAAGCAAGCAGAAAGTGGCGTAAAATTATTATGGGGAACAGCAAACTGTTTTTCTAATCCACGTTATATGAATGGTGCTGCTACAAATCCAGATTTTAACGTACTTGCAAGAGCAGGTGGGCAAGTAAAATTAGCTTTAGATGCAACTATTAAATTAGGCGGAGAAAATTACGTTTTTTGGGGAGGAAGAGAAGGTTACATGTCTTTATTAAACACAGATATGGGACGTGAAATTGACCACATGGGACAATTCTTAACCGTAGCAAGAGACTATGCAAGAGCACAAGGTTTTAAAGGAACTTTCTTTATTGAGCCAAAACCAATGGAGCCAACAAAACATCAATATGATTTTGATTCTGCAACAGCAATTGGATTCTTAAAAGAGTATGGTTTAGACCAAGATTTTAAATTGAATATTGAGGTAAACCATGCAACGTTAGCACAACACACAATGCAACACGAAATGGCAGTTGCTGCTAAAGCAGGAATGTTAGGAAGTATTGATGCAAACAGAGGAGATTACCAAAACGGTTGGGATACAGATCAATTTCCAAACAACATTCAAGAAGCTACAGAAGCAATGTTAGTGTTAATTGAAGCTGGAGGCTTACAAGGTGGTGGAGTTAATTTTGATGCAAAAATTAGAAGAAACTCTACAGATATGGATGATGTTTTTCATGCACATATTGGTGGAGCAGATACATTTGCTAGAGCATTATTAACTGCAGACAAAATTTTAACTTCTTCTGCTTACAACTCTTTAAGAGAAAAAAGATATAATTCTTTTGATGCAGGAAAAGGAAAAGACTTTGAAGCTGGTAAATTAGATCTTAAAGATTTATACAACATTGCTCATGAAAATGGGGAATTAACATTACAAAGTGGTAAGCAAGAATTGTTTGAGAATATTATCAATCAATATATATAAGAATAAAGAGACCTTTCATATTTAACAATATGAAAGGTTTTTTACTAAAACTCAGTTTTAAAAAAAAAGACTTAAAAAAAACTAACTTCTAGAAAACTATGGTGAAATCAACTAATTCAGGATATCTTATTAAATTAACATTAGTGGCCACTTTAGGCGGTTTACTATTTGGTTATGATACCGGTGTAATTTCAGGAACTGTAGGATCTCTAGATAGTTTTTTTGTAATTCCAAAAGGATTATCAGAAACAGCAGCAAGTGCTTTTAAAGGATTTTTAGTATCAAGTGCATTAATTGGTTGCATTATTGGTGGAATCTTTGGAGGGTTAGTTAGTAAAAAACTAGGAAGAAAAAAAGGGTTAATCTTAGCCGCTATTTTATTTTTAATTTCAGCTTTAGGTTCTGCAATGCCAGAAATGTTTATTGGAACTTTAGGAGAATTAGATCATACATATTCTACAATTTTTATTGTGTATAGAATTATTGGAGGTATTGGAGTAGGTTTAGCATCTATGTTGTCTCCGTTATACATCGCAGAAATTGCTCCTGCAAAAAGTAGAGGTAAATTGGTTTCTTTTAATCAATTAGCCATTGTTGGAGGTTTTATGGTAGTTTATTTTGTAAACTATTTTATTTCTAGGGGTGGTGGTTCTGATGCTTGGTTAAATGAAGTTGGTTGGAGATGGATGTTTGCTTCAGAAGTAATACCTGCGGGCTTATTTTTAGGGCTTTTATTTTTTGTTCCAGACACACCAAGATCTTTAGTATTACGAAACAAACCAACAGAAGCTTTAGATGTTTTAATTAAAGTAAATGGTAAAGAAGAAGGTAATAGAGTTTTTGCAGAAATACAAGATTCTATGAATGAAAAAACATCAGGAAACCTTTTATCTTTTGGTTGGCTAGTAATTATCATTGGAGTTTTACTTTCTATTTTTCAACAATTTGTGGGTATAAACGTAGTATTGTATTACGCTCCAGAAATTTTTAAAACAATTTCAGATGGTACAGATAGTGCCTTGTTAATGACTATTATTGTAGGTGTTGTAAACTTCTTATTTACTATTGTTGCAGTAAAAACAGTAGACAAATACGGTAGAAAACCATTAATGATTATTGGAGCTGCAGGTATGGCAGTAGCTATGGTAAGTTTAGGTTTTGTATTTTATTTAGGTGCAACAGGCTATTTTGCATTGTTTTGTATGATGTTATATGTTGCAAGTTTTGCAATGAGTTGGGGACCGGTAACTTGGGTTTTATTAGCAGAGATTTTTCCAAATAAAATTAGAGGAAAAGCTTTAGCTATTGCTGTTGGAGCACAATGGATTTCTAACTATTTAGTGTCTTTAACATTCCCTATGATGAATGATAATTCTTATTTAACAGGATTGTTTAATCATGGTTTCGCTTATTGGGTATATGGTATTATGAGTGTTTTAGCCATGTTATTTATTATGAAATACATTCCAGAAACAAAAGGGAAAACCTTAGAAGAGATGGAAAAACTTTGGAAAAAGTAATCTTAAAAAAATCAAATTAAAAAAAATAATAATGAATCTCGTTGAGGAGCAGTTTCTCTGTGAGGTGTGTTATAAAAATAGTAAATATGAACAAAAAAATAGACCAACAATCAGCAGATAATATTAGAGCATTATGTGTTGCCATGGTAGAAAAAGCAAATTCAGGACATCCAGGAGGTCCTATGGGAGGTGCAGATTTTATGCACATCTTATATTCAGAATTCTTTAATTTTGATCCTTCAGATATGACTTGGGCATTTAGAGACCGTTTCTTTATGGATGCGGGGCATTTATCAACCTTAATGTATGCACAATATTATCTTTTAGGAAACTATGAGAAAGATGATGTTGCTAACTTTAGACAATGGGGTTCAATTACACCAGGTCACCCAGAAGTAGATGTTGCAAGAGGAATCGAAAATACATCAGGACCTTTAGGTCAAGGACATACTATGGGAGTGGGTGCAGCAATTGCAGCAAACTTTTTAAAAGCTCGTTTTGGAAATTGGATGGATCATAAAATTTATGGTTTTATTTCTGATGGAGGCGTGCAAGAAGAAATATCTCAAGGAGCAGGTAGAATTGCAGGTCATTTAGGCTTAAGTAATTTTATTATGTTCTACGATTCTAATGATATTCAATTATCTACACCAACAGACGAAGTTACTTCTGAAGATACAGAAATGAAGTACAAAGCTTGGGGTTGGAATGTGGTAACTATTGATGGTCATAACCATGATGAAATAAGAAAAGCATTAAAAGATGCAAATGCTGAAACAGAAAAACCAACACTTATTATTGGAAAAACAATAATGGGTAAAGGTTGTGTTACTGCAGATGATAAAACTTTTGAAGGCGAATGTGAATTACATGGACAGCCTATTGGAGCTTCTGGTGCAGATTACACAAAAACCCTATTAAACTTAAATGCAAACCCAGAAAGCCCTTTTGATATTTATGAAGATGTTAGCGCATTTTATCAGAATTTATTAAAAGAAAAAACAGCAAAAGCAGCTGAAAAGAAAACAGAAATTTCTGCATGGAAAAATGCTAATAAAGAACTTTCAGATAAATTAGATTTCTTTTTATCAGGAGAGTTACCAGAATTAGACTTTGAAGGAATTGAGCATAAAGCAGGTTTAGCATCAAGAGCAGCCTCTTCTGGAGTATTAGGATATTTAGCAGAAAAGGTAGAAAACATGATTGTTTCTTCTGCAGATTTATCGAATTCAGATAAAACAGACGGATTCTTAAAGAAAACACACGCACTTAAAAAAGGTGATTTTTCTGGATCATTTTTACAAGCAGGAGTTGCAGAGTTAACGATGTCTTGTATTGCAAACGGAATTGCATTACACGGAGGGATTATTCCTGTAGTAGCAACTTTCTTTGTGTTTTCAGATTATATGAAACCAGCGATTCGTTTAAGTGGTATTCAAGAATTAGGTGTAAAATATGTGTGGACGCATGATGCTTTTAGAGTTGGAGAAGATGGACCAACGCATCAACCAGTAGAGCAAGAAGCACAAATTAGATTGTTAGAAAAATTAAAAAACCATAGTGGAAACCCAAGTTTCATGGCTTTACGTCCTGCAGATTCTGCAGAAACAAGCGTTGCATGGAAAATGGCTTTAGAAAATAAAAACACACCAACAGGTTTAATTTTATCTAGACAAGGAATTAAAGATTTACCAACCAAAGGAGCATCATCAAGATATCAAGAAGCATTAGCTGCTGAAAAAGGTGGTTACTTGGTAAAAGAAGTAGAAAATCCTGATGTAGTATTAGTTGCAAATGGTTCTGAAGTTGCAACCTTAGTAGCAGCAGCAGAAATTTTAGAAGCTAAAAACGGATTGAAAGTAAATATTGCTTCGGTAATTTCTGAAGGAGTTTTTAGATTACAATCTAAAGAATATCAACAAAGTGTAATACCTAAAAACAAACCATTATTTGGTTTAACAGCAGGTTTACCAGTAAACTTAGAAGGTTTGGTTGGAGATGCAGGTAAAGTGTTCGGGTTAGATCATTTTGGGTATTCAGCACCGGCAAACATCTTAGATGATAAATTTGGATTTACAGGAGAAAAAGTAAGTCAACAAGTATTAGAATATTTAAAAACAGTATAAAAATAAACGTATGAAATTTTTTATTGACACAGCAAATCTTAATGATATTGCAGAAGCAGAAGCTTTAGGAGTTTTAGATGGTGTAACTACTAACCCATCTTTAATGGCAAAAGAAGGAATTACAGGAGCAGCAAATATTTTAAACCATTATAAAAAAATCTGTGACATTGTAGAAGGAGATGTTTCTGCAGAAGTAATTGCTACAGATTATGATGGAATGATTGAACAAGGAGAAGAGTTGGCAGCGTTGCACTCTCAAATTGTTGTAAAATTACCAATGATAGCAGATGGTGTAAAGGCGTGTAAATATTTTTCTGATAAAGGAATTAAAACAAATATGACGCTTATTTTTTCTGCAGGACAAGCATTATTAGCTGCTAAAGCAGGAGCTACTTATGTTTCTCCGTTTTTAGGAAGATTAGATGATATTTCTACAGATGGATTAAATTTAATTTCAGAAATGAGATTAATTTATGATAACTACGGATTTAAATCTCAAATTTTAGCAGCATCTGTACGTAATACAATGCATGTTATTAATTGTGCAAAATTAGGTTCTGATGTAATGACTGGACCTTTATCTTCTATTACTGGATTGTTAAAACATCCTTTAACAGATAGTGGATTGGCACAATTTTTAGAAGATTATAAGAAGGGGAATTAGTATTGAGGTTATTGTTATGAAGAAGATAAAAAGGTAAATTCTATTTAGAATTTACCTTTTTTTTTGCAATAATAATTATAGAATTAATCTCATGAATTATAAGATAATTGTACATTTTGCACAATCTATAACACTTCATGCACTTTTTTTGTTATCTATAAATTTAGTTTAAATGTAAATTTATTTTTTTAATAAGTTATATTAACTCAAAATTTAATTTTTAATTTTATGTCAATAACCAAAAGAAGTTTTAGTCTCTATTTTTTACTACTCGTTTTTAATTTTACTTTATTTTCTCAAGGAAAAGTTGAGGGGAAATTAGAAAAATGGAATAAAGTAACCATTCACTTTAATTATAAAGAATTTAGTGAAAATGATAAAGATAATCCCTTCTTAAATTATAGATTAAATGTAACTTTTAAAAATGGAGATGAAGAAATAACAGTTCCTGGTTTTTTTGCTGCAGATGGAAATGCTGCAGAAACAAGTGCTGAAAAAGGTGCTGTTTGGCAGGTGCGTTTTATGCCTAATAAAATTGGAGAATGGACGTACAAAGCTTCTTTTAAAAAAGGAAATGAAATAGCCATAAATGATGATGAAAAAGTTGGAGAATCTATTGGTTTTGATAATGAAACAGGAAGTTTTATAATAAAAAACAGTAAAAATAGAACTGATGGTAGATTAATTAATAAAGACGAACGTTACCTGTATTATTCTGAGTCTAACAAACCCTTTTTAAAAGGTGGTGCAAATAGTCCAGAAAACTTCTTGGCATATTATGAGTTTGATGAAACACCAGCATCTCATAAATATGAACCACATTTTAAGGATTGGAAAAAAGGAGATCCAACTTGGCAAAACGGAAAAGGGAAAAATATTATTGGAGGACTAAATTATTTGGCATCTAAAGGAATGAATTCTGTCTTTTTTTTAACAATGAATGTACAAGGAGATGGAGATGATGTTTGGCCTTGGGCTACTAAAAATGACAGAACTCGTTTTGATACAAGTAAACTAGATCAATGGGAAATTGTCTTTGATCATATGGATAATTTAGGTTTAATGTTACATATTGTTACGCAAGAAACAGAAAACGAATTACTATTAGATATTGGCGAGTTAAAAACGCAACGTAAATTATATTACAGAGAATTAATTGCAAGATTTGCTCATCACTTAGCACTTACGTGGAATTTAGGAGAAGAAAATGGACCTGTTCATTGGTCTCCAAAAGGACAAAATGATGCAGATAGAAAAGCGATGGCTAAGTATGTTAAAACACATGATCCTTATCAGAATTTTGTGGCTTTGCATACACATTCTATTGTAAAAGAACAAGATTTGTTTTTAGAACCTTTATTGGGATATAAGTTTTTAGATGGACCTTCTATGCAAACAAATGACCCAGACTCAATTCATAATATCACTAAAAAATGGATTAATGAATCTCAATTAACCGGAAAAAAATGGATTGTTTCTCAAGATGAAATAGGACCTGCAGATACAGGGGCAAAACCAGATGCAGATGACCCAAACCATAATAATATAAGACATAAAGTTTTATGGGGAAATTTAATGGCTGGAGGAGCAGGAGTAGAATGGTATTTTGGTTATAAATTTGCGCACAATGATTTAAATTGTGAAGATTGGCGATCTAGAGAATTTGTTTGGAACCAAACAAAACACGCATTAGACTTTTTTAATACGTATTTACCTTTTAATAAAATGCATGCTGCAGATGGCTTAACAGATAACCCAGACGATTATGTTTTTGTAGAAAATGATAAAACGTATGCTATTTATTTACCAGAGGTAAAAGAAACAAAAATTAATTTATTTGGTTCAACAAAAAAATACGTTGTAAAATGGTACAACCCAAGAACTGGAGGAGAATTGGTAAATGGTTCTATTAAAAGAATTACAGGTGGAGGAGAAAAATCAATAGGTTTTCCACCTAATAAAGATAAAGATTGGGTTGCACTTATTAAATCTACCAAGAAGGAAGAAGAAGGTTCTCAAGAAATTGAGCAAAAAATAATCAGCTTAAATGCTATTCAAGATTTCAATTTATTAGAAAAGGATGGTTTTGGGTATTACAAGGATTTTCCAAACAACGTATTGGCTATTGAAGCATCCGAAGTAAATAATAGAAACAAATTTGCAACAGCAATTGCTAAATTTAAAGGAGTTACTGGTGTTTATAATTTTACTTTTGTAACTACTGCAGAAAATGATGGAGAATCTGAATATGTAATTAAAATTAATGGTACAGCTTTAGATACTATTAAAAACCCTAGAGTTTCTGAGTCTTTTAAAAGCATTAGACACCAAGTTGATGCTGTTTATTTACATGTAAATGATATTATTGAAATAACCTCTAAAGCGGTTACCAATGGTTTAATTCCAGAAGGAAATGAAACAGCTTGGTCTAGAGGAAGATGGAATTCTATTACTTTTACTCCTAAAGATTATTCGTTACTAAAAATATTAGCAGATACTAAACCTTTTGAAGAAAAAGATGGAATGTTAGAAATTGAAGCAGAAAATTATCACTATAAAAATAATAATAGCACTAAGAGAAATTGGGTTGTAAGATCTTTAGATGATAAAATAAGTGTTGCAAACTATAGTAAATCTGCTAATAAAAATAGTTATATTCAAGCATTACCAGATACAAGGGTTACACATGATGATACTCTTATTTTAGGTGAAAACTTCTTTCCTGTTTCTGGTACAGGAGGTGTTATTTCTTATAAAATAAAAATAAATAATCCAGGAAAATATTATATTTGGGTCAATGCACTCTCTACAGGGACAGAAGATAATGGCGTACATGTTGGTTTTAATGAAAATTGGCAAGAAAGTGGAGCTAGAATACAATGGTGCGATGGTAAAAATGAGTGGACTTGGTCTTCTGCTCAAAGAATGCCCGATAATCATTGTGGTACAGAAAAAACAATTTATTTAAACTTCGAGAAATCAGGTGAATATGTACTGTCTTTTTCGATGAGAGAAGATGGTTTTAAAATGGACCGTTTTATTCTTTCAAAAAATAGTAACTTTAGACCAAATTAAAAATCGCAATTATGCAACTTAAGTGGTGTGTTACTTTTATTTTATCTCTATGCACATTTTTTTGTGCCCCTATTGAAGCACAAAATAAAACGCAAATTTTTAATTTTGAAACGATAAAAGAAGGGATCTCTAAAGTAGGTATTTATACAATTAGTCAAGATAATTACGGTTTTATTTGGATAGGAACCAATGGATCTGGTTTGTATAAATTTGATGGTCTTGATTATACTTCCTATAAGTTTAAGCAAGAAGATGCAACATCAATTAGTAGTAATTTGGTGTTTTCTTCTTACTTAGATAAAAACAATAATCTTTGGATTGGTACAGAAGATGGTTTAAATCTTTATGATAGAGATTTAGACCAATTTAAAAAAATATCTGTTGGTCTTTTAGATACTGCTAATATCTCTGTTTTAAGTATTCTAGAACATAAGGATAATCTATACATTGGTACACGATTTAATGGTTTATTTCAGCTGAATCTAAAAACAAATAAAATACAAAGAATAGCTAGTAAAGATGCTAGTATACCTGCTATAAATAGTATAGAAAAAAATAAAAATGGTGCTATATTTCTTGGTACAAGTTTAGGCTTAAGAAAATTAGATACGCTAAACACTGTAATTTCAAAGCCCAAAAAAGCAGAGGATACTACTATTTTAAATTTTGATGTACCTATTGAAACTTTGTTGGTAGATGATAAAAATAATTTATGGGCAGGAAGCTATACTAAAGGGATTTTTAAATATCAACTTAAAGAAAATAATATTATTGGTTCCTCACAATTTTCTATAACTGAAAAGCGCATATTATCTTTAGTGCAATTAGCCGATAAAACCATTTTATTTGGTTCAGAAAATGATGGCCTTTTTCACATAGATTCTAATGGAGTTTTAATAAAAAATTACTTCTACAATAAAAAAGACAAAAATAGTATTCGTTCAAATTCAATTTGGTCATTATTTGTTGATAATAATCAGAGAATTTGGATGGGATATTACAATAATGGTGTTGTGGTAAGCGATCATTTATTTGATAAATTCGATAACATAGAAAGTTTAGAAAATAATCCAAATTCTTTACAGATAGGATCCGTTACTGGCATTGTAAAAGATACCAATGATAAATTATGGATTACTATGGATGGTGGAGGTATTGATGTTTTTGATATCAATACATCTAAAGTAGACCATATTAATAAAGGTAATAATAAAACATATAAAGGGCTTACAAGTAATCACATTCAAACTGTTTTTATTGATAGTAAAAAGAATATTTGGGCAGGAAGTTGGGATAATGGAATTTACATCTTAAAAGATGGGTCTAAAAACTTTACTAATATTAACATCCAAAATTCTAACGGAAAATTATTGTCTAATGCCATTTTAAGTATTACTGAAGATAAAAATGGTATTATTTGGATCGGTACTTTTTATACAGGTGTTTATAGTTTTAACCCTAAAACACAGGTTTTAACACACTATAATTTACCAGAATTTGCAAAGCATGGTATAAATACAAGTGATGTTAGAAAAATATTGGTAGATAGTGATGGTTCTATTTGGTTAGGAACAACTATTGGCCTTTTTAAGATACAAAATAACCAAGGCATATTAAGTGTAAAGTCTTTTGTGAAGCCAATGGCTAACTCTAACAATAACCAAAGAAGTTCTACCCACATATTATCCTTATATGAAAGTACAGATAATTATCTTTGGATTGGTACAAGAGGAGCTGGATTGTGTAGGTATGATAAAAAAACAGACGAATTTAAATGGTTTAATACGTTTTCTGGACTAAAGGAAGAAAATATTGCAAGTATTATTGAAGATAGAAAAGGGGATATTTGGTTAAGTGGCAATACAGGAATTACAAAATTAGATTTAAAAACAAATGAAGTTGTTAATTATACCATGAATGATGGTTTATTATCTGATGATTTTAATTTTAATGCAGTATATAGAGATAAAGAAGGAAAACTTTATTTTGGAAATTATAAAGGAGTAGATTATTTTAACCCAAAAGACTTAAGTACAAATTCTAGCGTACCTTCTCTTTATTTAACGGGTTTAAAGATATTTAATGAAGACGTACATCCTAATGAAAAAAACTCACCACTTACAAAAATTATTACAGAAACATCAAGTATAGAGTTTAATCATGAGCAGTCTGTATTTACCATACAATATACAGGTATTAACTACACAAGACCAGAGAAAAACCAATATGCTTATTATTTAGAAGGGTTAGAAAAATCTTGGAATTATGTAGGCAATCAAAGAAGTGCTACTTATACCAATTTAGATTACGGAGATTATGTTTTTAAGTTAAAAGCGGCAAATAACGATGGCCTTTGGAACGAAAAACCATTAGAATTAAAAATTACAATATTACCACCTTGGTGGAAATCTAAGTTGGCTTCCGTATTTTATGTATTACTTTTTGGGTTAGGAGTTCTACTTTTAAATAAAATAACAAAAAATAGATTAAAAGAAAAAGAACTCATTAAAAATGAGAGAACTCAAAGAATTCATCAAGAGATTTTAAATAAAAATAAATTACAATTTTTTACAAATATTTCTCACGAATTTAGAACTCCCTTAACCTTGATATTAAATCCTTTAAAGGATATGATGATGGATAAGACTTTAAATTTACCAGAAATAGTTAAATCTAAACACAATACTATTTATAGAAATTCTGATAGATTGTTTAGGCTTATAAATGAGCTAATGGATTTAAGAAAGTTAGAATTTGATAAAGTAAGAGTAAGAGCATCAGAATTAAATTTGGTAGATTTTACCAAGAATATTGTGCTTTTCTTTAAAGAAGAAGCTTTAACTAGAAATATATTTTTGACTTTAGATACAGAGGTATCATTAATAAAAACATGGGCAGATCAGAACATGCTTGAGAAAATTATTTTCAATATTTTGTCCAATGCAATGAAAGTGACTCCAGATAATGGGGTAATCAATGTAAATTTAATAGACAATGATGAAGATTATATTTTACCACTTATTTCATCTACCAAAGCTGTAAAAGTAGTAGAAATTGTAATATCTGATACAGGAAAAGGGTTAGAAGAAGATCAGGTTGATAAAATATTTGAAAGATTTTATCAAGTAGAAAGTCTTAATAAAACATACTATGGCGGTACAGGTATAGGATTAGAAGTAGTTAGTAGTTTTGTTAATTTACATAAAGGTAAAATAGAGGTAACTAGTAAAATAGATGAAGGTACTACCTTTAGAATAATTTTACCAAAAGGAAAAGAGCATTTTTCTAAAGATGAAATTAAGAGTTTTAAAGCAGAAATAGATCTTCCTAAAAAAGAACTAAACTTTATTCCAGAAAATAAAATTTCTGAGACAGAAGAGGAAGAAGAAGCTGAAAAAACAACCTCTAAAAAGTATACGATTCTTGTTGTAGAAGATAATACAGAATTAAGAAACTACTTAAAAACAGAATTAAGTAAAACCTATAAAGTTTTAGTTGCAAATAATGGTTTAGAGGGATTAAAAATTGCAGAAGTATCTTTTCCAGATGTTATTTTAACAGATGTTATTATGCCAGAAATGGATGGTTTTGAGTTTTGTAGACGTATTAAAACAGATGTTAAAACAAGTCATATTCCTTTATTAATGCTTACTGCAAAAGCAAGAATTGATGATCGTATTGAAGGAATAGAACATGGCTCTGATGCTTATATGACCAAGCCATTTGATATGCGTTTGCTTACTTTAAGACTATCTCAGTTAATTACTAGTAGAAAATTAATTTTTGATAAATACTTTAGTGAAGTTAGTGGCGCCAAAGAGAACACGAATGCTACTTCTATAGATAAAAAATTTATTAATAAAGTTTTGGCTTACATCGGTGAAAATATTAGTAACTCTAGTTTAAGTGTAGAAGAATTAGCTAATGAATTAAACTTAAGTAAAAGTCAATCATACAGAAAAATAAAATCTCTAACAGGCCAAACTCCAAATGAACTGTTAAGAAGAATTAGATTAGAAAGAGCATATCAAATATTAGAAACAGGTTCTGCATTTGTAAGCGAGGTAGGTTTTAAAGTTGGTTTCTCTTCTGCATCTTATTTTACAAAATGTTTTAAGGCACATTTTGGAAAACTACCAACCGAGGTTGTTGTCAAAGAAAAAGAATAACCCTTTCCTTTTATTTCTAGAACGTAAAGTTAGCTACCAAAAGCTAATGGATATATTGTTTGTGCTATTTTACCCTATAAAGAGCCAAAATTAACATCGTATGCATTCTTTTTTTTATTCAAAAATACATCAACTTTCTATATTTGAATAGTTGTATGAGTTCGTTGTGCAGAAAAATATCCTATAAGAAATATTATTTTAGAAATATTTATTATGGGTATTTTAATACTGTTACTAATCTTAACCTTTAATTAATGATATTGAATAAAAGTAAAATGAATACCAATAAATTAAAATCTAGAAGCGCTTTTAAGATCTGCTTCCTTTCATTATTTCTTGTTTTTTCATGTAGTAAAGAAAAGACAGAATTTAAATTTCAAAATGAATCTCTATCAACAGAAGAAAGAGCAACAGATTTAATTAGTCTAATGACATTGACTGAAAAAATATCTCAAATGAGATATGATGCACCTGCAATAGAAAGATTAGGGGTGCCAGAATATAATTGGTGGAACGAATGTTTACATGGAGTTGGTAGAGCTGGTGAAGCAACTGTTTTTCCGCAAGCAATAGGTATGGGAGCAACCTGGAACCCAGATTTAATTTTTAATATGGGAACTGTTGTTTCTGATGAAGCAAGAGCAAAACATCATAAATTTATTAGTGAAGGAAAAAGAAGAATGGGACAAGGTCTTACTTTCTGGACTCCGAACATTAATATTTTTAGAGATCCACGTTGGGGAAGAGGACAAGAAACTTATGGAGAAGATCCTTTTTTAACAAGTAGAATAGGAGTAAACTATATAAAAGGTTTACAAGGTGATGATGAAAAGCATTTAAAAGTGGTTGCAACAGCAAAACATTTTGCAGTTCATAGTGGACCAGAAAAATCGAGACATCAAGATAATTATGTAACTACTAAAAAAGATTTGTACGAAACCTATTTACCAGCTTTTGAAGCTGCTGTAAAAGAAGCAAAAGTACATTCTGTAATGTGTGCTTATAATAGGTATAATGATAAACCTTGTTGTGGTAGTGATTTATTACTTCAAAAAATATTAAGAGAAGATTGGGGTTTTAGTGGATATGTAGTTTCAGACTGTTGGGCAATAAATGATTTTTGGGAAGAAGACAAACATGCTGTTGTAAAAACACCAGAAGAAGCAGCTGCAATGGCAGTAACAAGTGGTACCGATTTAAATTGTGGTAGTGCATATGACCCTAACTTAAATGAAGCAGTTTTAAAGCAGTTAATAAACGAAGAAGAATTAGATATTGCTTTGATAAGATTATTTTCTGCTCGTTTTAAATTAGGAATGTTTGATGACCAAAACAATGTTAAATGGTCTAAAATACCATACAGTGTTGTTACAAGTGATAAGCATTATAAATTGTCAGAACAAATAGCCAAAGAATCTATGGTGTTGTTAAAAAATGACAATAATATATTGCCTTTAAGTAAAAGTATAAAATCGATTGCAGTAATTGGTCCAAATGCAGACTCTAAACAAGCATTGTTAGGTAATTATCACGGAACGCCAAAGAATTTTATTACACCGTTAAAAGGATTACAAGAGAAATTACCAAACACAACTATTAATTATGCCTTAGGTTCTTACATTGCAAAAGAATGGCCAAGCTTAAAAGCAATACCTAATGAGGTTTTAAAAAATGAAAATGGTTTAGGTCTTAAAGCAGAATATTACAACAATAGTAATTTAGAAGGAGAGCCGGTATTGGTTAGAAACGATGCTACTGTAGATTTTATTTGGACGCCTATTAGACCTATTAAAGATTTAAAATCGGATGATTTTTCAGTAAGATGGTCAGGAGAAATTGTGCCAGAAGAATCTGGAGATTATAGAATTGGTTTAAAAGCAAGTAGCTATGCAAAGCTGTATATCAATGATTCTTTAAAGTTTGAATACAGTGCAGAATATGAGCCAAAATTAGAATATTTTGATGCAAAATTAAAAGCAAAAGAAGCTTATAAAATAAGAATAGAATATAATAATACACTATCAGACCCTCAAGCACATTTAGTTTGGGCAAAATTAAATGAAGACTTATTATCGCCAGCATTAGAAGCTGCAAAAAAATCTGAAGTAGTAATTCTTTGTTTAGGATTAACACCAGAAATAGAGGGCGAAGAAATGTCTGTTGTTATAGAAGGTTTTGATAAAGGAGATAGATCTAAAATTACACTACCAAAAACACAGTTAGAATTAGTTAAAAGCATTCAGAAATTAGGCAAGCCAACAATTGTTGTTTTAATGAATGGAAGTGCTTTGGCTATTAATTGGACTGCAGAAAATGTTCCTGCTATTTTAGAATCATGGTATCCTGGTGAATTTGGTGGTAGAGCAATTGCAGATATTCTTTTTGGAGATTATAACCCATCTGGGAAACTACCAGTAACTTTTTATAAATCTGTAAAAGATTTACCAGATTTTAAAAATTACAACATGGAAAACAGAACGTATAGATACTTTAAAGGAGAGCCTTTATTTTCTTTTGGCCATGGTTTAAGTTATGCTAATTTTGAGTATTCAAATTTAGAAATATCAGAGAAGATTGCTAAAAATGAGGATTTTATGATTTCGGTTGATGTAAAAAATAACAGTAAATATTCTGGAGAAGAAGTTGTACAATGTTATGTTACACATGAGAACGATACAATTAAAAACAATCCAATAAGAAGTTTGGTAGACTTTAAGAAAGTGCTTATAAAAGCGAACGAAACTAAAACAATAACATTTAAAATTCCTGCTAAAAAATATGCAAGAATATCTGAAGAAGGAAAAAAAGTAATAGAATCTGGAATGATGAATATTAGTATTGGTGGCAAACAACCAGATGTAAAGTTGTCATCAGAAAAGAATGTGTTAATCACTAAAGTTCAAGTTCAATAAATTTAAATTATTCAAAATGATAAAAATGAAAATCGCTATCATAGCATTAGTTATGATATGTACTCAGAGTCTGTTTTCACAATCTAAGACTGTTAGCGGAACAGTAAAAGATGCCATGGGAGAATTATTACCTGGTGTTAGTGTAGTAGTAAATGGAACACAAAAAGGAGTACAAACAGACTTTGATGGTCTTTTTAAGATTGACAATATTTCGCCTACAGATGAGTTAGTCTTTGCATACATTGGTATGACTGGTCAAACTATTTTAGTTGGAGATAAAACAAATATTGATGTTGTTTTAATAGCATCTTTAGAAAGTCTTGATGAAATAGTTGTAGTAGCTTATGGTAAACAAAGTAGAAAAACAGTTACAGGTGCCATTGCAACAGTAGATGCGGCAGAAATGGCCTCATTACCAGTAGCAAATGCAGAACAAGCTTTACAAGGTAGAGCTGCAGGTGTAACTATTGTTAATTCAGGAGCACCAGGATCTAGTCCTCAAGTTTTAATTAGAGGTTTAGGTACTTTTGGTAACAATAGTCCTTTATTTGTTATTGATGGTGTAATTGTAGGAGATCTTTCTGGAATTAGCCCTTCAGATATAGAAAACGTGTCTATATTAAAAGACGCTTCTACTACTGCATTATATGGAGCAAGAGGTTCTAATGGTGTAGTTTTAGTAACTACAAAAAGTGGAAAAAAAGGTAGAGGAACCTTAAATTTCTCTTCATATACAGGTGCTCAGACAGTTACTAACAGGTATAATCTTATGAATACTGCTCAGTATTTAAAATTTGCTGCTAATAACAATGTTTTTCCAGACAGACCTGCAGCAATATTTGAAAACGATACAGATTGGCAAGATGCACTATTTCAAGTTGGTTTAATACAAGATTATAAATTAGATTATTCTAAAGGAACAGAAAATAGTACACAATATTTTTCAGCAGAATATTTAAAACAAGAAGGTACAATTGTTAATACAGGTTTCGATCGTTATTCTTTTAGAGCAAACAGTTCTTATACTTTAGGAAAGTTAAAGTTTGG
Organism: Polaribacter sp. 11A2H; assembly: GCF_011379025.1. Lineage (NCBI taxonomy): Bacteria > Pseudomonadati > Bacteroidota > Flavobacteriia > Flavobacteriales > Flavobacteriaceae > Polaribacter > Polaribacter sp. 11A2H. The sequence continues at coordinate 34,003 of NZ_WTLD01000004.1, forward strand.
ACAAACAATGTCTATATCATTAAGTAAGTCTAAAGGAGAACAAATGGGGGGTGGTAGAACGTTAATAACACATGCTGTAAATTCAGTTCCATTTTTACCGGTATATAATCCTGATAATAAAGGTGGTTTTCAAGGACCAGATAATGTTGGTGATAGCCAAAATGCAGAGAATCCTATTAGAATTCAAACACTTCCAACATTTAGTACCCATAATATAGGAGTTATTGGTAGTTTGTATGGTGAATATGACATTTTAGAAGGTCTTAAATTTAGAACTCAAATAGGTTTAGATTATTTTAATAGTAGAAATAGTACTTTTGTACCTATTTATTCTGATGATGCTAGTAATACGCATGCACAAGACTTTGCTTCTTTTAATGCAGGTGTAGCTTACGGTCAAGGATTGGTTTTTACAAACAGTTTAAACTACGAAAAAACATTTGCAGAAAAGCACAATGTTGAGTTTTTAGCTTTAGTAGAAAAAACAGAAAACACTTATTTAGGTTTTGGTGGTAGTGCAAGAAACCTTGTTACTGATGAGGTACAGCAGTTTGGACCAGATTCTCAAACTATTGGAAGTAATAATAACAAAACAACTAGGTTAGGTTATTTAGCACGATTAAACTATAATTATGATACTAAATATATTTTCTCTGCTTCTGTAAGAAGAGATGCTTCTTCTAGATTTGGAGAAAACAATCGTTGGGGTACTTTTCCAGCAGTATCTTTAGGGTGGGTAATTTCTGAAGAAGAATTTTTTGGAGATGATAGTAATATTAATAATTTAAAATTAAGATCTAGTTACGGTATTAGTGGTAACGATGCTATTGGAGATTACCAATACTCTGCTACACTTGTTGGTGGTTTTGAATATCCTGTAGGAGATTCTTTTGCACCAGGTTTTACCCAAGATGGTGGTTCTAACCCAGATTTAAAATGGGAGGAAAAAACGAATTTAAATATAGGTCTTGATGTAGGTATACTTAATAATAAATTTACAGCAAGTTTAGAATATTTTAACAACAGAAGTGATGATTTATTAGTGAGTTTACCAACGCCATTATCTTCTGGTTCTCATGCTGGTAACATTACATCAAATATTGGTTCTGTAGAAACTAAAGGTTTTGAAGCAATTTTAGGATATAATGATAATGAAGGTGATTTGACTTGGTCTGCTAATTTTAATATTGGTTCTAGTACTAATAAAGTGTTAATTTTAGGGGTAAATGAAATTCCTAGAAATTTTCTGCAAGATGCTGCAGTTAACGTTACAAACATTCAACAGGGAGAAGCGATAGACCATTTTTATGGTTATATTAGTGATGGTATTTATCAAAACCAAGGAGAAGTAGATGCTGTTTTTTCTGCAAATACGGGTCAAACAGATATTAAACCAGGAGATATAAGATATAAAGATATAAATGGTGATGGACAGATTAATGCTGATGATAGAACTGTGTTAGGAAATGGACTTGCAGATTTTACTTATGGTTTAAATTTAAGTGCTAATTATAAAAACTTTGATGCTAGTTTATTTATTACTGGTGTACAAGGAGTTGATGTTTATAATACCATTAGATATGATTTAGAAGGTGGTGCTCGTAGAGTATTTAATGGAAGCCCTGTTTTGTTAGATAGTTGGACTCCTGGTAATTTAACAACTACAACACCAAGATTTGGTGGATCTACAGAAAACTTTGCAGTATCAGATAGATTTATTGAGGATGGTTCTTACACCAGGTTAAAAAACATTAATTTGGGTTATACAGTTCCTAGCGAGTTGTTAAAAGGTTACCTTTCTAAACTTAGGTTGTATGTAAGTGGGCAAAACTTAATTACTATAACAGATTATAGTGGATTAGATCCAGAATTAACATCAGGTGTAGATTATGGAAGATATCCACAACCAAAATCATTCTTATTCGGAGTTCAAGTTTCATTTTAAAAAATAATAATCATGAAAAAATATAAAATTTTATTTCTGTTTCTTACAGGTGTTTTTGCTATAAATTCTTGTAGTACAAATGATCTAGAGTTAGCAGATCCAAACCAGGTAATGCCAGAAACTTTTTTTGCAAACGAAACACAAGTTCAGTCTGCTGTTAATGCCTCATACGCTAACTTACAACCTGGTGCCTTATATGGTAGGTTAATGTGGTTTATGAATGACAATATGTCTCAAGAAGCTGTTAATGGTGGTGGTATGGAACCAAATAAAGAAGTGTTTTTAGACTTTAGCTTTAACTCTACAAATGTTTTTATTAAAGACTATTGGGATGCTTGTTATAGAGGTATCAATAAAGCAAATTTTGTAATTGGTAATGCGGCAATTATTGATGGAATTCCAGAAGGAGAATTAAGTAATGCAAAGAGATTAAAATTCTATGCAGAAGCTAAATTTTTAAGAGCACAATACTATTGGTTGTTAGTTAATAAGTTTGGAGACATTCCATTATTAAGAAACGGAGACTTTACAGAAAGCTTAGGGAAGGAAATTAGCCCAAAAGCAGATATAATTGCATTAATAATTGAAGATTTAGAAGATGCTTCAATTCATTTATTGCCTAAAGAGTCAGAAGAAAACGGTAGAGCTACTAAAGGTGCTGCACAAGCTTTCTTAGGAAAAGTATTATTGTATCAAAAGAGATATGTAGATGCGTTAGCTTCATTTAACAAAATGTCTGGTTACGATTTAGAGCCTAATTTCTTAGATAACTTTTTAGAAGAAACAGAACATGGTATAGAATCAGTTTGGGAAGTGCAATATGATTTAAGTTTAGGAACTAACAATAAATGGGGTAGCGATGGTACCGGTAAAAACCATGCTACTTTTAGAGGACAAGATTATGGAGCCTTAGATTGGTTTGGATCTGCGCCTTCAGACGATTTAGTTAATTCTTTTGAAGCTGGTGATAAGAGATTAAATGCAACATTTTATTTTGCAGGAGATTCTTATGATAACAATACTAAAACCTTTAAAGCAACTGACTTTGCTGTAGGGAGAGGTTGGAGAAAATATCAAAATTATTATAAGCAACCTAGTGAAGTACAAGAATCTGGAATTAATGCGAAAGTAATCCGTTATTCAGATGTGTTGTTAATGATGGCAGAATGTGAAAGTCTAAAACCTGGTGGATCACAATCTATTGCAGTTGGTTATATAAATAGAGTAAGAGCTAGAGCAGGTGCAACAGCAGGAGGAGTATTTCCTTTATTACCAACGACACTTTCAAAAGCAGAAGTTTTTGAAGCTATTGTACATGAAAGAAAAGTAGAATTAGCAGGTGAACAAGTTCGTTTTGATGATCTTATTCGTTGGGACAGAGCTGCAACCTTTTTAGCTGGTACAGGTTTCCAGACAGGTAAAAATGAATTATGGCCAATACCAGATAAGGAAATTTCTTCTAACCCTAACGTTACAAGTGCTGACCAAAACCCTGGGTATTAATACCTATTAAAGATAAAAAATTTGAGTTGATTGATTAAAACGGCGTATTCTAACGAAGCGCCGTTTTTTTTATTTTAAAAAATAAGCAATATTCAACTAAATATTTTTTTACAACGTACTATTCTTGGGTATTTTTCTAGCAATAAAATAATACATATCAAAAGAGAAATTTATACTTGTTTCTGGGAGAAAATTGAATATAAATTTTTAAAATTTTGATAAGCAAACCAATGATTTAAATTGCTTAAATTATATAGACACATTAGCTAAAGCTAGAGTAGCTACCGATAATTTTAATATGAATGGTTTAGTAGATATTTACTTGACAATTCTTCAAAAATTTAGTAAATTAGTTTAAAATAAAATTGGTTTTATTTTGATGATATGATGCTGTCAAGAAAAGTAGAAAACATAGAAATTTATGTTATTGATTGTTAATAAAGGTGAGGCAAAATATTTATTTATCTAAATCATTAAATAATTATGATGAAATAAATTTTTAGCAACTAAAAAATAGCCAATACATCATGTTTAAAACGTGTAAATATTAACAATGGATTATCTTTATTTTAAAAAAAAAAATATATAAAAATGAAATCTTATTTTAAACACATTTTATTATTGCTTACAATAACTACTCTTTGTAATTGTACATCGGCTAAAAAAGAAATTAATATAGAATCTACACAAATTTTTAGTCAGTTAAAAAATACGGACACAAATATCGATTTTAAAAACATTCTTACAGAAAACGACTCTATAAATTATTTTACCTATTCTTATATTTATATGGGTGGTGGTGTTTCTGTTGGTGATATAAACAATGATGGATTGCCAGATTTATATTTTACAGGTAACCAAGTTTCAAATAAATTATATCTAAATAAAGGAAACTTACAATTTGAAGATATTACAGAAAAAGCTGGTGTTTCTGGCAATAAAGAGTGGCACACAGGGGTTACAATGGCAGATGTAAATAATGATGGTTTTTTAGATATCTATTGTTCCGTTTCAGGGAAATTTGGAACATTAAAAAATCAGTTATTCATCAACAATAAAGACAATACTTTTACAGAACAAGCAGAAAAATATGGTTTAGCAGATGAAGGAAATAGTGTAAATGCTACTTTTTTTGATTATGATAATGATGGAGACTTAGATGTGTATGTAGCAAATTATCCTCCTTTAAAATTTAATTCACCAGCATTTGTTTATCAAATGAAAATGAAAAACGTAAAAGAAAACGAGTCAGATCATTTATATAGAAATGATGGAGAAACTTTTACAAATGTTACCGATGAAGCTGGTTTAAAAGCATTTGGTTTGTCTTTAAGTGCTACGGTAGGAGATTTAAATAATGATGGATGGCAAGATTTGTACGTTTCTAATGATTTTAGTTCTCCAGATTTTATGTACATCAATCAAAAAGATGGAACTTTTAAGGAAGTTGTAAAAAAAGCAACTGCACATACGGCATTTTATGGAATGGGTGTTGATATTGCTGATTTTAATAATGATGGAAATTTAGATATTTTTCAGGTAGATATGGATGCTAAAAGTAACCGTAGACAGAAGGCAAATATGGCAAGTATGAATCCAGATTTGTTTTGGAGTGTTGTAGATGCTGGTTTTCATTATCAATACATGCAAAACTGTTTTCAAGTAAATTCTGGCGTTTTTGATGACGGAATTCCATATTTTTCAAATATTTCTAGAATTACAGGTACTTCTTCTACAGATTGGAGTTGGGGACCTTTAATGGCAGATTTTGATAATGATGGGTTTAAAGATGTTTTTATTACAAATGGTACACGAAGAGAAGTAAATAATAGAGATTATTTTAAAAAATTAGAAGAAGCGAATGTAGGGGTGAGTAAGTCTTTAGAAATGAGTTTACAAATTCCATCAGAAAAAATAGATAATTTTATTTTTAAAAATAATGGTAATCTTAATTTTGAAAAAGCGAATAAAAAATGGGGAATTGAATATAAAGGGTTTTCTAATGGTGCTGTTTATGCTGATTTAGATAATGATGGAGATTTAGAAATTATTACCAATAATATAGATGATTATGCTGCTGTTTTTGAGAACACAACTGCCGACAATAGCAATTTCTTAAAGGTTCGATTTAAAGGAGGTTTAAATAATAAATTTGGATTAGGAAATAGAGTTTATGTAAAAACTGCCGATAAAACTCAAATGCAAGAGTTAACACTAACAAGAGGTTTTCAGTCTTCTGTGGCACCAGAAATGCATTTTGGTTTGGGCACAACTTCTAAAATTGAAGAAGTAAAGGTTGTATGGCAAAATGGTAAAACTCAAATTTTAAATAATGTTTCTGTAAATAAAAATCTAGTTTTTAATTATGATGATGCTACAACGGCTGTTATCAATAATAAAGAAGAAAAAGAGAATTTATTTGTAGCAGAAAAGAACCTATTTCCAAAGTACAAACATGAAGAAAACGTACATGACGATTTTGAAACTCAGGTATTATTGCCTCATAAATTATCTTCTTTAGGACCTGCTTTAGCAATAGGAGATTTAAATAATGATGGTTTAGAAGACTATTTTATTGGAGGAGCAAAAGGAAAATTAGGAGCAATGTTTTATCAAACTAAAACAGGGTTTGAAGCACAGAACACAAGTTTCTTACAAGAAGATCTTTTAAGCGAAGACTTAGGGGCTCTCGTTTTTGATGCAGATGCAGATGGAGATAATGATTTGTATGTTGTAAGTGGAGGTTATGAATATGATGCAACATCAGAATTATTACAAGACAGATTGTATGTAAATGATGGAAAGGGAAATTTTTCTAAAGCAAAAAAAGGAACTTTACCTAAATTTATTTCAAGTGGTTCAAAGGTATATAATGCAGATTTTGATAATGATGGTAAAGAAGATTTGTTAGTTTTAGGCCGTCAAATACCTGGTCAATATCCATTACCAGCCACAACGTATATGTTAAAAAATGTTGGTTCAAAAGGAAATCCAAAATTCGAATTCTTTTCTGATGATTTTACAAAACCTTTTAAAGATTTAGGAATGGCAACATCGGCAACAATTACAGATATTAATAACGACAATTTAAAAGACATTATAATTGTTGGAGAATGGATGCCAATTAAAGTTTTTAAAAATAATAAAAATGGTTTTGTAGATGTTTCTAAAGAATTAGGTTTAGATAAAAATACTACAGGTTGGTGGTGGAGCATTAATCAAGGAGATTTTGATAATGATGGAGACACAGATTATATTTTAGGTAATAATGGTCTTAATTATAAGTATCAAGCAAACCAAGACGAAACCTTTGATATTTATGTGAATGACTTTGATAAAAATAACAAACAAGATATTGTATTAAGTTATTATAATGAAGGGAAACAATACCCTGTAAGAGGTAGATCATGTTCATCTCAACAAATACCTGGAATTAAAAAGAAATTTAAAAATTACGAAAGTTTTTCTGAAGCTACTTTAATCGATGTTTATTCTGATAAAGCATTAGAATCTGCTTTACACTATCAAGTAAAATCGTTTGCGAGTATTTATTTAGAAAATAAAAACGGAAAATTTATTGTACACAAACTTCCTCAAGAAGTTCAAATTTCAAGTATAAATGAAATTATTGTTAAAGATTTTAATGATGATGGCAATTTAGATGCTTTGGTTGCAGGTAATTTGCATATGTCTGAAGTAGAAACACCAAGAAATGATGCAAGTTATGGCGTTTTTTTACAAGGAAATGGTGATGGAACCTTTAAGGCAACTTCAAGAAAGGAATCTGGTTTTTTTGCCTCGGGTGATGTAAAAGGAATGGGACTAATTAATAAAGATGAAAAGAAGTATATAATTGTTGTTAGAAATAACGATGCGTCCAATTATGTAAAAATCAATAAATAGTTTCAATTTTAAGGAAACGTTACCGTTAAAGGGAATGAGTCCCATTAAATATCAAAAATGATGTGTTTTTTTTAGAAAATGCATCATTTTTTATGTTTAAAACAAGATGTTATTTGTATTTTTATATGTTCGATAAAAAAAACATTATTATAAATTATATTTAAATATGAAAATCACTAAAATTTTAAGCTTTTTATTTTTGGTAACAGTACTTATTTCTTGTGGAGGATCAGAAGAAAGTGATGGACCAATAATAATACCACCAGCAAAAGTTAGGGCTGCTTTTGAGATGACAATATCTCCAACAGACCAAAACGTACTTTTGTTAGACAATAAAACTGTTGGAACTGGAGAGTTTACAAGCGAATGGGATTATGGTCAAGGAAATGGTTTTGTATTAGATCAACCAGGAATTGAAGAAGTTAGGTTTGATGTTGATGGAACTTTTAGCGTTACATTAAAAGTGACTAATGAAGCAGGTGTAACACAAGATGTTCAAACAGTAGTTGTTGCTAATAGTGCAGGAGGAATATGTCCTAATGGAATTTGCGTTACATCTAATGCAGGAGTTTTAAAAGATGTATCAACCACCTTTTTAGTTGGTAATATAACAAGAGCTTCAAAAGTAAATAGTGTTGGTATAGATTCAGAAATTTTAAAAACACATTTTTCAAGTATTACTTCAGAGTATGAAATGAAAATGGATAGAATGCATCCATCACAAGGTACTTTCGATTTTGCAGCTGCAGATGCTATTGTAAATTTTGGAGTAGCTAATGGAATTAATGTACATGGCCATGCTTTAATATGGCACAATGCAACACCAGATTGGGTTAAAAACTTTTCTGGAACAGATGCAGAGTTTGAGACAATGGTTAAAAATTATATTACAACAACGGTAACAAGATATAAAGGTAAAGTAGCTTCTTGGGATGTTGTAAATGAGGCTATTGAGGATGGTAGTGGAAACCCTTTAAGAAATTCTGTTTTTAAACAAAAAATGGGAGACGATTATATTAAAAAATGTTATCAATGGGCAAGAGATGCAGATCCAGATTGTTTGTTGTTTTACAATGACTATAACATGGCATCTAGTACAGGGAAAAGAGCAGCAATGTTTAAAATTGTAGATAGTTTAGGAGATTTAATAGATGGTGTTGGTGCTCAAATGCATATTAATTATAATTTTCCATCAAAGGCAAATATTCAAGCAGTTGCAGATGGTACTGTTTCTAGAGGATTAAAACTACATTTTGCAGAATTAGATGTTAGAGCAAATCCAGATAATGATCAAACTAGTTTAACATCAGAAAGAGCTGGTCTTCAAAAAGCAAAATTTACAGAAGTTGTAAAAATTTATAATTCAATACCGTTAGCAAATAAATATGCATTAACAGTATGGGGGGTAAGAGATAATGAAACTTGGCTAACAGATTTTTGGGGTCATATAGACTGGCCACTAATGTTTAATGAAGATTACAGTAAAAAGCCTGCTTACGATGGTTTTTTAGAAGGGTTGCAATAAATAAGTTATTTGTTAGGTGTAATAATACAGAATCAGTTAAACTTTTCAACGAAGTTTAACTGATTTTTTTTTAGAATAAAGAATCAGTTAATAGTTTAAATAACTTATTATGAATTGCAGTATATGTTTCAATTCAATATTTATAATTACAACAGTTTCTTTATTACATTCTTGTAATAGTGGGGTACAGAAGGAAGAAATAAAAAAAAATAAGTTATGAAGAAATTTTTTATAGTAGTATTTATCAGTACGTTTATTCTAAGTTGTTCAGATAAAAAAGTAATAAGTAAAGTTATAGCAACCACATTTACAAATCCTGTTTTAAAAGGGTTTTATCCAGACCCAAGTATTTGTAAAGTAGGGGATAGTTATTATCTAATAAATTCAACTTTTGCTTATTTTCCGGGAATTCCTGTTTTTAAAAGTGATGATTTAGTAAACTGGAAACAAATAGGAAATGCTTTAGACAGACCAGAACAGTTAGATTTAGAAGGTTTAGAGGTTTCTCAAGGAGTTTTTGCACCTGCAATTTCTCATCATAATGGTGTGTTTTATATTATTAACACAATTGTTGGTGGTAATAATAATTTTATTATTTCTGCTACTAACCCTGCAGGACCTTGGTCTAACGCAACTTGGTTACCAGAAGTAGAAGGTATAGATCCTGCACTGTTTTTTGATAAAGATGATAAAACGTATGTTATTTTTAATAGCACTCCTCCTAATAATTTACCAGAATATGACGGACACAGAACTATTAAAATTATAGAATTAGATGTTAAGAACCTAAAAACAGTTGGTGAAGCTAAAATAATTATAAATAAAGGAGCAAAACCAGAAGACAAACCAATTTGGATAGAAGGTCCGCATATTTATAATAGAAACGGGTTTTACTATTTAATGGCTGCAGAAGGTGGTACCGCAGAAGAGCATTCTGAAGTTGTTTTTAGAAGTAAAAATGTTTTAGGTCCTTATAAAAGTTATGAAAATAACCCAATTTTAACTCAAAGAAATTTAAGTGATACTAGAGAAAACCCAATTACATCAACAGGGCATGCAGATATTATAGAAGACAATTTAGGGAATTGGTGGGGCGTTTTTTTAGGATGTAGACCTTATGATGGTGATAACCACTTTAACACAGGTAGAGAAACTTTTATGGCACCTGTAAAATGGAAAAATGATTGGCCTGTTTTTGATTTAGAAGGAGATGCTGTAAAAGATCATTATCAAATAACATTACAGAAACCTCTTACAAATGTACCGTCTGTTAATGCAGATTTTATAGATGAATTTAAGACAGATACTTTAGCTTTCGACTGGCTTTTTTTAAGAACACCAAAAGAAAAATGGTATTCACTTTTAAACGGAGAATTAACTATAAATACACGTTTAGAAACCACCTCAGGTACATCAAACCCAAGTTTTATTGGGTATAGACAAAAACATTTATTTGGTGAGGTAACCACAAATTTATCTTTTAAAGCAGTTGCAGAAAATGAAAAAGCGGGTTTAATTGCCTTTCAAAATGAAAAACATTATTACTATGTCTGTAAGAGTTTAAAAGGTAATAAACCAGTGGTTCAGTTACTAAAATCAACAGAAAACGGAACAGAAGAAATTACTTTTAAAGCAATAAAAGAGAGTGATAAAATTTCTTTTAAGATAGAAGCAAAAGGAATCTATTATAATTTTTACTACTCCATAAACAATACAGATTGGCAAGTTCTAAATGAAAATGTTGATGCTACTTTTTTAAGCACCAAAAAAGCAGGTGGTTTTGTAGGTACAATTTACGGAATGTATACAACTTCATCAGCAAAAAAAAGTACAAACAATGCAGTTTATCACTGGTTTAAAAATAAGAATATAAATTAATAACAATAAAAATAGAATTCATGAAGTATAGATATAGTATTTTTATAGCCCTTTTAGTAACTTTAATTTCCTGTAAATCCATAGCTATTAAAGAAGAGGTTAAGCCACCAAAGGCTAAAAATGTTATTCTTTTAATTGCAGACGGTACTGGCTTGTCTCAAGTATCATCGGCATTTTATTATAAAAAAACCAAACCCAATTACGCAAGGTTTAAGTCAATAGGGCTTATTAAAACCTCTTCTGCAACAGAAGATGTTACAGATTCTGCTGCAGGAGCAACCGCTTTTTCTACAGGAGAAAAGACTTACAATGGTGCTATTGGTGTTGCTGTAGACTCTACGAAGCTAAAAACTTTGGTAGAAATTTTATCACTACAAAATGTTAAAACCGGATTAATTTCTACCTCGTCAATACAACATGCAACTCCGGCAAGTTTTTATTCGCATGTTTTACATAGAAGTCAATATGAAGATATTTCTTTAGATTTAGTTACTTCTGATGTAGACTTTTTTGCTGGTGGAGGTATAAAATTTCTTAATAAAAGAAAAGATGGAGAAAATTTATTAGCAGAGTTAAAAGTAAATGGTTTTGAAGTAGATACTACTGCTTTGGGTAGTTTTTCTGAAATTAAAAAGCATTCTAAAATGGCTTACTTATTAGCTAAAGAACACATGAGTGCAGCAGCAAAAGGACGTGGAGATTTTTTACCTAAAGCAACAGAATTAGGAATAGAATTTTTGAATAAAGATGCTGCTAAAGCTGGTTTTTTTATGATGATAGAAGGTTCGCAAGTAGATTGGGGCGGCCATTCTAATGATGCTGATTATTTGGTGTCTGAATTGATTGATTTTGATGACGCTGTAGGTAAAGCGCTAGATTTTGCAGAGAAAGATGGTAATACTTTGGTTATTGTAACTGCAGATCATGAAACCGGAGGGTTTACGTTAGCTTCTACGCCAAAGAAAAAAGAAGATGGTACCACTTATGACGATTATAAGGAAATTACAGGAACGTTTTCAACCAAAGGGCATTCTGCTACTTTAATTCCGGTGTTTGCTTTTGGTCCAGGTTCTGAAGCATTTACTGGAATCTATGAAAATACAGCTATTTTTCACAAAATATTTGAATTAACAAATTGGAAGAATAAATAGCTTCTTTTTATTCAAATATTAAAGGCTATAGCAATTAGTATAGATTATAAAACTCAAAATAATGTTACATTCTAAAATAGTACATTTTCTTCTTTTAAGCATTTTTATTTCTCAAAGCCTCTTTGTAAATGCACAGGATAAATCAGAAAATCAGTTACAAGAATTATCAAAATATATGGGTACTTGGTATGGTGCAGAAAATATTAATGATGATAATTTAAGTGAAAACCCTAAGGTTAAAATGACTGTAAAACCTACAATTGGTTTTACAAATGGTTTACAAGTAGAAGTTTTTGAAAGTAAAAAAAATGAATGGAAAACTACTTTGGTAGAACTCATTTCTTATGATGTTGTAACTGATAAAATTATAGCAAAAGGTATTAATGATAAAAACGAATGCTTTATAGGCAAAGGAGCTTTTTATGAAAATAACCTTTGGATTATGAAAGATGAGAATTTAAATGGAGAACATATTTCTACCGTAAAATTTAATTTTTTAAGTAGTTCAGAAGTAGTTTTAAAGGGCACAGACTCTGCAGGTAAAGAACTTTGGAAGATAAAATATATCAAGAAAAATCCAAAAGATAAAAATATTGGTATTCAGTTAGTTTCAGTAAAGGATTTAATGGATAAAAACCCAGAAAATACGCTGAAACAATTAGGGAGAATGGGGTATAGTTATATAGAGACCTTTGTGTATAAAGAAGGTAAATTTTATGGTTATTCTCCAAAAGAATTTAGAGATGTAGTAGAAAAAAATGGCATGCGTTTTTTAGGTTCTATGACTTTTTATAATCCAATTAATAAAAGTGAAAAAGAAATAGAGAAGTGGTGGAGTAAAACAATCTTAGATCATAAAAATGCAGGTGTCGCTTATTTATCAACTTCAAATAACAATCTAAAAAACATCAAATCTTTATCAGAGTTAAAGGTATATACTGATTATTATAATTTAGTAGGGAAGCTTTGTGAAAAAGCAGGGTTAAAATTTCTATTTCACAATCATAAAGACGAGTTTTTAGAGGTAGAAGGAAAAATAATTTATGAGTACTTTTTAGAGAATACCAATCCAAAATATGTAAGTTTTCAATCTGATTTGTATTGGATGGATGTTGCAGGTGTTAATCCTGTAGATTATTTTGAAAAATATCCAAAACGATTTATAAGTTGGCATGTAAAAGATTATAAAGAATTAGGGCAAAGTGGTAAAATAGACTTTAATAAGATTTTTTTATCAGCAGAAAAAGCAGGTTTAAAATATGTTATTGGAGAAGTAGAAGATTACGCTTATCCAGCCATTACAAGTGTTGGTTTAGCATGGGAATATCTGTATTATGAATTATTAAAATAAACGTTTAATTATGAAATTTTTTAAAATGAAATACCTTTTATTAACTATATTTTTCTTTACAATGATTAAAACTAATGGGCAAGACCAGTTTAGTGTTTTGTTGTTTACGCAACATGATACTTGGCATTACAATAGCATACCAGTTGCTGTTGAGGCTTTTGAAGAAATGGCCGCAGAAAATCAGTTTAAGTTTGATTGGACACAAAGACCAGATGATCTTATTGATAAATTACCAGAATATGATGTAGTCATATTTATGAACGCCAATGCAAATTTTTTAACTCCAAAACATATGGATGCTTTAAAAGTATTTATGAAACGAGGAGGAGGTTTTGTAGGTATACACACAACATCAGATGGTGAAAAGGATAATGCCTGGTTTGATGGTCTTGTTGGAGCAAAATTTATAGATCACCCAAAATTACAAGCCGCAATAGTAAAAGTTGAGAATAATGATTCTCCGGTAACATGGCATCTACCAAATAAATGGCTTCGCAGTGATGAATGGTATAACTTTAAAAACATGAATTTAGAGAAACTAAATATTCTATTAACTGTTGATGAAGCTTCTTATGATTTTACTGCAGGTTATGATGACATTCCGTTAAAAGGTATGGGAGAGAAACACCCTATTGCATGGTGTCAAGAGTATGATGGTGGGAAATCTTTTTATACTGCTTTGGGACATAGACCAGAATCGTTTAAAGATAAAAATTTCTTAAATCACATTTTTGGAGGCATATACTGGGTTTTAAAAAAGAATTAACAATAAGTAAGACTATATTAAAATGATAAAATTAATAGATGCTAATCAGTTTTCTAAAGGCTTTGAGAAACAGGGAATTAAATTATTTACCTTAAAAAATAAAAATGGAATTGTTAGTCAGATTACCAACTATGGTGGTAGGGTTGTAAATTTATTTACTCCAGATAAAGAGGGCCTTTTTAAAGATGTTGTTTTAGGCTATGACACGGCAAAAGAGTATTTAGAAAAGCCAGATCATTTTTTTGGAGCTATTATTGGCCGATATGGTAATAGAATTGCAGACGGTAAATTTAGTATAGATAATAATGAGTTTTTGTTACCTAAAAATGAAGTAGAAAATCAATTACATGGTGGTAATAAAGGTTTTCATACAATTGTTTGGCAGGCAACACAAATATCAGCATCTAGTTTAGAGTTAACTCACTTTTCTAAACATTTAGACCAGGGTTTTCCTGGTAACTTAGAAGTAAAAGTAGTGTATACGTTAACAGAATACAATGAATTGCAAATAGAATATTCTGCAGTTTCAGATGCAAAAACCGTTATAAACTTAACAAATCATTCTTATTTTAATTTATCGGGTAATTTTAATAAATCAATAGAGAATCATTTATTTCAAATAAATGCAACTCATTATTTACCGGTAAATGATAAAATGGTTCCTGTAGGAGTTTTAGAGGATGTTACCAATTCTCCTTTCGATTTTAAAAAATTAAAAAAGTTAGAACACGTTGTTGATAAAGAACATCAACAAATAGAATTAGGCAGTGGTTTTGATCATAATTTTGTTTTAGATGATGTGAATTCAGGTTTTGTAGCAAAGGCAATTGATGAAAATTCTGGAAGAAGTTTAGAGGTGTATACGACCGAACCCGGAGTACAATTTTATTCGGGGAATCACCTAAATAATTTAGAAGGCAAAAACGATATTTTATATCAAAAAAGAGCCGCGTTTTGTTTAGAGACGCAACATTTTCCAAATAGTCCTAATCAAAGCAATTTTCCATCAACTTTATTATTACCAGAAGAAAAGTATTTTTCAAGAACTATTTATAAGTTTAGTGTTTATAAGTGATTGCTAGAATTTAGTAATACTTTTAAAACATAAATTAGTTATTGTAATGCAAGAATTGTTCTACTAAAAGCAGTATTTGTTTTACAGTAATCTACATATTACAGTTAATTTTAATCCTATAACAAGTCGTTTTTTTTTTAAACTATTTGTTGGTTAATTTAGCTTTAAAAAACTCACTTAATAGCAGAGTGACATCCTTAGAAATTCACAAATAAATACAATTTAGATATGTTTAATAAAATTAATACAACTTTACTCTTACTCTCAATTTGCCTTTTAAGCTGTAAAGAAGCAAAAAAAGAAACTGTTAGTGAAACACCTCAAAACAAGACCTCTTTAAAAGATAGTTTTAAAGAAGACTTTTTAATAGGAACAGCACTTAATACAGGTCAAATTAAAGAAGTAGATGCAGGTCAAACAGCTTTAATAACTAATGAGTTTAATGCTATTACACCAGAGAACGATTTAAAATGGGAGCAAATTCATCCTCAAAAAGACACTTTTAATTTTGAAGTATCAGATGCTTATGTTGCTTTCGGGAATAAAAATAACATGCATGTTGTAGGGCATACCTTACTTTGGCATAGTCAATTGGCACCTTGGGTACATGAAATTACAAATAAAGATACTTTAGTAAATAGTATTACCAAACATATTAATACAATTGCAGGTAGATATAAAGGGAAAATTGATTCTTGGGATGTTGTTAATGAAGCTTTAAATGAAGATGGGTCTCCAAGAGAGTCTATGTTTTATAAAATTTTTGGTGGAGAAAGCTATATAGAATTGGCTTTTAAACTTGCAGAAGAAGCAGCACCAGATGCAGATTTAGTTTACAATGATTATAACCTTTGGAAACCAGCAAAAAGAGAAGGAGTTATTAGAGTTGTAAAAAACTTACAAGCAAAAGGAATTAAAGTTGATGGTGTAGGTATGCAAGCACATTGGAGTTTAGATGGGCCATCTTTAGAAGATATTGAAAACAGTATTATTGCATATTCAGACTTGGGTGTAAAAGTAATGTTTACAGAGTTAGATATTACTGTACTACCAAATCCTTGGGAATTAGACGGAGCAGCTGTAGAGCAAAGCTATGAAAGATACGAGAATGACCCTAAAATGAATCCTTATCCAAATGGATTAACAGAAGACATTGAATTAAAAATAGCAAAACGTTATGAAGATATTTTTAATCTTTTCTTAAAACACCAAGATAAAATTAGTCGTGTAACTTTTTGGGGAGTTAATGATGGACAATCTTGGTTAAATAACTGGCCAATTAAAGGGAGAACAAATTATCCATTACTTTTTGGAAGAGATGATAAACCAAAAAAAGTATATAATAATGTAATTGCGCTTAAAAATAAGGCAAACTAATAATCCCTAAAAATGACAACTATTTCACACAAATTATCTGTAAAAGAAAAAGTAGGTTATGCTCTTGGAGATTTAGCAGCCAATTTAGTTTTTCAAACTTTAGTAACCTATCTATCTTATTTTTATACAGATATTTATGGTCTAAAGCCAGAAGATGCCGCATTAGTAACCTTAACGGTTGGTCTTATAGCTGCGTTTGGTTTTAATCCTATAGTGGGGGCTTTGGCAGACAGAACAAACACTAAAATGGGTAAATTTAGACCATGGATTTTATGGACTGCAATACCCTTAGGAGTAACGGCATTATTAGCTTTTACTACGCCAGATTTTGAGTATCAAGGAAAGGTTATTTATGCTGTAATTACCTATTCTTTACTGTTATTGCTATACTCCGCAAATAATTTACCGTACTCTGCTTTAAGTGGGGTTATTACAGGAGATATGAAAGAGCGTAATAGCTTATCTGCATATCGATTTGTAGGTGTTTTAGGAGCACAATTTTTTGTACAAGTTTTTATGTACGATTTAATTTTAAAAGCAGGTAATGGAGATAAAGCTGCAGGTATGGAAACCGTAATGACCTATTTGGCAATTATAGGAACCATAATGTTATTGATTACGTTTTTTACAACAAAAGAAAGAGTAGTACCTAAGCCAGAACAACAATCTAGTTTAAAAGAAGATTTATCTGATTTGTTTAAAAACAAACCTTGGGTAATTATGTTGGTACTTACCACTCTAATCTTTGTTACGTTAGCAATGAAAGGTGGATCTTATGTTTATTATTTTGAAAACTTTGTTAATGAAGAAAAATTAAGACTGTTTTTAGATCCGTATAGATCAATTTTACCCACTTTTGAAAATGAAACTTCTTTTGGTTTAGGAGTCTTTAATGGAATTGGAATTTTAGTTGGGTTAATAGGAATCATTCTTTCTAAACGTTTGGCAGATAAATATGGAAAACGAAATGTTTTTGCTATTTCGCTTTTTATTTCAACCTTATTTATCATTGCTTTTTATTTTTATCAACCAGAATCTATAGAGCTTATATTTATTACTCAGATTTTACACATGTTTTTCTACGGAATTGGTACCCCAATTCTTTGGACGATGATTGCCGATGTAGCTGATTTTTCTGAATGGAAAACAAACAGAAGAGCCACTGCTATTATTTTTTCTGCAATGATGGTTGGTTTAAAAGGAGGTATTAGTATTGGTAGTGCTTTAGTTTCATCAATTTTAGGAGCCTATGGATATGATTCTCATTTAGAAGTACAAAGTGAAACAGTTATTCATGGTACAAAATTATTAATTAGTTTGTATGCTGCAGTTCCATTTTTAATAGGTGTAGGTCTATTATATTTTTATGAAATTGATAAAAAAATGGAATTAAAAATTGAAAAAGAATTAAAAGAAAGAAGAGCAATTTAAAAAAAAATATAATGCCAGAAAATAGTATAGAACACATCAATTTTGATGAATTAAATAAAAAAGCCATTTCGCAACCATTAGTGTCTAATATTTATACAGCAGATCCATCTGCACATGTCTTTGATGGTAAGATATATATATATCCATCTCATGATATTGATGCTGGAGAAGCTTTTGATGACTTAGGAAGTCATTTTGCTATGGAAGATTACCATGTAATCTCTATGGATAGTATAGATAGTAAGGCGGTAGATAATGGTGTTGCTTTACATGTAGATGATGTTCCTTGGGCAAAACAACAAATGTGGGCACCAGATGCAAATGAAAAAGACGGTACTTACTATTTGTTTTTTCCAGCAAAAGCACATGATGATATTTTTAGAATTGGTGTAGCTACAAGTAAATCGCCTACGGGTCCGTTTAAAGCAGAACCAGAAGCAATTAAAGGTAGTTTTTCTATAGATCCAGCAGTTTTTAAAGATGATGATGGAAGTTATTATATGTACTTTGGTGGTCTTTGGGGTGGACAATTACAACGTTGGAGATCTGGAGAGTTTAATGCAAGCCAACCAGAAAGCCCAACAGCGTTTCTGCCAGAAGGTGATGAGCCAGCATTATTACCATACATTGCAAAAATGACTGGTGATTTATTAGAATTTGATGAAAAGCCAAAAGAAATTGAAATTGTTGATGAAAATGGAGATTTATTAGTAGCAAGTGATAATGATAGACGATTTTTTGAAGCAGCATGGTTACATAAACATAACGGAAAATATTACTTCTCCTACTCTACAGGTGATACTCATTTTATCTGTTATGGAATTAGTGATAGTCCTTATGGACCATTTACGTATGGTGGTAGAATTTTAGAACCAGTTGTTGGTTGGACATCTCATCACTCTGTTTGTAATATAGAAGGAAAAGATTATTTATTTTATCATGACTCTAGTTTATCTAAAGGAGTAACACATTTACGTTCTGTAAAAGTTGCAGAAATTAAATATTTAGAAGACGGACGTATTGAAACTTTAGAGCCATATCTATATTAATTTAATATAGATTATTTAATAAGAAAACTTCTTAAAAAAGAAAGTCGTTTAAAAAGAAATTTTTAAACGACTTTCTTTTTTGCATTTTAATAAGTATCCAAATCTATCTACTTTAGAAATTAATACTATGATAGAATTAAAATTAAAAATTTACTATGATAAGTGTTTTTTAGTAAAATATTGATGTGCTAAAAACTAAAAAAAATAAGTATTTTAATAAGTGCGTAATTGCTTTGTATGAGCTAAGCCTACTTGTACAAATCTTAGAATAAATAAGAATATAGATATTTTAATTTTATAACTACACCCAACAGACAACTTAAGGAAGCTAAAGTTATCTGTTGGGTGTAATTATTTTCTAGAACTTGTTTAATCTATATAATGCTGTAATTTTAGTATTTAATGCTAAGTTTTTGTTATTGAATACTTTATATTAAAACTAATTTAACAAAGTTAAATTTTAATCTTTCAAATAATTATTTTTAAATGGAAAAGCTTCATGGTTTTAGAATAGTACTGTGTTTTGTATGTGTATTTACTACATCGATTATTTCTGCACATGGTAGTTTGTCAAAAAGAATAAGAGTAAAAACAGCTGAAATTTCCGAGCATCCTAAAAATGAAAAACTATATTTTGAAAGAGGTTTCTTATATGAACAACACGAGGAATTCAATAAAGCAATAAAAGACTATTTAAAATCAGAAAAACTAGGAAATTCTAACATATTAATTCAATATAGAAAGGCCAAAACATATTATTACCAAGGTAAATTTTCTAAGGCGTTGGAATCTTCCAACTTATATTTAGAAAAAAATAGTACCGATGTAAAGATTCATAAGTTACATGCTCAAATATTAATTCTTTCTGAAGCCTATTATAAAGCAATACCCTACTACAGTTATTTTATTAAAAATACAATAGACATTAACCCTAGAGATGTTATAGAATATAGTGAGGTTTTTTTATCAATAAATAATAATAACTATTCAAAAGCTATAGAGGTAATAGAATTGGGCTTGAATAAATTGGGCAAAGATGTTTTTTCATTACAGTTAAAAAAATTAGAGTATTTAGAAGCATCGTTACAATTTGATAAAGTAATAGAGCAATACAATTACTTTATTTTAAGCTCTAGTAGAAAGGAATTTTGGTATTATAAAAAAGCGAAGTATTTATTTGAAAATAATAAAATTAACGATACTAAAATTGCAATTCAGCAAGTAAAAACAGCAATACTTTTGTTGAATGACAAAATTATTAATACAACATCAATTAAAAATTTAAAACAGCAAATTAACTTACTTGAATTAAACTTAAATCAATAAACCATGATTAAAACAATTTACATTACACTCTTGATACTGTTTTTAACAACCTTATCAAATGCTCAAAATAAAACAACCATAATTCCTATGGATGCAGATTGGAAATATCTTGTAACGCCAGCTGCACCAGATAATGATGCAGAAGGTGACACTTGGAAAGTAAATGCATTTGATGATACAACGTGGCCAATTGGAGCTGCTCAATTAGGGTATGGAAATAATGGAGATGGAGACCAAACGACTATCGGTTTTGGTGGAGATAGCTCTAATAAATACAGAACTACCTATTTTAGAAAAAGTTTTACAGCTACTGCAGCAAATTTAGCAGATCTTACATTACATATTGATGGCTATATAGACGACGGTGTTGTTATTTATCTAAATGGGGCTGAAATTTGGCGTGATAACATTGCTTCTGGTGCAGTGGAATATGCTACCAAAACTATTACAGATTATGAGGGCGGCTTTTCAGCTTCATTAACCAACTCTTTAGTTTTGGGAACGAATATTATATCTGGAGAATTACATCAAGTAAGTAGTAGCAGTTCTGATTTAAGTTTTAATTTGCAATTGGCAACCTCTACTGATAATACAAATCTGAGTGACGAAGTTATTTCTACAGGTTCTAATTGGAAATATTCTGATTTAGGCGCCGCACCTGACAATGATACAGAAGGAGATACCTGGAAACAAAATACCTATAACGATGCCTCTTGGGCTTCTGGTAATGCACAGCTTGGGTATGGTGAAAGTGATCAAGCTACTGTAATTAGCAAAATAGCAAAAACAGCCTACTTTAGAAAAGAGTTTAATTTAACAAAAGATCAAGCAGCTTTTACGTATGTACAAATGTCTGCATTGGTAGATGATGGAATGGTTGTATATCTAAATGGAAATGAAGTTTGGAGAGATAATTTGCCTTTAGGAGCTATTGATTATGGAACTTTTGCAAGAACAGATTATGAAAACACACAAGTTGAAGAGGTTATAACAAGTACTTTGTTGGAAGGTAAAAATACTATAGCGGTAGAAGTACACCAACTTTCCTTAACAAGTTCAGATATTAGCTTCGATTTTGAATTAAAAGTTAGTGCACAAATTACAGCTGAATTAAAAAGAGCTCCTTATTTACAAAAAGGAAGTTCTAACGCTATGACTATAAAGTATAGAACGAGTGCAGATACAGAAACTATTATTAATTATGGAACTTCTTTAGGTTCATTAAACAGTATAGCATCTGACAATACGTTAAAAAGTGACCATGAAATTGAAATAACAGGATTACTTCCTGATACAAAATACTATTACGAAATAGCCTACAGTTCAGGTGTTTTCTTAGCAGAGTCTAGTGATTTATTTTTTAAAACAGCCCCAGAAGTTGGTTCAGACCAATTTGTTAGAGCTTGGGTTTTAGGTGATGCTGGTACAGGTAATCAAAACCAAAAAAATGTAAGAGACAGATACTATGATTACGTTAAAAACGCAGCTACTAAAAACCCTAATCAAACAGATATGATGTTGTTTTTAGGTGATAATGCTTATAATGATGGATTAGATGTAGAATATCAAAGAGCTTTTTTCGATATTTATGAAGCACAGTTAAAAAATACTGTTTCTTGGTCAACACTTGGTAATCACGATGGTTATTCTTCTAATTCAAATTCTCAAACAGGACCATATTATGATATTTTTACGTTTCCTACTGCTGCAGAATCTGGTGGAATTGCTTCTGGAACAGAGGCTTATTATTCTTTCGATTATGCAAATATCCATTTTATTGTATTAGAGTCTTATACTTTAGATGAAGACGCAACACAAATAGCTTGGTGTAAACAAGATATGCAAGATACCAAACAAGATTGGATTGTTGCAGTATTCCATCATCCACCTTATTCAAAAGGTTCTCATGATTCTGATAATGAGAGTGAATTAATAAATATGAGAACTAAATTTTTACCTATTTTAGAAGATAATGGAGTTGATTTAGTATTAAACGGTCATTCACATTCTTATGAAAGATCTTTTTTTATAAATAAACATTACGGAAATTCAGATACCTTTAGTACTACATTAAATACGGTTGGTGTAAATGGTAATTTATCAGGAAAAGCAGATACCGCAGATGGTGCTTACAAGAAAACAAATACTCAAAACCCAGGAGCTGTTTATATTACCACAGGGTCAGCTGGTAAAATTTCTGGAGGAGATTTAGATCATGAGGCTATGTATTCTTCTTTAAATGAATTAGGGTCTTGTATTTTAGAAATTGATAGCGATGGTGGATCCGGACAAAATTTAACAATTAAGTTTATAAATGATTCTGGTTCAGTATCAGATTATTTTACAATTAACAAAACCGGAGTAACACTTTCTACAAAAGTTAATAAATTAGAAGATAATGATGTTAGAATATATCCTGTTCCAGTAAATGGTATTTTAAATATAGAGGTTACTTTAAATCAGCAATTAAAGACTGTAAATATATATAATATAGTGGGGGAACTAGTGAAAACTACTACTCGTGATAAAATTAATTTGAGTACACTAACTAAAGGTACATACGTCGTTCAAATCATTACAGATAAAGGAGATTTAACTAAAAGTATTGTAATTGAATAATTATTCAAAAAATTGTTACTTGCTTAAATAGTACTATAATATTAATAACTTAAAGGTAGTGGTTTTATATCACTACCTTTTTTTGTTTCATATTCTTTTGTTTTCAGTTGTTTAGAGTAGAATACCTATCGCAATTCTTAAATAAAAATAAAATTATTTTTTTGTACAAACTTTAAAATCTAGAATTCTACCTGTGGTATCTATTTATAAACGGTAATATGAATCTAAATAGGTGTTGACTGTTGATTAAAGTTGGTATTTAATGCTCTTAAATAGTTTGTAAAAGTAAATTGTACTAAAAATAGAAGTAGACTTTTTAGGTAGTAAAGCAAAGTAATAAATTTATGATGTTTTGGTAGCTTAATTTAAAGAAGCAACAAAAAAGTCCTAACAATTTTAATTGTTAGGACTTTTTAATTTTAAGAAGTTAAAGTTTTTATTCCTTCATTAAGAAATCTTTTAAATCTTGGTACGTAGAAGCTTTGTAAGCTACTTTTTTATTGTTGATTACCTTTTTAATCTGTTCAGGAATTGCAACTTTAACAGGTAAAGTTTCTTCTACAACATCTAAAAACTTTACTGGATGGGCAGTTTCTAGAAAAACACCGAATTCATTTTCTTTTAAACCATGTTTTTTCAACCCTAAGTAACCAACAGCTCCATGAGGGTCTGCAACATAACCAGAGTTTGCATAAATTTCTTTCATAGTTGCACGTGTTTCATCATCAGAAAAACTATATGAAGAAAAAGCAGTTTTAAGAGCTTTTAAGTCGTTATTAAATAATTCTTGTATTCTGATAAAGTTACTAGGGTTACCAACATCCATGGCGTTAGAAATAGTTGCTTTAGATGGTTTTGGTTTGTAAACACCATCCACTAAATAATTAGGAACCGTATCATTTACATTTGTAGAGGCTACAAAGTGTTTAATTGGTAAACCTAATTTTTGTGCCATGATTCCTGCGCAAATATTACCAAAATTTCCACTAGGAACAGAAAATATGAGGTCTTTATGTTTTTTATGTAATTCTTTATAAGCAAAGAAAAAATAAAACATTTGTGGTAACCAACGCGCAACGTTTATAGAGTTTGCAGAAGTTAATGTTTTGGTGATTTCTTCATCTAAAAAAGCAGTTTTTACCATTTCTTGACAATCATCAAAAACGCCATCTACTTCTAATGCTTTAATATTCTGACCAAGAGTTGTCAGTTGTTTTTCTTGAATATCACTTACTTTACCAGAAGGATATAAAATAACCACATTTACACCCTTTGCACCTAAAAACCCGTTGGCAACTGCGCCACCAGTATCTCCAGAAGTAGCTACTAAAACAGTAACTTCATCATCACTATCTTTGTTGAAATATTCTAGACATTGTGCCATAAATTTAGCACCAACATCTTTAAAAGCCATGGTTGGGCCGTGAAATAATTCTAAAGCAGCAATATTATCATCCACTTCTACCAAAGGAAAATCGAAAGAAACGGTTTTTGCAACAATCTCTTTTAATTTTTCAGTCGGAATTTCATCACCTACAAACTGTTTAATTACCTCATACGCAATTTCATGATTTGTGTAATCAGAAATATTTTCAATAAAATCTTTAGAAAGTTGTTGAATATTATCTGGAAAATAAATCCCTCTGTCTTTTGCTAAACCTTGTACAACTGCATTTTTAAAAGTTGATATTGGTGATTTATGATGTAAACTGTAATAGTTCATTTTGTTTGTTTATTAGTCATTGCGAGAGCAACGAAGCAATCTATTTGTTAGAAAGAGATTACTTCAGTTATTCTTCCTTTGTAATGACGATTAATTACTATTTATTATTTTCATTCCTTTATGATTCACTTTAGAAATAAACATTTCAAAGTCAATACCTGTATTTTTATAACTCTCTTCGATGCTTTTGTATACCTCTTTTGCAATTTCATCACCTTTACAAAGTGCGAAAATTGTAGGTCCAGAACCACTAATTCCTGCGCCTAAAGCACCTGCTTTTATAGCTGCGTTTTTAACATCATCAAAATGTGGAATTAATTTTTTACGATGAGGTTCTACAATAATATCAACCAAAGAATTACTAATTAGCTCGTAATTATCTGAATATAAGCCGCTAATTAAACCACCAACATTTGCCCATTGTGTAACGGCATCTTTCAATGCAATTTCTTTAGGTAAAACTTCTCTAGCATCTTTTGTTTTTACTTCTACCTGCGGATGAATTGCCACAACTCTTAATTCGCTAGGAACTGGTAATTTTATAATTTCTAAAGGTTCGTAGCTTCTTACTAAAACAAAACCACCGTAAATGGCTGCAGAAACATTGTCTGCAATTGGAGTTCCGCAAGCAACTTCTTCACCAAACATGGCAAATTTTGTCAGCTCTAAATCAGAATAGATATTACCTAATAACTGGTTTGCACCAAAAGCAGCACCAGCAGCACTCGCAGCAGAACTTCCTAATCCACTTCCTGGAGAAAACCCTTTGTGAATAGTTAATTCAATTCCGAAATCGGCATTTGCTTCAATCAGTATTTTTTTAACTACGGCACTTGCAGCATTTTCATCAACATTGTATGTTAGGTTTGCACCTGTAATATTGGTTATTTTAACACCTTTTTCTGTTGTTTTTGTAAAAGTCATTTCATCTCCAATTGCATCAACAGCAAAACCTAGAGAATCAAAGCCACAAGAAACATTAGCAACAGTAGCAGGAGCAAATATTTTTAAATAATCCATATTTTTTAAGTCTTCAGTTTGCAGTCTTCAGTTTGCAGTCAGTTTGATACTTAAAACTACCTATTGAAGACTATTTAATTGTTTTTATTTTCAGAAACAGATTACAGCCAGATTTTTGACTGCTTACTGCCTACTAAAAACTGCCTACTTATTTGAGATTCTAATTACATCTGCAAAAATACCAGAAGCAGTAACATCTGCACCGGCACCAGCACCTTTTATAATTAAAGGATTTTCTGGATATCTGTCTGTAAAGAACAATACAATATTATCACTTCCTTCTAAATTATAAAAAGGATGATCTGACGGAATGTGTTGTAAACCAACATTTGCCTTTCCGTCTACAAATTCTGCTACATATTTTAATCGACAATCTTTATCGTTTGCTTCTTTAAATATATCTTGAAAATGCGCTTCATTTTTAGTTAAAGAAGCGTAAAAATCATCATTATTAGTTGTGTTTAAGCTTTCATCAGGTAAAAAGGCATTTTTTGCAATGTCTTCTAATTCCATCTTATAGCCACTTTCTCTCGCTAAAATTAATATTTTACGAGCAACATCTACACCACTTAAATCAATTTTTGGATCTGGTTCTGTATACCCTTCTTTTTGAGCAGCAGCAACAACGTCATGAAAAGTTGAATTTTCATTAAAGTTATTGAATACAAAATTTAAACTTCCAGATAACACAGCTTGAATTTTATGAACTCTATCGCCAGAATTGATTAAGTTTTTAAGTGTATCAATAATTGGTAAACCTGCCCCAACGTTTGTTTCGAATAAGAAAGAAGCATTGTATTTTCTAGAAACTTGTTTTAACGTTTTATAGTTATCAAAACTAGAAGCACACGCAATTTTGTTACATGTTACCACAGAAATACTTTCGCGTAAATATTTTTCATAGATTTCAGAAACTTGTTGGTTTGCTGTGTTGTCTATAAAAACACTATTTATATGATTACTTTCTTTAACTTTTTTATGAAAGCTCTCTAAAGTTGTTGCTTCGCCATTCTCTAAAGCCTCTTTCCAATTATTTAGATCGATACCATTATCATCGAAAGCCATTTTTCTAGAATTGGCAATTCCGATAACATTAATACTTAATTTTAAGTTTTCTTTTAAGAACTTTTTTTGTTGATGAATTTGAGCTAGAAAACGTTCACCAACATTACCAACACCTGTTACAAACAAGTTTAATTGTTTCGTTCTTTCTTCAAAGAATTGCTCATGTAACGTGTTTAAAGCTTTCTTTGCATCATATTTATTAATAACTGCAGAGATGTTTTTTTCTGATGAACCTTGTGCAATTGCTCTCACATTTACATTGTTTCTTCCTAGGGCGCTAAACATTTGTCCGCTTAAACCTTGGTAGTTTTTCATGCTCTCACCAACCACGGCAATAATAGCCAAATTACTTTCAACAATAATTGGCTTAATTTTTTTCTTGTCTATTTCTATGCTAAAAGTATCGTCTAAAAGTTCTTTAGCTTTTGCAGCATCATTTTCAAAAACCCCTACGCAAATAGAATGCTCTGATGAAGCTTGTGTTATAAAAACTACATTTATTTTAGCAACAGAAAGTGTTTCGAATAAACGCTTAGAAAAACCAGGAATTCCAACCATTCCTCCACCTTCTAAAGTAATTAAGCTAATATCTTCTATATGAGAAATTCCTTTAACTTCATTACCGTTTTTAGGGTTCTTACAGATTAATGTTCCAGCACTTTCTGGTTCAAACGTATTTTTAATACGAATAGCAATTTCTTTTCTTAAAGCAGGCTGAATTGTTGGTGGATATAAAACTTTTGCTCCAAAATGAGACAACTCCATTGCTTCTTCATAAGAAATTTCTGAAATAGGATATGCTTGGTTTACAACTCTAGGGTTTGCAGTATACATACCAGAAACATCTGTCCAGATTTGTAATTCATTTGCATCTAAAGCGGCAGCATAAATGGAGGCAGTAAAATCAGAACCACCTCTACCTAATGTAGTTGTTTCTTCAAAAACATTCGAAGAGATAAAACCACCTAAAACAACAACCTGATGTTTGTTCTCTTCAAAAAAGGAAGTAATATTATTATTAGTGACTTTAAAATTTACTTGTGCATCTAAATACTGATTGTTTGTAATTATTAAATCTCTACTTTCTTTATGAGTAGCATCAAACAATTCTTTTGCTGCATTTGCAATAATATAAGAAGAAAGTCTTTCTCCAAAACTATATACTTTGGCTAGTGTTTTATCAGATAATTCTTGTAATAAGAAAATTCCTTCATAAATAGATAGTAATCTGTCAAATAGATAAGTAACCTCTTCGTGAACTTCTTTTTTATTTTTAGCAATTAAATCATCAATTACTTCAAAATGAATTTCTTTAATGGTTCCTAAAATTTCTTTAGCAGTTGTAATGTCTTCTAAAGCTTCATTTGCACCAGCAAATAATTTATCAGTAGTTTTTCCGAAAGCAGAAACTACTACGGCTATTTTTTCTTTTTTAGATGCAGCCTCAACAATAGCTAAGACTTTTTGTATTTTCTCTGAACTTGCGACAGATGAACCGCCAAATTTTAATACTTTCATTTTTAATGAATAGTTTGAGTAATTAAATTTTTTTGAGTTTGTTTCGTTTTTATTCGAAACAATATATAACCTGTGGTGATATGAATATAGTAGAACCCCTAAAGGGTAATTGTTGTATTTGTGCGTGTAATTGTGCGCATAGAAGTATAAACTACGATGGTAGTTTTAGAAGAATTAATATGTGTATTAGATAAACTCACAAAGCAAAAATAGGAGTATTATTTAATATTATCCCTTTTGATAGAGATTATTTCCTGAAATTTAATGATTTATGCAGTATTATTAAAAATAAGCTATTTCTAATGTAATTTTAATATTATTTACTAATTGGTTTTATTTTTTCTTTAATAATTAAAGCAATCGGTTTATTTTGAATTTTGCTCTCTAACCAAGATAAGATGTCTAAATATAAGAAAGCTCTTTTTTCATACGGATGATTTTCGAACGTTTTTAATTTGGCATGAATTTTCTTAAACTCACTCCTTATTTCATGCGGAAAAACATCACTTAAATCTCTAATAGAAGTTAGAAAAACTTTCTGAACTTCTTGTAGGTTTTCCATTTTTAGTAAGAACTTATAGGTATCTACAAACTGTCTTTCTAAATCGTAATCTAACCCACATTCATAATGTGCAATTAAGTTTAAAATACGTGCAAAACATTGTAAATCTTCTGCAGAACCTATGTTTTTAGAGCGAATTATTTTTTGTAAATAAATAATACACAATTTGTTTTTACCCATTCCAAAATACAAACAGGCAATTTTGTAGTAGAGTAAGACAATAAAATGACTGTCTAGTCTATTTTTATACTTTTCAATTTTATTATTAATAATGTCAACAAGATATTCTCCTTTTTCAAAAGAACCTTCTAAAAAGTGAAGGTGTAATTTATTAGAATAGAAATACAAGAAAATTAATAGTTCTGTATTGGTATTCATTGGTATTTCTTTTTGATCTATTTCAGATTCAAAAAGAGTTAATTCTCTTTTAAAAGTAGAAACTTTTTTCACTAAAAAAGAAGCTTCAAGTAAGTAGTTTTTAGATTTTAAATAGAAAACTGGGTGTGTATTAATCAGTTTTGGGCTGTCAAATAAATCAACACATTTTTTAGCATATTTATAGCTTAATAAAAAATCTTGCACCAAAAAACTATGCCAAAGATGTGCTTTGTATAACCATAATTTTTCACGAAAACCTAACTTTTGATAATCGTACTTTGGCATTCGATCACTAAAATATTTATCAACAAACTTTAGTTCTTCTTCATTTTTTACGTAGCCATTTTGTATTAAATGACTGTATAATTGTAATGATAAATTAGAAAGTTTGCTAGCAATTACATTGTCTTGGCTTAATTCTTTTGCCTGTATAGACAGTTGGTTTGCTCTGTTGCTTAAACTTCTTGTAATGTATTGTGTTTCTATTACTTTTTCTAGTTCTACAATTTCATAAGCAATATTTTTCTCATCATTATCTAAAGCCATGTTTTTGGCTTTTTCTAAAAGTTTTAAACTCTGTTTGTACAATCCCTTTTGATATAAAACAGTTGCAAAATCTAATTGTTCTCTAATTTGAATTCGCACATTTTTATGGGCAGGGTTTAAACGCAAACTAATTAATATCTGTTTATATAAATGCGCCTTTAAGTTAGAGAGTTGTTGCTTAGAAACAATTCCGCTGCCAATGATAACTTTTTCATCATATACCTTCAGTTTTTCTAAAAACTTAAATAAAGAAAAAAACTTAGCATCGATGTTTCCACCTAATCTACCTACATATAAATTAAATTGTCTCTTTTCTGACTTAGTTAAAGACTTAATTAAAACAAAAAGAGCATCATTTTGTTGATTGGCTGATGTAACACTTTTACTCATAAAGCTCTTATTATTAGGTTTTTAAGTTTTTGTAAATGATATTAGAAATCGTACGGAACTGTAAAAATAACTATTTATTTTAAGTTCAATATATACATTTGAGTTTAAATAAGATAATCTTTACAGAAATTATGCAAGATAACAAGGTTCAAATTTTTGACACGACATTAAGAGACGGAGAACAAGTTCCTGGCTGTAAGTTAGATACAGCTCAGAAATTAGTAATTGCTGAAAGATTAGATTTGTTGGGTGTAAATGTAATTGAAGCTGGTTTTCCGGTTTCTAGCCCAGGAGATTTTATTTCAGTAACTGAGATTTCAAAAATTATAAAAAATGCAACAGTTTGTGGTTTAACCAGAGCTGTAGAAAATGATATTAAGGTTGCAGCAGAGGCATTAAAATATGCAAAATATCCAAGAATTCATACAGGTATAGGTACCAGTGATTCTCATATAAAATTCAAATTTAATTCAACAAGAGAAAAAGTAATAGAACGTGCTGTAAAAGCAGTTTCTTATTCAAAGTCTTTTGTAGAAGATGTAGAGTTTTACGCAGAAGATGCAGGTAGAACAGACAATGAATATTTGGCAAGAGTATGTGAAGCTGTTATTAAAGCAGGAGCAACAGTTTTAAATATTCCAGATACAACGGGGTATTGTTTGCCAGAAGAATATGGTGCAAAAATTAAATACTTACGTGAAAACGTAAAAGGAATAGAAAACGTAATTCTTTCATGCCACTGTCATAACGATTTAGGTATGGCAACTGCAAATTCTATTGCAGGTGTAATTAATGGTGCTCGTCAAATAGAGTGTACTATTAATGGTATTGGAGAAAGAGCAGGAAATACAGCTTTAGAAGAAGTAGTAATGGTGTTAAAGCAGCATCCATATTTAAACCTAGAAACAAGTATCAATACAAAACTATTGTATGATACCAGTATAATGGTTAGAGAAAGTATGGGAATGCCGGTACAACCTAATAAAGCAATTGTTGGCGCAAATGCTTTTGCACATAGTTCTGGAATACACCAAGACGGAGTTATAAAAAACAGAGAAACATACGAAATTATGGATCCAGAAGATGTTGGTGTAACAGAAAGTGCTATTGTATTAACAGCAAGAAGTGGTAGAGCAGCGTTGGCATACAGAGCCAAAAAGATTGGTTATGAACTAACAAAAGTTCAGTTAGATGTTGCTTATGATGCTTTTTTAAGTACTGCAGATAAGCAAAAAGAAGTAAAAGATGATGATATTCATGCTATTATGACAGAGGTAGGTAAAATCTCTAAAGTAGCAACAGCTTAAAAATAAACTTTGTCTTCGAGGGTAGTTGTGAATTTTAAGACCACTATTTTAAAATAATCAACTACCTTTGATAAACAGAATAATTTTAGATTATAAGTAGAGAATGAAATACACAATTGCAATAATCCCCGGAGATGGTATTGGACCAGAAGTAACCACACAAGCAAAAAAAGCTTTAGATGCGGTAGCAGAAGTTTACGACCATATATTTTTATATAAAGAAGCTCAAATGGGCGCTTGTGCAATTGAAAAAACGGGTAATCCATTACCGCAAGAAACCATAGAGATCTGTAAAAATGCAGATGCAATTTTATGTGGAGCTATTGGAGAATTAAAGTACGATAATGACCCAACCTTAAAAATAAGACCGGAACAAGGTTTATTGCGTTTAAGACAAGAATTAGAATTGTTCTGTAATGTAAGACCTGTAAAAGCATATCCTAAATTACTCAAAAATTCACCTCTTAAAAAAGAGATTATTTCAGGTACAGATATCCTTATTTATAGAGAACTTTCTGCCGGCATTTATTTTGGCAAAAAAGAGCTAAGTGAAGATGGTAAAGAAGCATCAGATGTTTGTTCTTATACAGTAGATCAAATTTCTAGAATTACACATTTAGCCTTTAAAGCAGCCCAAGACAGAAAGAAAAAAATAACCTTAATAGATAAGGCAAATGTTTTAGCAACTTCTCGTTTGTGGAGAAAAACAGTTGCAAAAATAGGAGAACAATATCCAGATGTTGCTTTAGATTTTATGTTTATAGACAATGCAGCAATGCAAATTGTATTAAATCCAAAACGTTTCGATGTTATTTTAACAGAAAACCTTTTTGGAGACGTTATCTCAGATGTAGCCTGTGTAATCGGTGGTTCAATCGGTATCTTGGCATCAAGTTCGGTAGGTGAAAAAACCGCATTATTTGAGCCAATTCACGGTTCATACCCGCAAGCAGCAGGTAAAGATATTGCCAATCCTTTAGCATCTATTTTATCAGCAGCATTAATGCTAGAGCATTTAGGCTTGCATGATGAGGCAGACGCAATACAGAGAGCTGTAGAAAAATCGTTAGATTTAGGTATTACAACCCAAGATCTAAAAGGTAAAAACCAATATTCGGCTTCCACAGCAAAAGTGGGCGATTTTATAGCAGATTATATTGCAAACCAAGAAGATAGTAATATGAATTTTAAAAATATTCATATGGGACAAAGCACAATTATTTAAGTTTTTTAGAAGCTATTTCCAGCTTTCATTACTCGCTTTTTTTGTGAAAAACAAAAAAGAGCTCAAACAGACCATTCAATCTGGGCTAGACTTGTTTGCAAGTGGCTATCAATAAAAAAAATATTAGTTGTGTATTTAAATATAAATCGCAATATTTACACCAATGAAAAAACAATTATTAAATAGTATTTCAATTATCAACGTCATCGTAATTATTACGAATTGATAGGGAAGTGATATTTATATTTTTTATAAACGAACCTTCCATTAAAATGGAAGGTTTTTTTATGATTTTATTTTAAAGATTGAGTATCATAATTAAGTAGACTTAATTAACTTAAATTCAGTTAATTAGGGTGTTTTTTTAACACGTGAATTTAAAGTAAGTTATTGAATTTTATTCAATAAAAACAGAGAAACATAGTAATTTAGACAACAAATTGAAGAAAACATTAAATGAAACTAAATAAACACAGTAGCAGATTAACACAAGACGAATCTCAACCAGCATCACAAGCAATGTTGTATGCGGTAGGTTTAACGGATGAAGACATGCAGAAAGCGCAAGTTGGTATTGCGAGCACTGGTTATGATGGTAACCCATGTAATATGCATTTAAATAATTTGGCGGCAGAAGTCAAGATTGAAAGCAAAATTGCAGGTTTAGTCGGTTTAGGATTCAATACAATAGGTGTTTCAGATGGTATCTCTATGGGAACCTCTGGTATGAATTACTCATTAGCATCTAGAGATATTATTGCAGATTCTATAGAAACTGTAATGAATGCTCAAAGTTATGATGCATTGGTTTCTGTTGTTGGTTGTGATAAAAACATGCCAGGAGCCGTAATTGCAATGTTGCGTTTAAACCGTCCATCAATAATGATGTATGGTGGTACAATTGCATCTGGAAATTATAAAGGAAGAAAATTAAATGTTGTTTCTGCTTTTGAAGCTTTAGGTCAAAAAATGGCTGGCGAAATAGAAGAAGAAGAATATAGAGAAATTATAAAAAGAGCAATTCCAGGAGCCGGGGCATGTGGAGGTATGTATACTGCAAACACTATGGCTTCTGCAATAGAATGTATGGGGTTCTCATTACCTTATAACTCATCAATACCAGCAGAAAACCCTAATAAATTATCTGAAGCAGAAAGAACCGCTTTGGCAATTAAAAATTTATTAGAATTAGATTTAAAACCTTTAGATATAATTACTAAAAAATCTTTAGAAAATGCTATCGCAATTGTAAATGCTTTAGGTGGCTCTACAAATGCAGTATTACACTTTTTAGCAATTGCACATGCAGCAGATATTGAGTTTACATTGGCAGATTTTCAAAAAGTATCAGACAGAACTCCGTTAATAGCAGATTTAAAACCATCTGGTAAATACCTAATGGAAGATGTTCATAGTATTGGAGGAACACCGGCAATAATGAAATACTTATTAGATAAAGGGTATTTACATGGAGATTGTATGACGGTTACTGGTAAAACATTAGCAGAAAACTTAGAAAGTGTAGCAGCAATGGAATTTGATGAGCAAGATGTAATTCATCCAACAGATAAAGCATTAAAATCATCAGGAAATATTCAAATAATATATGGAAACCTTGCAACTGAAGGAGCTGTTGCAAAAATTTCTGGAAATGAAGGATTACTTTTTGAAGGAAAAGCAGTTGTTTATGATGGTGAACAAGCAGCAAATACAGGTATTGCTAACGGAGAAGTAGAAAGAGGAGATGTAGTTGTTATTAGATATGTTGGACCTAAAGGAGGACCCGGAATGCCAGAAATGTTAAAACCAACTTCGTTAATTATGGGAGCAGGTTTAGGAAAATCTGTAGCCTTAATTACAGATGGTCGTTTTTCTGGAGGAACCCATGGTTTTGTGGTTGGACATATTACACCAGAAGCACAATCTGGAGGTACAATCGGAATTTTAGAAACGGGAGATAAAATTAGAATTAGTGCAGAAGATAATTCTATAAATGTGTTAATTTCTGATGAAGAAATTGCAAAAAGAAAATCTAAATGGGTTGCACCAGCATTAAAGCACACTAAAGGAATTTTATATAAATATGCTAAATCAGTAGCGTCAGCATCTAAAGGATGTGTTACTGATTTGTAATTAGAAATAGAATCAAGAAACAAGATTTAAAAAGAGACAAGATATCCTGCAAGGTTTTTAAAACCTTGTAGGTATTTAAAACATAAAACTATGGAAACGCAAACCATACAAAACAAACAAAACACAGCAAAAGTTACAGAAAGAATTTCTGGTAGCGAAGCAATCGTTAGGTGCTTAATAGCAGAAGATACTAAAATAATTTATGGATATCCTGGTGGAGCAATTATGCCAGTTTATGACGAATTATATAAGTATCAAGATAAAATTCATCACGTTTTAACACGTCATGAACAAGGTGCAACGCATTCTGCACAGGGATTTGCAAGAATTTCTGGTAAAGTAGGTGTGTGTATTGCAACTTCTGGCCCTGGGGCAACCAATTTAATAACTGGTATTGCAGATGCACAAATAGACTCTACACCAATGGTGTGTATTACGGGTCAGGTATTTTCTCATTTATTAGGAAGTGATGCGTTTCAAGAAACCGATATTGTTGGTATTTCTACACCAGTTACAAAATGGAACTGTCAAGTAACCAAAGCATCTCAAATTCCTGAGGCAATCGCAAAAGCTTTTTACATTGCAAAAAGCGGAAGACCAGGACCTGTTTTAGTAGATATTACTAAAGATGCACAACAAGAAATGTTTGATTTTTCTTATGAAAAATGTACAAAAGTTAGAAGTTATTTTCCGTTACCAAAAATAGATGTTTCATCAATTGAGGCTGCTGCAAAATTAATTAATGCTGCAAAAAAGCCATTAGTAGTTTGGGGGCAAGGAGTAATTTTAAGTGAAGCAGAAGAAGCGTTTAAATCCGTAATTGAAAAAGCAGGTATTCCATCTGCCTGGACAATCTTAGGTGCTTCTGCAATTCCTACTTCACATCCATTAAATGTTGGTATGGTTGGTATGCATGGTAATTATGCACCAAACGTTTTAACAAACCAATGTGATGTTTTAATTGCAATTGGTATGCGTTTCGATGACCGTGTTACGGGAAGTTTAAACACGTATGCAAAACAAGCCAAAGTAATTCACTTTGAAATTGATCCTGCAGAGGTAGATAAAAACGTAAAAACAGATGTAGCGGTTTTAGGTGATGCAAAAGCAAGCTTAGAATTGTTGTTACCAATGTTAAATGAAAATAAGCATCCAGAATGGCGTAAGGAATTTGCAGATTTATACGCTATTGAGTATGAAAAAGTAATAAAAGGCGATTTGTACCCTACAAAAGAAGGGATTACAATGGGTGAGGTTTTAAAAGAAATAAACATTCAGAGTAAAGGAAATGCTGCAATTGTAAGTGATGTTGGTCAACACCAAATGATTGCTTGTAGATATGCAGAATTCAATAAAACCAAAAGTAACATTACTTCTGGTGGTTTAGGTACTATGGGCTTTGGTTTACCAGCAGCAATTGGCGCTAAAATGGCCGCTCCAGATAGAGAAGTTGTTTCTATTTCTGGTGATGGAGGTTACCAAATGACAATTCAGGAATTAGGAACTATTTTTCAGCAAAAAGCTGCGGTAAAAATAGTTGTTTTAAATAACGATTTCTTAGGAATGGTACGTCAATGGCAACAGTTATTTTTCGACAAACGTTATGCATCTACAGAAATGGTGAATCCAAATTTTGTAGCTATAGCAGAAGGGTATTATATAAAAGCGAAGAAAGTAACCAAACGTGAAGAATTAGCGGGTGCTGTTGCAGAAATGATGGCTAGTAAAGAGGCTTACTTTTTAGAAGTATGTGTAGAAAAAGAAGGAAATGTTTTTCCTATGATTCCTACAGGAGCAAGTGTTTCAGATATAAGGTTAGAGTAGAATTATATAAGTTGTCTCCTCGAGCGCAGTCGAGAGGTATTATTTAGGTCTCGACTGCGCTCGACCAGACATTCAAATTTATTATTATGAGTACAGAAAAACAATTTTACACAGTATCTATTTATACTGAAAATAATATTGGATTGTTGAATAGAATTTCGGCAATTTTCCAAAGAAGACACATAAATATAGAGAGTTTAAATACGTCTCCATCAGAAATACCGGGTGTTTCTAAATTTACCATTGTTGTAAGTATGACAGAGGAAAATATTAAGAAAATTATCGGTCAGATAGAGAAGCAAGTAGAGGTTATTAAAGCGTATTATCATAATGATGATGAAACAATTTATCAGATTTCTGGATTGTTTAAAATTAAATCTGAATTGTTATTTGAAGAACCTCAAATTCAGAATATCATTAAAAAGAGCCACGCAAGAATTGTTACTGTAAATACAGAATTTTTTGTATTGGAAAAATCAGGAAAAAAAGAAGAAATAGTAGCATTATACGATCAATTAAGCGTTTTTGGTATTATGCAATATACACGTTCAGGACGTGTTGCTATTACTAAAGAAGAAATGAAAATATCAGCATTACTAGAAACATACAACAACTAAATAAAAAGAGTAAAGAAGCAAGGAGTTAGATTGTAGGTGCTTACGTAAAGTTAATATGGTGTCTATATTCTAAAATCTTAATTCTAATCAACAAACAAAAACAATAAAAATGTCAAATTATTTTAACACATTAACATTAAGAGAACAATTAGAACAATTAGGAAAATGTCGTTTTATGGACGCTTCAGAATTTGAAGACGGAGTAGAAGCATTGAAAGGGAAGAAAATTGTTATTGTAGGTTGTGGAGCACAAGGTTTAAACCAAGGTTTAAATATGAGAGAATCTGGTTTAGATATTTCTTATACTTTAAGAGGAGCTGCAATAGAACAAAAGAGACAATCTTATATTAATGCATCTTCAAATAATTTTGAAGTTGGTACGTATGAAGAAATGTTACCAACTGCAGATGTGGTAATTAATTTAACACCAGATAAACAACATACTAGTGTTGTAAATGCAGTAATGCCTTTAATGAAAAAAGGAGCTACATTATCTTACTCTCATGGTTTTAATATCGTAGAGGAAGGTATGAAAGTTCGTGAAGATTTAACTGTAATTATGGTGGCGCCAAAGTCTCCAGGATCTGAGGTTAGAGAAGAATATAAAAGAGGATTTGGAGTACCAACATTAATTGCGGTTCACCCAGAAAATGACCCAGAAGGAAAAGGTTGGGCAGAGGCAAAAGCATATGCTGTAGGAACAGGAGGACATAAAGCAGGTGTTTTACAATCTTCTTTTGTTGCTGAGGTAAAGTCAGATTTAATGGGAGAACAAACTATTTTATGTGGTTTGTTACAAACAGGAGCAATTTTATCTTTTGATAAAATGGTTGAAGAAGGAATTGAGCCAGGTTATGCAGGTAAATTAATTCAATATGGTTGGGAAACTGTAACAGAAGCTTTAAAGCATGGTGGGATTACTAATATGATGGACAGATTGTCTAACCCTGCAAAAGTAGAAGCTTTTAGATTATCTGAAGAATTAAAAGATATTATGCGTCCGTTGTTTCAAAAACATATGGATGATATTATGACAGGTCATTTCTCTAAAACAATGATGGAAGACTGGGCTAATGATGATAAAAACTTATTAACTTGGAGAGCTGCAACAGGAGAAACTGCTTTTGAAAAACAAGTAATTACAACTGATGAAATTTCTGAACAAGAATATTTTGATCACGGAACATTATTAGTTGCTTTTGTAAGAGCTGGTGTAGAATTATCTTTCGAAGCAATGACAGATTCAGGAATTATAGCTGCTTCTGCATATTATGAATCTTTACATGAAACGCCATTAATTGCAAATACAATTGCAAGAATGAAATTGGCAGAAATGAACCGTGTAATTTCTGATACGGCAGAATATGGTTGTTATTTATTTGACCATGCTTGTAAGCCTTTATTAACAGATTTTATGAAAGATGTAAAAACTGATATTATTGGTAAATCTTTTAGCTCAGAAAACGGAGTTGATAACCAAGAGTTAATTAGAATTAACGCTATTATTAGAAATCATCCAGTAGAAGTAGTAGGAGCAAAATTAAGAGCTTCTATGACAGCTATGAAAGTTATAAAAACGGTTTAATATAGTCCGTTTTTATATTGAAATAAATCCTCAAAAGAGGTGTAATTTAGGTTTCTATAAATTATAATGTCCCCCAAAAATTGAGTTAAAAAAACCTGTTAGATTTCATAATCTGACAGGTTTTATTTTTACATTTGATCGATGCAAACAAACCAAATTTATTATCCAAGTTTAGAAAGTGTAAAAGAGGCTTTAGAAAACTTAAAAGGTGTCGCTTTTGAGACGCCGCTTAGTAAAAACTTTAATTTATCAAAAGAGCTAGCAGCAACCATTCTTTTTAAAAGAGAAGACTTGCAGGTGGTACGTTCTTATAAGATTAGAGGAGCATATAATAAGATGTCTTCTTTAACTTTAGATGAAAAACAGCGAGGAATTGTTTGTGCAAGCGCTGGTAATCATGCACAAGGAGTCGCTTTGTCTTGTAAATTATTGCAGATTAAGGGAACTATCTTTATGCCATCTCCAACGCCAAATCAAAAAATTAACCAAGTAAAAATGTTTGGTGAAGATTTTATTGAAATCGTAATTGAAGGAGATACTTTTGATGATGCTTCTGATGCTGCAAAAATAGAATGTGACTCTAAAAATAAAACGTTTATCCATCCTTTTAATGATGAAAAGGTTATTGAAGGTCAGGCTACTGTTGGTTTAGAAATTTTAAACCAAACTAAAGAGAAAATAGATTATGTTTTTGTGCCTATTGGAGGTGGAGGATTGTCTGCAGGATTGTCTTCTGTTTTTAAATACTTATCGCCAGAAACAAAAGTAATTGGTGTGGAGCCAGCAGGTGCATCTTCTATGCTAACATCTCTTAAAAATAAAGAAAATACGTTATTAGAAACCATCGATTCTTTTGTAGATGGTGCAGCAGTAAAAAAAGTAGGTGATTTAAATTTTGCAATTTGCCAGCAAAACTTATCAGAAGTAATTACGGTTCCAGAGGGTAAAATTTGTCAGACTATTTTAGATTTGTATAATAAAGATGCCATTGTAGTAGAGCCAGCAGGTGCTTTAAGTATTGCTGCTTTAGATTTTTTTGCTGATAAAATAAAAGGAAAAAACGTTGTTTGTGTGGTTAGTGGTGGTAATAATGACATTACAAGAACTGCAGAAATTAAAGAACGAGCCTTGTTGTATGCAAACCTAAAACATTATTTTATTGTAAAGTTTCCGCAAAGAGCAGGAGCGTTAAAAGAATTTGTAGCAGAAATTTTAGGACCTAATGATGATATTACTCATTTTGAATATACCAAAAAGAATAACAGAACAAATGGATCTGCTGTTGTTGGCTTAGAATTAAAATCTTCTAGAGATTTGGCTCCTTTAATTCAAAGAATGAAAGAAAACAATTTCTTTGGCGACTACCTAAATGATAAGCCAGATTTATTTCAATTTTTGGTGTAATTATATTAAGAATTTAATAAAAAGCAAAAATAGAACCTCGAAAACCATTTCGTGTTTTAAAGTCTAAATGAGGTGTTTTACAGTTATTTTTAGTTAATTTTGAAGTATAAATAATAGTCTATTTATTTTTGAATTATTATTTTTTATATAATTTATAAAATTAATTTATGAAGAAACAATTTAAAGAAATTCCAGAAGCATATAAAATAACATCACTGTTACACCAAAAAACATATTTAGTTAGTGGTGAGTTAAAAGAATGGGAAGGTGAAACAACAGAAGTATATTCTACAATTTCATCAACTAAAGACTACAAACCAACGTTGTTAGGTACTGTTCCTAACTTAACAGGAGAAGAAGGTTTAGAGGCCTTAAATTCTGCTTATAGAGCTTATGATAAAGGTCAGGGTTTATGGCCAACAATGAGAGTTGCAGACAGAATTGAGTGTATGGAGGAATTTGCAGAGCAAATGAAAACCAAACGAGATGAGGTTGTAAAGTTGTTAATGTGGGAAATTGGAAAAGCATTACCAGATTCTGAAAAAGAATTTGATAGAACGATAGAATATATCTACGATACTATTGAAGACTATAAGCAAATGGATAGAGATTCTGCTAAGTTTGAAAAAAGTAGTGGAGTACACGCGCATATTAGACGTGGTCCTTTAGGTGTAGTTTTATGTTTGGGCCCTTATAATTACCCTTTAAATGAAACATTTGCGTTGTTGATTCCTGCTTTAATTATGGGAAATACAGCGGTTTTTAAACCAGCTAAACATGGGGTTTTATTATTATCTCCGTTGTTAGAAGCTTTTCAAAATAGTTTTCCAGAAGGTGTGGTAAATGTTATTTATGGTAGAGGTCGTGTTTTAGCAACACCTATTATGAAAACGGGTAAAGTAGATGTGTTGGCTTTAATAGGTAACAGTAAATCTGCGAATGCAATTCAAGCAAACCACCCTTTTAAAAACAGATTACGTCTAGTATTAGGTTTAGAAGCTAAAAATCCGGGAATAGTTTTGCCAGATGCAGATTTAGACTTGGCAATAGATGAATGTCTTTCTGGAGCAACTTCTTTTAACGGACAACGTTGTACTGCGCTAAAGATTTTATATGTTCATGAACATATTGTAGATAAATTTAACAAACGATTTGCAAAAAGAGTTGATGCATTAAAGTTTGGAAACCCATGGGAAGACGGTGTAAAGTTAACACCTTTACCAGAACCAGAAAAACCAGCATATATTCAAGAATTAATTGACGATGCTACTTCTAAAGGTGCAAAAGTGATTAATAAAAAAGGAGGAAAAACTTCTGAAAATTATATTTTTCCGGCAGTTTTATATCCGGTTACTAAAGATATGAGAGTTTTTCAAGAAGAGCAATTCGGTCCAGTAACACCTATTGTTTCTTTTAAAAATATTCAAGAACCTTTAGATGATATGGCAGAATCTAATTACGGACAACAAGTGAGTGTTTTTGGAAGTGATGTAAAAACTTTGGCGCCATTAATTGATACTTTGGTAAATTTAGTGTGTAGAGTTAACTTAAACAGTGCTGCGCAAAGAGGTCCAGATGTGTATCCGTTTACGGGAAGAAAAGATTCTGCAGTGGCAACTTTAAGTGTGCATGATGCTTTGCGTTCTTTTTCTATTAGAACATTTTTAGCTTCTAAAGATACAGATTACAACAATGCTATTTTAGAAGAGTTATTAGATAAAAAAGCATCTAATTTTATAAGTACAGATTATCTTTTGTAAGAGAAGATAGAAGTTACATTAAATAAAAAAAACCTCCAATTTTGGAGGTTTTTTTATTTTATAATAAGTAATATCTTTCTAAATGCTTTAAAATAAGAGGTAGTTTTGGTTTTAAATTCTAGTAGTCATTTATTTAAACCTTTATAGTTAACATAGGTTTTAAAGCGTTTTTGGTTAAATTTTTTATAACACTACCTGTAAATAAATGTGCCAAACCGCTTCTGCCGTGTGTACTTAAGGCTATTAAGTCTACATTAATATCTTTGGCGAAATTTAAGATACCTTTTTCTACAGAAACATCATTATAGATGTTTATTTTGTGTTTTGGTAAGCTGTAATCAGTTATAAAGTCCTTTATTTTTTGTTTTGTTTCTGAAGTTGACTGAAAATTAGCAGGAGTATTTATTTTTAATAAATGAATGTTGCTATTAAAAATTTTAGCAAATTCTATAAATTTACCAAATACTTCTTTGTTCTCTTCTTTAAAATTAGAAGCAAAAACTAAATTTTTTAAATTAAACTTTCTACTATCCTTTTTTACAACAATTACGGGTCTTTTGGAGTTTCGTACTACTTTTTCAGTATTAGAGCCAATAAGCATTTCTTCTAGTTGAGAATGACCTTTAGAGCCCATTATTATTAAGTCTGCATCAATTTTATCAGCATATTTTTGTATTCCTTCAAAAGGATTGTTTAATTTTATAAAGTATTTAACTTGTGTTTCTTTATTAAAAAAGTTTTCTTTAAAGGCTAGTACTTTTTCTCTAACTTTTCTTAAATACAACATGCTTTCTGGAATGCTAAATTTACTTCCAGATCCCATATCTATAACTCCTTTAGGTAGTTCTATAAGGTGAATAAGGTAAACTGTGGCATTTGTTTTTACTGCAATTCTTGCTGCCATTTTTGAGGCGTATTCAGAAGTTTTTGAAAAATCTATTGCGACTAAAATTTTTTTCATAATACAGCAAATTAGAGGTTAATATGATTGTATATAAAGTTACAAAAAATAATTGACTTAAACTTAGTTTGGTAAATCCCAAACATTTAGTATATTTGCACCGAAATTTACAATAAATGGAGAAGGAAGGGGACTAAAGAGTCCCCTCTTTTTATATTTTATTTTAGGATTTAAAATGGACCAAACCAAAGTAAGAAATTTAGTAGAGGAAGCACTGGCCGAGAATGAGTCGTTATATTTGATAGATTTATCTATTTCAGAAAACAACAAAATTCAGGTTACAGTAGATGGAGATAATGGTGTTCCTTTAAGTGAATGCATTAGAATTAGTAAAAGTGTAGATAATAATTTTGATAGAGAAGAAGAAGATTTTTCTCTAGAGGTTTCTACACCAGACATATCGCATCCATTAAAAGTGAAAAGGCAATATATTAAAAACATCAATAGAATACTTAAAGTAAAAACTTCTGAACAAGAATTTGAAGGAACTTTGGTAGAAGCAGATGAAGATAAGATTGTTTTAAATTGGAAAGCAAGAGAGCCAAAGCCAATAGGTAAAGGGAAGGTTACTGTAACAAAAACAGCAACTTTAGCCTATAAGGATATTATAGAAGCAAAAGTGAAGATTGTATTTTAAGCAAAAAATGTAATGGAGAATATAGCATTAATTGATTCGTTTTCAGAATTTAAAGATAACAAGAGTATAGACAGAGTAACATTAATGTCTATTTTAGAAGAGGTTTTTAGAGCTGCCCTAAAACGTAAGTTTGGTTCGGATGATAATTTTGATATAATTATTAACCCAGATAAAGGAGATTTAGAAATTTGGAGAAATAGAGTTGTTGTTGCAGATGGTTTTTCTGAGGATGATAATGAAGAAATTGAATTAGCGGAAGCAAGATTAATTGAGCCAGATTTTGAAATTGGTGAAGATGTATCTGAAGAAGTTAAGTTGATAGATTTAGGTAGAAGAGCTATCTTAGCATTACGTCAGAACTTAATTTCTAAAATTTACGAACACGATAGTACAAATATCTTTAAACAATTTAAAGATTTAGAAGGAGAATTATATACAGCCGAAGTACATCACATTCGTCACAATGCAATTATTTTGTTGGATGATGAAGGAAACGAAATTGTATTACCAAAAAGTGAGCAAATCCGTTCAGACTTTTTTAGAAAAGGAGATTCTGTAAAAGGAATTATTAAAACGGTAGAATTAAGAGGAAACAAACCAGCGATTATCTTATCTAGAACATCGCCAGTTTTCTTAAATAAATTATTTGAGCAAGAAATTCCAGAAGTTTTTGATGGTTTAATTACTGTTGAAGGAGTTGCAAGAATACCAGGAGAAAAAGCAAAAGTAGCGGTAGATTCTTATGATGATAGAATAGACCCTGTTGGAGCTTGTGTTGGTGTTAAAGGTTCAAGAATTCATGGAATTGTACGTGAGTTAGGGAATGAGAATATAGATGTTATTAACTATACCAAAAACGAGCAGTTATTTATTTCAAGAGCATTAAGTCCTGCAAAAGTGACTTCAATGGAAATAGAAATGTTTGAAGAAGAAAGAAATGGTAAAAAAGGACGTGTAAGCGTTTTATTAAAACCAGAAGAAGTTTCTAAAGCAATTGGTAGAGGTGGTGTAAATATTCGTTTAGCAAGTGAGTTAACAGGTTACGAAATAGACGTTAAGAGAGAAGGTCTAGAAGAAGAAGACGTAGAGTTAACAGAGTTTGGAGACGAAATTGAAGATTGGGTTATTGCTGAATTCAAAA
This sequence comes from Polaribacter sp. 11A2H, assembly GCF_011379025.1. Taxonomy (NCBI): domain Bacteria; kingdom Pseudomonadati; phylum Bacteroidota; class Flavobacteriia; order Flavobacteriales; family Flavobacteriaceae; genus Polaribacter; species Polaribacter sp. 11A2H. The sequence goes on from NZ_WTLD01000004.1 coordinate 78,698, forward strand.
AGATTGGTTTAGATACTGCTAGAAGCGTATTAGAAACTAGTGTAGAAGAGTTGGTGAAAAGAACCGATTTAGAAGAAGAAACAATTACGGATGTTCAAAAAATCTTGAAAGAGGAATTTGAGGACTAAGTATAGTAAAGAAGTAACGTAAAAAGCATATTTTTACAAGTATAAAGTTAAAAAGAATATATGTCTGTAGGCAAAACAATGAGGCTTAATAAAGTTTTAAGAGAATTAAACATTTCTCTTGATAGAGCAGTCGAATATTTAGCGGGAAAGGGTCACGAAATAGAATCGAGGCCAACCACTAAAATTACGGGTGACGTCTATCAAGTTTTACTTGATGGCTTTGAAAAAGATGCTAATAAGAAAGCAGCATCTAAAGAAGTTGGTGAAGAAAAACGAAAAGAGAAAGAAGCTATTCGTTTAGAGCATGAAGCTAAATTAGAGAAGAAAAGAGCGGAAGAGGTTAAGAAGGAAGAGGTTTTAAGAGCCAAAGCAGATAAATTAGAGTTTAAAACTGTTGGTAAAATCGATATTGATAATATTGGTAAAAAACCTGCTGACAAAGTTGAAAAGGTAAAAGAAGAACCTGTAGAGGTTGTTGCAGAACCTAAAACTAAAACAGAAGAACCTAAAGTTGATGAACCTAAAGTAGTAGCAGAAGCTCCAGTTGTAGAGACTAAAGCAGAAGCTTCTAAGGTAGCAGAAACTCCGGTTGTTGAAAAACCAGTTGAAGAAAAACCAAAGGTTGTTATACCAGAGGTTAAAAAAGCTGTTTCTGAAATTGAAAAAGAAGTTTCTAAAGTTGGTGATAAACCAAAAGGGAAAAAAGACGCTTCAAAATCAGAAGAAAAAGCAGAAGAGGTTACTGCAGAAAATGCAGAAGCTATCAAAACGCAATATAAAAAGCTAGATGGTCCTAATTTTACAGGGAAGAAAATTGATTTAAAACAATTTGAAAGACCTAAGAAAAAGAAACCTGAACCTAAAAAAGATGCAAACGCAGACAAAAAGAAACGTAAGCGTATTGTAACTAAAGCTGGTGCGCCAGGTTCTGCTACGGCAAGACCAAGTAGACCAGGTCAAGGAAATAGAGCAGGTGGAAGTAGACCTCCATTTAATAGAGGTGGTAGAGGTGCCGCTAGACCAGCAGCAGTTAAAAAAGAAGAACCAACTGAAGCAGAAATTCAAAAACAAGTAAGAGAAACACTTGAGAAACTGCAAGGAAAATCTTCTAGAGGAAAAGGAGCAAAATACCGTAGAAATAAAAGGGACGCCCATAGAGAGCATTCTGATGCTGAGTTAGAAGCTCAAGCATTAGACAACAAAATCTTAAAGGTAACAGAATTTGTTACTGTAAGTGAAGTTGCAACGATGATGGAAGTACCTGTTACAAACATTATTTCTGCATGTATGTCTTTAGGTATGATGGTAACAATGAATCAGCGTTTAGATGCAGAAACATTAGTTATTGTTGCTGAAGAATTTAACCACAAAGTAGAATTTGTTGGTGCAGAAGTAGAAGAGTCTATAGAAGAAGTAATTGATAAACCAGAAGATTTAGAAAATCGTGCACCAATTATTACGGTAATGGGTCACGTAGATCATGGTAAAACATCTTTATTAGATTATATTAGAAAAGCAAATGTTATTGATGGCGAAAGCGGAGGGATTACACAGCATATTGGTGCGTACTCTGTAAAAGTTGGAGATCAAAAAATAGCATTCTTAGATACACCAGGTCACGAGGCGTTTACAGCAATGCGTGCACGTGGAGCTCAGGTAACAGATTTAGTTATTATTGTAGTTGCAGCAGATGATGATGTGATGCCGCAAACAAAAGAAGCAATTTCTCATGCACAAGCAGCAGGAGTGCCTATTATATTTGCAATCAATAAGATTGATAAACCAAATGCAAATCCAGATAATGTAAAAACGCAATTATCTCAAATGAATTTGTTGATAGAAGAATGGGGTGGTAACATACAGTCTCAAGATATTTCAGCAAAACATGGAACAGGTGTTCCAGAATTATTAGAGAAAGTTTTATTAGAAGCTGAAATTTTAGAATTGAAAGCAAATCCTAATAAAAATGCAGTTGGTGCAGTAGTGGAAGCATTGTTAGATAAAGGTAGAGGATATGTTTCTACTGTATTAGTACAAGCAGGAACTTTAAAAATTGGAGATTACTTGTTAGCAGGTAAACACAGTGGTAAAGTAAGAGCAATGTTTGATGATAAAGGAACTAATTTAAAAGTTGCAGGTCCATCAACACCAGTATCTATTTTAGGTTTAGACGGAGCGCCACAAGCTGGAGACAAGTTTGTAGTTTTTGATGATGAAAGAGAAGCAAAACAAATTGCCTCTAAACGTTCTCAATTACAACGTGAGCAATCTGTAAGAACTCAGAAAACATTAACGTTAGATGAAATTGGACGTAGAATTGCGTTAGGAGACTTTAAAGAATTAAACATTATCTTAAAAGGAGATGTAGATGGTTCTGTAGAAGCTTTAACAGATTCTTTCCAGAAACTATCAACAGAAGAAATTCAAGTAAATATTTTACATAAAGGTGTTGGAGCCATTACAGAAAGTGATGTGTTATTAGCAACAGCTTCAGATGCAATTATTGTTGGGTTTAATGTACGTCCGCAAGGAAATGCAAGAGCAGTAGCCGATAGAGAAGAAGTAGATATTAGAACATACTCTATTATTTATGCAGCTATCAATGACTTAAAAGACGCCATGGAAGGAATGTTATCTCCAGAAATGAAAGAAGAAGTTACGGGTAATGTAGAAATTAGAGAAATCTATAAAATCTCTAAAGTTGGTAACATTGCAGGTTGTATGGTAATGTCTGGTAAAATCCAAAGAGATTCTCAAATTAGAATTATTAGAGACGGAATTGTAGTGCACGACGGAACTTTAACAGCGTTAAAACGTTTTAAAGATGATGTTAGAGAAGTTACTAAAGGATTCGATTGTGGGGTTCAAATTAAAAACTATAATGATATTATAGAAGGAGATGTAATTGAAGCTTACAAAGAAGTAGCAGTTAAGAAGAAATTGAAATAATAATTTCAAAACTTATATATTAGGTCGAGATTTCAGCATGCTGAAATCTCGATTTTTTTTTATGTCTATTTTTTAGCATACATAAAAGACTTGTTTTAAATTGTACTCTTAAAATAATAACAAACCTTTGTAAGGTTTTTACTTTTAAGAAGACTTGAATACTAATATTATAAATAAATATAACAAACCATGAAAAAATCTATTTTATCAATTGCAATTTTTGCTATTACATTAATGAGTTCAACAGGAACAAATGCACAAGACTTTAAAGGTTTAGATAAAAGCCCAATGGATGGTGCTGCATACCCAAGTAGTTACAAAATTTCAGACAAAGTTGTAAAAGTAACTTACGGAAGACCACAGTTAAATGGAAGAGAATTAAGTAAATTAGCTCCTGTTGATAAAGTTTGGAGAACAGGTGCAAATGAAGCTGCAGAAATTACTTTCTACAAAGATGTTGTTTTTGGTGGTAAGGATGTAAAAGCAGGAACTTATACTTTATTTACAATTCCTAAAACCGAAGGAGATTGGGTTGTAATTTTAAGTACAGCAAAAAATGTTTGGGGATCTTATTTTTATAAAGAAGACCAAGATGTTGTTAGAGTACCAGGTACGGTTTCTACATCAGACAAAAATATAGAAGCGTTTTCTATGATGTTTGCAGACGATATGACTTTAAAAATGGGATGGGCTAATACGTTAGTTTCTGTTTCTATTAAATAATTTTATTTAAGAAATATATAAAACTGTCTAAAGAAATTTAGGCAGTTTTTTTATGTCATTTAATTTAAAGAAATCAATTTCTTGCTTACAAAGAATAAACGTAAATTTGTGCACTTTAATAAAAGAATCAAATGCAATATAATCACTTAGATATAGAAAAGAAATGGCAAAAATTTTGGGCAGAAAACCAAACTTTTAAAGCCAGTAATGAATCGGAAAAACCTAAATATTATGTTTTAGATATGTTTCCTTATCCATCCGGAGCAGGTTTACATGTTGGACATCCTTTAGGATATATTGCCAGTGATATTTATGCACGCTACAAACGTCATAAAGGGTTTAATGTATTGCATCCGCAAGGATATGATTCTTTTGGTTTACCAGCAGAACAATACGCAATACAAACAGGTCAGCATCCAGCGAAAACTACAGAAGAAAACGTAGCAACTTACAGAAGACAATTAGATACTATTGGTTTTTCTTTTGATTGGAGCAGAGAAGTAAGAACTTCTAGTCCGGAATATTATAAGTGGACACAGTGGATTTTTATTCAATTGTTTAATTCTTGGTACAATAAAGATTCGGATAAAGCAGAAGATATTTCTGAATTGGAAAAAATCTTTAAAAAAGATGGAAATACAACTGTAAACGCAGTTTGTGATGAAGAAATTCAATCTTTTTCTTCGGATGAATGGAAAGCCTTTTCAAAGAAAGAACAAGAAGAAATCTTATTACAATATCGTTTAACATTTTTGTCAGATACAGAAGTAAACTGGTGTCCTGCTTTAGGAACCGTTTTGGCAAATGACGAAATTGTAAACGGAGTATCAGAAAGAGGAAGCCATCCTGTTGTTCGTAAAAAGATGACACAATGGTCTATGAGAATTTCTGCATATGCACAACGTCTTTTAGACGGATTAGAAAAAATAGATTGGCCACAACCTTTAAAAGACTCTCAAACCAATTGGATTGGAAGATCTCAAGGAGCAATGGTTACTTTTAATGTTGATAACGGTGTTAAGAATACTTCTTCGGAAGTAAAATTATCTTACAAAGAATTAGAAGCATTAAAAGAATTACGTCAGAATTTATCGAAAGCAGAAACCGTTCTTTGGGACGAATTAAAGAATAAAAAAGGAGCAGCAAAATTCAGAAAAAAATATACAATAGGTACTTTTTTGGTAGATTATGTATGTTTAGCTAAAAACCTAATTGTAGAGTTTTCTGGTAAAGAAGATGAAGCAGCAAGAACAGCCTTTTTTAATAATGAAAGTTTTAATGTTGTTCGTTTTAAAAACGAAGAAGTAATTGAAAACGTTCTTAAAGTAGTTGCAGCAATTAATACTGCAATTCAATTTCCAAAAAAGATTGAAAAATTAGTAGAAGCAGAAGTAGTTGTAAAAGATGAGAAATCTTATAAGATTGATGTTTTTACTACAAGACCAGATACTATTTACGGAGTAAGTTTTATGACATTGGCTCCAGAACACGAGTTGGTTTCAAAAATTACAACAGATGCTCAAAAAGCAGATGTAGAAGCTTATATTACAGCTACAGCAAAACGTTCTGAACGTGATAGAATGGCAGATGTAAAAACCATTTCTGGTGCTTTTACTGGTGCGTATGCAATTCACCCTTTTTCTGGTGAAAAGGTTCAAATTTGGATTGGAGATTACGTGTTAGCAAACTACGGAACAGGAGCAGTTATGGCTGTGCCTTGTGGAGATCAGCGTGATTATGATTTTGCAAAACACTTTGGAATTCCGATTCCTAATATTTTTGAAGGTGTAGATATTTCTGAAGAAGCACATACCGGAAAAGATGGAACAAAGATTGCAAATTCTGATTTTTTATCAGGATTAAAATATAAGAAAGCATTAAAATTAGCCATTTTTGAAATGGAGAAACGTGGCTTCGGTTACGGAAAAATAAACTACCGTTTGCGTGATGCTGTTTTTAGCAGACAACGTTATTGGGGAGAACCTTTCCCAGTTTATTATAAAGACGGAATGCCACAAATGATTGATGCAGAACACCTGCCAATCGTATTGCCAGAAGTAGAAAAATACTTGCCAACCGAAGATGGAAAACCACCTTTAGGAAACGCAACAGAATGGGCTTGGGATTCTCGTGGAAAGAAAGTTGTTTCTAACGATAAGTTAAAAAATAAGACTGTTTATCCTTTAGAGTTAAACACAATGCCAGGTTGGGCGGGTAGTTCTTGGTACTTTAACAGGTATATGGATGCTACAAATTCTAACGAGTTTGCCAGCAAGGAAAGTTTAGAATATTGGAAAGAAGTAGATTTATATATTGGTGGATCTGAGCATGCAACCGGACATTTATTATATGCTCGTTTTTGGCAAAAATTCTTATTCGATAAAGGAATTGTACCTGTAGATGAGTTTGCCAAAAAACTGATTAACCAAGGAATGATTTTAGGAACTTCTGCATTTGTTTACAAAGCAACTGCTTTTGTAAAGAATGGTTGTGGATGTTCTGATGAGAAATCTATGGATGATGTTTTAGAGAAAATCCCAACCGTATTTGTGTCTAAAAATACATTTACTTCTGATGACGAATTTGAAACGGTTGTTATAAATTACTTATTAGATAATAAATTCTTAGACCCTAATTTTGCAGATTTAGTAATGATTACTAAAACGGCTTTACATGCAGATGTTTCTTTAGTAAATGCTTCTGATGAGTTAGATGTGGATGGATTTAAGAATCATGCTTTAAATGCTGATTATAAGAATGCCGAATTTGTTTTAGAAAACGGAGCATATAAAGTAGGTCGTGAAGTAGAAAAAATGTCTAAGTCTAAATACAATGTGGTAAACCCAGATGCTATTTGCGAAGAATATGGAGCAGATAGTTTACGTTTATTCGAAATGTTTTTAGGACCTTTAGAACAAGCAAAGCCTTGGAAAACTTCTGGTATTTCTGGAGTTTCATCTTTCTTAAAGAAATTATGGAAACTATACTTTAACGAAGAAGTGTTTGAGGTTTCTGATGCAGCACCAACAAAAGACGAGCTTAAAACATTACATAAAACCATTAAGAAGGTAGAAGATGATATAGAGAATTTCTCTTTCAACACTTCTGTTTCTACCTTTATGATTGCTGTAAATGAATTAACTGCTTTAAAATGTAACAAGCGTACAATTTTAGAACCTTTAGCAATTTTGGTTTCTCCTTATGCACCACACATTGCAGAAGAGTTATGGAGCTTATTAGGAAATAGTGAATCTATTTCTACTGTAGATTTCCCTGTTTTTGAAGCAAGTCATTTAGTAGAAAGTGCTAAAAATTATCCTATTTCTTTTAATGGAAAAATGCGTTTTACGTTAGAACTTCCTTTAGATTTATCGAAAGAAGAAATAGAAAAAATAGTAATGGAAAATGAAAAAACAATAGCACAGTTAGAAGGTAAAGCTCCTAAAAAAGTGATTATTGTTCCTGGTAAAATTATAAATATAGTTATCTAAAGGCGCAGCCTTTTTAATATTCGCTTGTTTGTAGTTTTTTACGAAACTAAGTACAAAATATAAGTTGTCATTATCAAATGAGCCTTTTTAGGCGACTGAAAAATCTCAAAAAAAATAAAAAGTCATTACAAATATTTGTAATGACTTTTTTTATTTACCTATCTTGTCAACGCAATGAGTGTAACAAAAAATCAATTTTTTAAACGTCAAATTACTTTATCAGAAATTGGTGAAGTCGGACAAGGAAAATTACAAAAATCAAGTGTTTTAGTAGTTGGTTGTGGCGGATTAGGAAGCCCAATAGCGGTGTATTTAGCCGCAAGTGGAATTGGGAAAATACATTTAGTAGATTTCGATACCGTTGATGTTTCCAATCTACACAGACAAGTATTTTATGCTCTAGATGATGTAAATAAACCAAAAGCAGCCGTTTTATCAGAATTTATAAAAAAGAGAGCCCCTTTTACAGAAGTTACTTTTACAAATAAACCAATTACAAAAGATAATGTTTTTGGGTTGATTTCTCAGTTTGATATTGTTGTAGATGGTACAGATTCTTTACCAACAAAATACTTATTAAACGATGCTTGTGTTCTTAAAAAGAAACCATTGGTGTACGGATCTTTGTATAAGTTTGATGGATATGTGTCTACTTTTAATGTTTTGCAGAAAGACGGAACTTATTCAGCAAATTTAAGAGATGCTTTTCCAGAAATGGCAACAGATATTCCCAATTGTTCAGAGGCAGGTACCATGAACTCGATTGTAGGTATGATTGCAACGCAACAAGTAAATGAAGTTTTAAAGTTGATAACAGGTATAGGAAAACCATTATCAAACGAATTGTTGATTTACAATTCGTTGCAAAATACACAGTTAAAAATGAAATTAAAACCAGCTGTTTTAAAAGATAAAATTGCAAAATTATTTGAAGTGCAAACATATTTTGATGCAGTTTGTGAGCTTCAAAATAAGGATTGGCAAATATCATCAGAAGAGTTAAAAGAATATTTATCACTTGAAAAGCAGTCGAAAAGTTTAGAATTGATTGCTGTTTTACCCAATTTAAAATTGCCTTTTAAAGTTGATCAAACAATTCCTATTCAAGAATTTAATGTAGATGCAATTAAAATTGATTTAAATAAAACCTATGTGATGGTTTGTCAAAGAGGTTTTAATAGTTACAAAGCAACCAAAATGTTAAAAAAGAAATACCCAACACTTAAGGTTTTAAGTTTGTTTGGTGGAATTTCTAATTATAATAAATAATATTAAAATGAATACTCCTTCCAATTTTTATAGTGAAGAAAAGTTAGCATTAGAAAAAGATGCAACTCTTTTAAAAAAGAAATCTATAAACCTAAGTATTTTTAGGTTTGGAGTTTTTTTAGCGACTTGTTTTTTAATTTATTTAACTTTTGGTAAATATCCAGATGTTTTTATCATTGCCTTTTTAGGCATTTTACTATTTGGTTTTTTAGTTACAAAACACGTTAGTTTACAAAGAAAAAGAGCTATTATAAAAGCTAAGATTAATATAAATACGACAGAACTCGATGTTTTAAATAGAAAATTCCATCACTTAGAATCTGGTGAGGAGTTTGTAAATCCTATGCATTATTATAGTAATGATATCGATTTATTTGGTGTTGGTTCTTTTTTTCAATATTTAAATAGAACGGTTACTTCAGAAGGGAAAAAATTATTAGCCAAAACGTTTACGGAAAATAAAACGAATGAAATTGTAGAGAAGCAAAACACCATAAAAGAATTAGCAACAAAGGTAAAATGGAGGCAACACTTTGCTGCTTTGGCAAGCTTAATTACCACAAAAGATACGTCTGGTTTTATAGTAAATTGGGTTCAGAATTATAAAGCTGTTCTCCCTATGTTTTTAAAGGGAATTCAACTTGTTTTTTCTGTGCTTTCAATAGTGTTTATTGGTTTGGTTTCTTTGGGTTTTATTTCTTTTTCTTATTTAATAATTTGGTTTTTTATTGGTCTTTTTATAAGCGCTGCCTTTGTTAAAAAAACAGGTAATTTATATGCAGACACAGATAAAGTAAGAGAAACCTTTAAGCAATACCACGTATTGTTAAATGAAATTGAGGGAGAAGAATTTTTGGCAACAATTTTAAAAGAAAAACAAGCAATTATAAAATCTGAAGATAAAAAAGCGTCAACTATTTTTAAAGAATTTTCTAAAGTTTTAGATGCTTTCGATCAACGTAATAATTTGGTAATTGCATTTTTTGGAAATGGATTTTTTCTACTTGATATTAGAAATGCAGTGAATGTAGAAAAATGGATTATTAACTATAAACACACAGTAGATAAATGGTTTTCTGTTGTTGCTTTTTTTGATGCTCAAAACTCATTGGCAAACTTTCATTTTAATCATACAAAATTTGTTTTTCCAGAAATCACAAATGAAAAAGAAGTAGTAAAAGCTACCAATTTAGGACATCCATTATTGGATGCAACAAAAAGAATTGACAACGATTTTACAATTAACAAAGAAGAGTTTTTTATTGTTACTGGAGCAAATATGGCGGGTAAAAGTACTTTTTTAAGAACCATTTCTTTGTCTATTGTAATGGCAAATTGTGGGTTGCCTGTTTGTGCAGAAAATTTTAAATATTCGCCAATTAAGCTGATTACAAGCATGCGAACTACAGATTCTTTAACAGAAGATGAGTCTTATTTTTACTCAGAATTAAAGCGTTTAAAGTTTATTGTTGATGAAATTAAAACAACAGACTATTTTATCATTTTAGATGAAATTTTAAAAGGAACGAACAGTAAAGACAAAGCTATTGGCTCTAAAAAGTTTGTAGAAAAATTGACTAAATCTAAGTCAACCGGAATCATTGCAACTCACGATGTTAGTTTGTGTGAGCTAGAAAATGAGTTTACAGACATTAAAAACTATTATTTCGATGCAGAAATTATAGAAGATGAACTACATTTCGATTACACTTTAAAAAACGGAATTTGTAAAAATATGAATGCTTCTTTCTTATTGCAAAAAATGGAAATTATTTAGAAGCTATTTCCTGCTTTCGCTACTCGCTTTTTTTTGAGAAAAAAAAAGAGCTCAAACAATTACCCTGTCTTAAGCGAAGTCGAAAGTCTCTATAAGGGCTAAACTTGTTTGCTTACTAAAATTCTTATTTCGATTTTAATAGAAGCTTTATAATAAATAGAACGTATAACGTGAGTAGCCTTATGAGGTTTCTCTCTGCTAGTGCTCGTTTGTAACGAGTACCGAAGCTAATGTTCTATATGTTATTGGCACTCGTTACAAACGAGCGCGAGCAATAAATCAATGAAAAGGTCTAATAGACAAAATTGTTTAGTTATTAAAACGGCTTAATCCTTAATGCGTATTGCAAACCTAATAAGGAAGGTTTTTTAAGACGACCAAAAAAATATTCAGACCTCACAGGTTTTTAAAACCTGTGAGGTCTTTTTTAAACGTATAATTCACCACTCACTTGTTACTTCGAAGAATTAAAAAGTCACATAACAGTGATAACATAAACCTGAGTCACATGATGAGATTTCTAGCTGCGTTTTAAAGAACAAACATCATTAACTAAAGCAAGCAAACAAGTCTAGCCCCGATTGAAACGGCATCCTTTTTTCTGTCAGTTCGAGTGAATTTGCTTTTTTGCAAATTTGTATCGAGAACAGAAGAAAAAAGATACAGTAGAAAGCGGGAAATAGCTTCAAAAAATAATGCTACACTTTTTGTAAAATACTCAAAGCAGTTTTTACGCTATCAATTCTTATAAAAGTGATTAATAATCGCAATCCGTTTTTAGATTCTTTCTCTTTCATAACACAACTTTTAGGGTTTAGTTGCACGTATTTTAACATGCGTGTAAAGGCATCTGTGTGGTAAAATTCACTTTGTTGATTGGCAACAAAATACCCCATCATTCTTTTTTGTTTTAGAATTACTTTTTCTAAACCAAGCTCTTTTGCCAACCATTTTATACGAACAGAATCGAGCAAATCTTCTACTTGCGTAGGGAATTCTCCAAAACGGTCTATAATTTCAGTTTCAAAAACTTGTAGTTCTTCCTCGGTTTTTAATTCTCCTAATTTGTTATACAAAGCCAACCTTTCTGTGATTGAATTGATATAATCATCCGGAAAAAGAATTTCGAAATCGGTATCAATCGTAACCTCTTTTACGTACTCTTTAGGTTTAGAATTGTCTGAAGGATAGAGTTCTTTAAATTCATTCTCTTTTAACTCTTCAATAGCTTCTTGTAGTATTTTTTGGTAGGTATCAAACCCAATATCATTGATAAAACCACTTTGCTCACCACCTAATAAATCTCCTGCACCACGAATTTCTAAATCTTTCATGGCAATGTTAATTCCGCTTCCTAAATCAGAAAATAAAACTAAGGCTTCTATACGTTTTCTAGCATCATCGGTCATCATATGATACGCCGGAGTGATAAAGTAACAGAATGCTTTTTTGTTAGATCGACCAACTCTACCACGCATTTGGTGTAAATCTGAAAGTCCGAAATTGTTAGCATTATTGATGAAAATTGTGTTGGCATTTGGTACATCTAAACCGCTTTCTATAATGGTTGTAGAAACCAAAACATCGAAATCTCCTGCCATAAAACCAAGCATTAAGCCCTCTAGTTTTTTACCTTCCATTTGTCCGTGACCAATACCTACTTTTGCGGTAGGAACTAATCTTTGTATTAAACCAGCAACTTCTTTTATGTTTTCTATTCTGTTGTGAATAAAGAAAACTTGTCCTCCACGAGAAACTTCGTAAGCAATAGCATCACGAATAGTTTCTTCAGAAAAACGAATTACATTACTTTCTATAGGATGTCTATTCGGCGGCGGTGTTTTTATAACAGACAAATCTCTTGCAGCCATTAAACTAAACTGTAAAGTTCTAGGAATTGGGGTTGCAGTTAGTGTTAATGTGTCTACGTTTTCTTTTAAAGTCTTTAATTTATCCTTTACAGCAACTCCAAATTTTTGCTCTTCGTCTATAATTAAAAGGCCTAGGTCCTTAAATTGTAGCCGTTTGTTAGTTAGTTGATGCGTACCAATAATAATATCTATAGAACCATCATTTACACCATTAATAGCTTCTGTTTTTTGTTTTGCAGTTCTAAAACGATTTAGATAATCAATTCTTACAGGAAAATCTTTTAAACGCTCTGTAAAAGTTTGATAATGTTGAAAAGCAAGAATGGTTGTAGGTACTAAAATTGCGACTTGTTTACCGTTATCTACCGCTTTAAAAGCAGCTCTTACGGCAACTTCTGTTTTACCAAAACCAACATCACCACAGACTAATCTGTCCATGGGTTGTTCTTTTTCCATATCATTTTTTACATCTTGTGTAGATGTAAATTGATCTGGAGTATCCTCATACATAAAACTGCCTTCTAGTTCATGCTGAATGTGTGTATCTGGGCCAAAAGCAAATCCTTTTTGTAGCTTTCTTTTTGCGTATAGTTGAATTAAATTAAAAGCAATATGTTTAACTCTTGCTTTTGTTTTTTGTTTGATTTTTTTCCAAGCACCAGAGCCTAATTTGTATATTTTAGGTGCTTTACCATCTTTACCATTGAACTTAGAAATCTTATGAAGCGAGTGAATACTTACATATAAAATATCTCTTTCTCCGTACACTAACTTAATGGCTTCTTGTTTTTTACCTTGAACGTCGATTTTTTGTAAACCACCAAATTTTCCAATTCCGTGATCCATGTGTGTTACATAATCTCCAATTTCTAACTTGTTTAAATCTTGAAGCGTAATTGCCTGTTTTTTAGCGTATCCGTTTTTTAATCTGAATTTGTGATAACGCTCAAAAATTTGATGATCTGTGTAACAAACTAATCTATTTTCAACATCTATAAAACCTTGATATAAAGGAAAAACAACCGTTTCATAATGCACTTCTTGTGCTGCATCATCAAAAATATCATGAAAACGTTTTGCTTGTTGATCGTTTGCACAAAATATATAACTGGTAAATTTGGCTTTGTGATATTCTTCTAAGTTTTCTATTAATAAATTGAATTGTTTATTAAAAGAAGGTTGTGCTATGGTATTGAATTTAATTTCTGGCAAATCTTCTTGCAAAGTTTTAGAAACTTTGTAGGTATTTGTGTTTCCAAAATTTATTAATGTAAAATCTTGTAATTGATTTTTTATAAAATTACCATCGCAAAACAATTCTACTGGTTTTGCGTGTTTTATTTCTTTAGATAAATCTAAAAAAGCTTCTTCTGCTTTTTGATAAAACTTATCTAGATTTCCAACAAGTAGATCTATATTTTTTGTAAAAACAACTGTTTTAGAAGAAATATATTTAAGAAAACTCTCTCTGTTTTCTTCCAATGTTTTATTTTCTACATTGGGCATTATAGAAATTTTCTTCAGTTTTTCTTTAGATAACTGTGTTTCTACATCAAAAGAACGGATACTATCTATTTCATCACCAAAAAACTCAACTCTGTAAGGTTCATCATTAGAAAAAGAAAAAACATCTATAATTCCTCCACGAACAGAGAAATCACCTGGTTCTGTAACAAAATCTACTCGTTTAAATTTGTATTCGAATAAAACTTCGTTTACAAAATCTAAAGATAAACTTTCGCCTACTGCTACTTTTAATGTGTTTTTTTCTAGTTCTTTTTTAGTAACCACTTTTTCGAACAAAGCTGTTGGATAGGTTACAATTACTGCAGGTTTTTTACGTGAATTAATTCGGTTTAAAACCTCAGATCGTAATAAAACATTGGCATTATCAGTTTCTTCTATTTGGTAAGGTCTTCTGTAGGATCCCGGATAAAAAAGCACATTTTTTTCACCTAGCAATTGTTCTAAATCGTTAAGGTAATAAGCTGCTTCTTCTTTATCATTAAAGATTAAAAGAAAAGGTTTGTCTGCTTTTTTAAAAGTTTCTGAAATAACAAAAGACAACGAAGAGCCGACCAAATTCGATATTTGAAAATGGTTTTTATCTTGTTGAAGTTGGTTAATTATCTGCGATACATTCGCAGAATTCTGATATTGATTTACAATGTTCTGCTTGCTCAACCCGAAATGTTTTAGCAAAGATATTAATTTGAATTTGTTAAAATAAAATGTTTTAAAACTATTTTAAATAAGACATAATTTTTTATTAAAATAGTTTAGTGAAATTATAAAGAAAGGTTTACGTTCTATATTCTGTAATGACGATTTAATTATTTTTGTTACATTTTAAAGCAGCAGATTATAATGTAAGGTATTGGTTTGTAAATTATGAATTTACAATTAATTAGGTGTTATTTTTGTTATATTCGAATAAATTAAAATTTCGACTAAATAAAAAACACAGTACTTTATTTTCTTTGTTTAATCAATATATTTGTAAAAAAAATTATTGGGAATTGGAAAATGTTTTTCTTTTACCCTAAAAAAGAAAAATTAAAATGAAACATATCGTTTTTACACTTGTTTTTTTATGTACCCTGCATAGTTTTAGTCAGAATGAAACTAATAAATGGGCTGTAACACTTGGTACAGGTTCTGTACTTTATTCTGTAGAAGATGGTAAAGATTTGGGAGGTAGGCTTATTCCTCAATTTCCAAGATTATCTCTTGCTACATATTTGTTTAAGAATGTAACTTTAGCAGGTAGTATTTCTAGTGATTTTAATGATAATCAAAAATACACCACGTTTGATGGTGAGTTTAGATATGATTTTGGTACTTCAGAAAGCACTATTAATCCTTTTGTTTTAATAGGAGGTAGCCTTGTAAAGTCTAAACATGTACTTCCAACCTTAAATTTTGGTATTGGTGGTACGCTTTGGATTTCTGATCATTTTGGATTACAAGGAATATTGATGCACAAGTATAATGAAGAAAGATTTAAAAGTCAGCGTTCTCATACATACGGTTCTGTTGGTGTTACATATCGTTTTTCATTTAGTGGAGGGAATAGTGGTTCTAGTTCTGGTAGAAAACGTATCTGGGAAGACAAACATTAATTTTCTATTTATACCCATTGTATATTTTGATGAATTTATGTTAATTTGAGGGTCTCTTAGAGAGATAGGTTGTCAATATTTTACTAATTTCTTTTGCTGATAAAAAGGAATCTATCTGTTCATCTATAGTATTATTTGCACTTAAAATAATAGTAGATGGATAGCTAATGGTGTTGTTTTTAAAAGCAAGTACCTCTACTATCTCATGAATGCCAGACTTGTTCTTAAAAATCTTGTCTTTTATATTTACCAAGTCTTTACTTTCTGCATTAAAAGAGATAAAGTAAAACTCTTTATTTAATAAGGCTACCACTTTTTTATTGATAAAAGTATTTTTTTTCATCGCAAAACAATATTTACACCAGTTTGTATGAAAAAAAACTACAATTGGCCTTTTTTCTTTTTCTTGTAGTTTATAAGCCTCTTCAAAAGAGTAACTCTTTAAAGTATGGTTTTTCTGACTAAGTAATATACTAGTAGAAAATATAAAAAAGAAAAGAAGCGTTTTTTTCATTATTGTAGTTTATATCTAAGTCCTAAAAACATACGAGTTCCTTGATTTGAAGCGTATACATAAGCTGGGTCGAAATTTTCACTAAATGGTTCTGAAGCATTTAAGATACTATTGGCTGCAGGAGTAAAATTTAATAAGTTTTTTACACCTCCAAAAATTTCAAATTGATCATTAAGTGTTTTAGTGGCTTGTATGTTTTGAATACTGTACCATGGAGATGTTGGTGATCTTGGGTCTATATCTGTATTGTCTGATATTAATGGTAAATCCATTGGAGCGTATACATTACCTGTATAATCTAGTTTTAAATCGATTGCCTTTATTTTGTAAGAAATACTCCAAGTACCACTAAAACTTTCTGTTAATAATTGTTTTTCGGTAATTCCATTTTCAGTAGTAGATACCTCCATTAAAGTTGCACCTGCTATTATTGAAAGTCCATTTCTTAAATTGATATCTGTGTTTAGAGATATTCCTTTAGAAACTGCATGACCATTTAAATTTGAATAAATAATTTGTGTTGGTTCTGTTTCGTAATCTGGAATTATTTTATTGTCGAAATAAGTATAGAAAGCACTTGCATCTAAATTAATTATAGTGTTATTGCCTGTAACTAACTTTTTAACATAGTTAATATTAGCATTCCAAGAAGTTTCTGGGAGTAATTCATCTTCAAAAACAACCTTTCTATTTCCTGTAAGTGCAGCATGATCTTCTGTAAAAACATTAGCAACCCTAAAACCATTACCAATACTAACCCTAAGCACATCTTCGTTATTTTCTGAGTTCCATTTATAATTTACTCTTGGAGAGAAAACACTTCCGTGTACATTATTATAATCATATCTTGCGCCTAAAAGCAACTTGTTTTTTGGAGATAGTGTAATTTCATCTTGAATAAAAGCACCTGGTAAATGAGTTATTGATGGAGCATTACCAGTATCACTATTTGTTGCTGTTGTGTTATCGTCATAATTTGTGTAACGATAAGCAACTCCCATTAGTACATCATGGTTTTTGCCAAAAGTAGTGTCGTATGTTAATTGGCCAAAAGCAATAAATTGATCTGCTTTATAAAAAGTGTCTCCGTAATAAGAGTTTTGGTCATGTCCATTCGCGCTAAATTGTAAATTTATTTTTTTATCGGTAGGCAATTGGTAAGTTCCAAAAGTTTCCCATCTACTGGTGTAAATGCTTTCGCCATAAACCTCTGTTCCACCTCTATATTTAGGCTCCCAATTCATTTCTCCTCCCCATCTATCTTCGTAAACATAACGTCCGGCTACAGTAAAAATACGATTGTTTTTTCTTTCAAAATTAAATTTATTAAAAATAGAAATTCTGTCTTGTAAAGTCAAATCTGTAAAACCATCCTTATTATTATCAATAGGGTTTTGGTAATTAAAATAATTAACACCTAACAGTCCATCGGTTTTTCCTAATTTATATTTTAAACCAATATCTGTATTTACTTCTCCCCAAGAACTTGCATAAGATTCTACGGTAACTAACGGGGCTGAAGATGGCTTTTTAGTGATAATATTAATGATACCACCAACAGCTTCAGAACCATATAAAGTAGAAGCAGGACCTTTTACAATTTCTACACGTTCTATTAATGCCTGCGGAATTCCTGTTAATCCATACACGGTAGATAAGCCGCTTACAATGGGCATTCCGTCTATTAAAACAAAAGTATAAGGACCTTCTAATCCGTTAATATGAATATCTCCTGTGTTACAAACACTACAATTTACCTGCGGACGAACACCATTTACATTTTGTAAGGATTCAAAAATAGATGGTGCTGGGTTTTTCATAAAAAAAGTAGGAGAGTATACTTCTACAGGTACAGAACTATCTAGTTTTTTAACCGGTTTCATGGTTCCAGAAATTACAATTTCGTCTAAAGAGTTAGCTTCTGATAAAGAAAAGTTTTTAATAATTTTTTGATTTTCATCAATCGTTATTTTAATCGATTTAGATTTATAACCAACACTACTAATAACAAGTGTATAGTTTCCTTTTGGTATGTTTTTTAACTGATAAAAACCATTTTCGTTAGAAGCTGCTCCAATTTTAGATTTTTTTAAATACACATTCACGTAAGCTAGTGCATCTAATTTGTTAGTTATTTTACCAGAAATAGAATTATTCTGTGCAAAAATTGCATTTAAGCTGATAAGAGCTGCAAATAAGATAAGTCTTTTTAGTTTCATTTAATTTTATTTTATGGCAAATGTAATTTATTTTTTAGACTTGTCTAAAAATATATTTATTAAAATTAAAAAGTATATCTTTGTAGTATAAAATTTGTAGATGTTTACACTTTCTGAAGAAAATTATTTAAAAGCAATTTATCATTTAGAGTTAGATTCCGATAAAGGAATTAGTACAAATGCTATAGCTAAAAAATTAGAAACGAAAGCTTCTTCTGTTACAGATATGATTAAAAAATTGTCTGAAAAGGAAGTTGTTGTCTATAAAAAATATAAAGGTGTAAAATTAACGGTCTTGGGTAAAAAAACTGCCGCAAACATTGTAAGGAAACATAGGCTTTGGGAAGTTTTTTTAGTAGAAAAATTAAATTTTTCTTGGGATGAAGTTCATGATGTTGCAGAACAGTTAGAGCACATTAAGTCTCCAAAGTTAATAGAACAATTAGATGCTTTTTTAGGTTTTCCAACACGTGACCCTCATGGAGATCCTATCCCGGATAAGGAAGGTAATTTAAAAACCATCGAGAAAAGTTTATTATCAACTTTATTAAAAAATGAAAGTGGAATTTGTATTGGTGTTGATGATTCTTCATCAGAATTTTTAAAATTCTTAGATAAAAAAGGTATTATATTAGGTAAACAAATTACCGTATTAGAAAAAGAAGATTTTGATGATTCAGTTTCCATTATGGTTGATGATAAAAAACTATCAATTTCAAACAAAATAGCTAACAATTTATATATTAAAAAAATATGAGTACTTACAGCCCAGTAGTAGCGCTTTTAGTGTTTTTTGGCGTTATTTTAGTCTTATTTATTATTTTTAATCCTAAAAAAGGACTCTTTTTTAAATACTTAAAAGCACGTAAAGAAACAGAGAAAACGGCTATTGAAGATGTTTTAAAGCTTTTGTATCATGACCCGAAGACATCTATAAATACCATTTTTAATGAACTAGATTTTAGTCATAGTTTGTTGTTAGAAAGTATTGATACCATGGTAGAATCTGGTTTGATAAGAAAAGAACACGATCTTTTTTCATTAACCGAAGACGGAGATGAATATGCGTTAAGAATTGTGAGAGCTCACCGTTTATGGGAAAAGTATTTATCAGAAAAAACAGGGTTTCATAAAACAGAATGGCACAGTAGAGCAGAGAAAAAAGAACACGAGTTATCTGGTGAAGAAGTAGAAAATTTGTCTACACTCTTAGGAAATCCGAGATATGACCCTCATGGAGATCCAATACCTACTAAGTCTGGTGAAATTCCAGAGAAAAAAGGAATGCTACTTGCAGATTTACCTATTTTGAATTTTGGAAAAATTATTCATATAGAAGATGAGCCTACAAGTATTTATAAACAAATTTTAGCAAAACATATTCATTTACATTCTCAGGTGTACATGAAAGAGATTAGTGAAAATCGTATTGTTTTTGAATCTGAAGGAGAGCAATTTGTGTTGCCGCCTATAGTAGCAAAAAATATTACCGTAATTTCTTTAGACAAAGCAGATGTTGTAGAAACAGATACGTTGCGTTTATCTAATTTAGAAAATAACCAAAAAGCAATAATTATTGGTGTTTCTAAAGAATGTAGAGGAGAAAATAGACGAAGATTATTAGATTTAGGTTTTGTAAAAGGAGCAACGGTTAGTATCGATTTGTTAAACCCGTTAGGAGATCCAAAAGCATTTTTAATTAAAGGAACGGCCATTGCTCTAAGAAAAGACCAGGCTGTTAAAATTTTAATTACCAAAGCATAAAAAAATGAAAACAGCACCAAAATCGGCTTGTGACACTTGTGCACATCATACTTTAGAAGGAGTTAAAAAATTAGGAGTAGATACAGAAAATGTAGATTTTGTAATTGCATTAGCAGGAAACCCTAATACAGGAAAAAGTACTGTTTTTAATGCGTTAACAGGTTTAAGGCAGCATACTGGGAATTGGCCAGGAAAAACAGTAACTAGAGCAGAAGGTGCTTTTGAATATCAACAACAAAAATTTAAATTAATAGATTTACCGGGTACGTATTCTTTAATGTCAAGATCGGAAGATGAGGAGGTTGCTAGAAATTTTATTCTTTTCGGTAAACCAACATTAACAGTAATAGTTGTTGATGCAAGTAGGTTAGAACGTAATTTAAACTTAGTACTGCAAATTTTAGAGATTTCTTCGAATGCAGTTCTTTGTTTAAATTTAATGGATGAAGCAGAAAAAAATAATATAAATATAGATTATAGAAGTTTATCTAGAGAATTAGGAATTCCGGTTGTGCCTACAAGTGCAAGGTCTAAAGAGGGGATTCCAGAATTAATTGCTGCAATTAGCGATTTGGCAAACGGAAAAATAGTTTGTAAACCTTATAAAATAAAGAGTATTCCAAAACATGTAGAAGTTGCTGTACAGAAGTTAAGCAATGCTATTAAAGAAGAATACCCAACTGTTTCTAATAGCAGGTGGTTAGCTTTTAGAGTTTTGGAAGGAGATACACATATTTTAGAAGCCTTAAAAACAGGTGATTTTATTTAATT
Organism: Polaribacter sp. 11A2H; assembly: GCF_011379025.1. Lineage (NCBI taxonomy): Bacteria > Pseudomonadati > Bacteroidota > Flavobacteriia > Flavobacteriales > Flavobacteriaceae > Polaribacter > Polaribacter sp. 11A2H. The sequence goes on from NZ_WTLD01000004.1 coordinate 99,296, forward strand.
ATAAAAAATGGAAACAAAAAATATTGATAAAATTATAGAATTATCAAACGAATTACGTTGGCAAATTGGCGATGATTTTCATGATAACTTAACAGAAGCAATTTATGCGGATGCTTCTAAGATTGTTGAAAAAACAGTTGTAAAAGACAATAAAAAAGGAGCTTTTTATTTAAATGCTAAAATAGATAAAGTAGTAACTAGTAAAATTTGGGGGTTTCCAATTATGCTATTGTTATTAGGTTTGGTACTTTGGTTAACTATTATTGGGGCAAATTATCCGTCATCTATGTTGGCTAGTTTATTGTTAGATACTATTCATCCTTTATTAAAAGAAGGTGCAGCGTTCTTGAGTTTTCCTTGGTGGTTGTCTGGTTTTTTAATTGATGGCGTTTATTTAGCAGTTGCTTGGGTAATTGCTGTAATGTTGCCGCCAATGGCAATCTTTTTCCCATTATTTACCTTGTTAGAAGATTTTGGATATTTACCTAGAGTTGCTTTTAATATGGATTCACTTTTTAAAAAATCTGGAGCACATGGTAAACAAGCTTTAACCATGACCATGGGTTTTGGTTGTAATGCAGCAGGAGTTGTAGCAACAAGAATTATTGATAGTCCGAGAGAGCGATTAATAGCCATTATTACTAATAATTTTTCTTTGTGTAATGGTCGTTGGCCAACGCAGATTCTATTAGCAACAATTTTTATTGGTGCTGTTGTACCTTCTACATATTCTAGTTTAATTTCTTTAGTTGCCGTTGTTGGAATTGCCGTTTTAGGAATCTTTTTTATGTTTTTCTTTTCTTGGGCATTGTCTAAGACAGTTTTAAAAGGTGAGGTTTCTACCTTTAATTTAGAGCTTCCTCCTTATAGAACTCCTATGTTTTGGAAAACCATTTATACCTCTTTAATAGATAGAACAATAATTGTTTTATGGAGGGCAATTGTGTTTGCTGCGCCAGCAGGAGCCGTAATATGGCTGGTTTCTAATGTGTTTATAGGTGATGAAAGCATTGCTGTACATTTAATTAATTCTTTAGATGGATTTGGGTTTTTATTAGGTTTAAATGGTGTTATTCTACTAGCATATATTGTAGCAATTCCTGCCAATGAAATTGTAATTCCTTCTATATTAATGTTAACAGTTATGGTAACAGGAGTTGCTGGTGGAGCAGGAGCTGGAGTAATGTTTGAATTAGATTCTGTAACTGCTACTGGAGATATTTTAAGAAGTGGTGGATGGACGCTTTTAACAGCTGTAAATGTGATGCTATTTAGTTTATTACACAACCCATGTAGCACAACGATTTATACCATTTATAAAGAAACAAAAAGTAAAAAATGGACAGTGGTAGCAACAGTTTTACCAGTTGTAGCAGGTTTTATTGTTACTTTTTTAGTGGCGCAAATTTGGAGAATTTTAAGTTAATCACTCTAAAATAAATCTTGATATTTACCTAAACTTAATTGCTTAATTTGTATTTTGCAGTAAAATAAATTGTGCAAAATACATCTACCTTTCAGGTTTATAATGCTTCTGCAGGAAGTGGTAAAACCTTTACCCTTGTAAAAGAATATATAAAAGTCTTATTAACTTCTGAAGATATTTTTTCGTTTCAGAAAATATTAGCAATCACGTTTACCAACAAAGCAGCTGGTGAAATGAAAGAACGTGTGTTGTCTAGCTTAGAAGATTTTGCAGATGGTAAAGAGAACGATCTACTCAATATTATTATTGATGAAATTACTATTGATAAAGCAATAATTCAAGAAAGAAGTAAGAAAATTTTAGATGCAATTTTAAAAAATTACTCCGCTTTTTCTATTACTACCATTGATAGTTTTACACATAAAATAATAAAAAATTTCGCTTTCGATTTAGGCTTGTCGCTAAACTTTGAAGTAGAAATGGATGCTGTTTCTCTTTTAAATGAAGCCGTAGATGTTTTAATTTCTAAAATAGGTACCGATAAAAAATTAACCAATCTTTTAATTGATTATTCATTAGACAAAACAGATGATGATAAGTCTTGGGATATTTCTAGAGATTTAAGTGAATTTGCAAGAATCTTATTAAATGAAGATGATGTACAGCATTTTAGAAGTCTTGCAGATAAAAAATTAGAAGACTTTACAAATTTAAAAACAAAGCTTTACAATCAGCAAAAAGAATTGAAAGATTCTATTAAAAAAGTTGGTGAAGAATGCCTTCAATTAATAGAAAATAACGATTTAGAGCATAAAAATTTTATGCGAGGAACTATTCCTAAGTTCTTTGCTGATCTAAGTGAGAAGTCTGTAAATATAGATTTCATCAAACGAAGTGAAACGATAAAAAAAGCAATTGAGAATGATCAGTATTATTCAAAATCTACTGTAGATTCAGTTGCCACTTCTATAGATCAAATTGTTCCAGATATTGTTCGGTTATTTAAGGAAGCTGAGGTTATTTATCAGCAATTCTCTATGAATAAATTGGCGTTGAAAAGCATTATTCCTTTAGCTGTTTTAAATAATATCAATTCAGAATTAGAAACCATAAAAGAAGATAATAATATTCGATTAAATGCAGAGTTTAATCAATTGATTTCTGATAATATAAAAGATCAGCCAGCACCTTTTATTTATGAAAGAATTGGGCAACGTTTTCAGCATTATTTTATTGATGAAATGCAAGATACTTCTGTGCTGCAATGGCAAAACTTGGTGCCTTTAATAGATAATACATTAGCGCAAGAAAATAGTAACTTGTTGTTGGTTGGCGATGGAAAACAAGCTATTTATAGATGGCGTGGTGGAAAAGCAGAACAGTTTATTGAGTTAGGTTCTGATAGAGTAAACCCTTTTCATGTTTCTAAAGAAATTAAAAACTTAGAGACCAATTTTAGAAGTTATTCCGAAGTTATTAATTTTAATAATTCGTTTTTTCAGCATACGGCAAATTTTATTGAAAATGAATCGTATAAGAATATTTTTATAGAAGGAAATAAGCAAATAGAAAATTCTAAAAAAGGAGGTTTTGTCTCGTTGAGTTTCCTTGAAAAAAATGAAGATAAAGAACTTGAAAAAGTAAAATATCCGCAGAAAGTTTTAGAGAAAATACTTCAATTAAAAGAACAGTTTTCTTTGAGTGAAATTTGCGTATTAACCCGAACTAGAAAAGATGGGGTTGCAGTGGCAAATTATTTATCAGAAAAAGGAATTGATATTGTATCTTCGGAAACTTTATTACTTAAAAACAGTGCAAAAGTTACTTTTATTGTAGATGTTTTAAATGTTTTACAAAACCCGAGTGATGAGGAAACACGTTTTGAAATGCTGTATTTTTTACATCAACATTTACAAATAGAACAACCAAAACATGTCTTTTTTAATGAATTTGCAAAAGCTGATAATCAGACGATATTAGAGTCTTTAAAAAATCTTGGTGTAACGTTTAATATTTCAGCATTTCATCAATTACCCTTTTATGAGAAAATAGAAGAAATTATTAGAGGTTTTAATTTGATAAATTCTTCTGATGCCTACATTCAGTTTTTTTTAGATGTTGTTTTAGAACAGCAAAGAAACGGAACCGATGTTGGTGAGTTTTTAGAGTTTTGGGAACTTAAAAAAGAACGCTTAAGTATTGTTGCCCCAGAAAGTGCAGGTGCTGTTCAGATTATGACGATTCATAAATCGAAAGGATTAGAATTTCCTGTGGTAATTTTCCCCTGCGATGTAGATATTTATAGACAGATAAAACCAAAATCGTGGTTAAATAAATTGCCAGAGTCATACGATGGTTTCGATGAGTTGTTGGTAGATTATAGTAAAAGTTTAAGTATTGTTAGTGAAAGAGGTTTAGATATTTATAATAAGCAAAGAGAAGAATTAGAATTAGATAATTTTAATTTGTTATACGTTACATTAACCAGGGCTGTAGAGCAATTACATGTTATTACGGATAAAAAAATATCCTCTAAAGGAGAAGAAAACACTAATTTTTATTCAGGCATTTTTATCAATTACTTAAAGCAACAAGATCTTTGGAATGATGATGTCTCAGACTATTCTTTTGGAGTTGAACAAAGAGTTAGTAAAAAAGAAAAAGAAAGTTCTGTTGCAGAAATTCATGAGAAATTTATTTCTACTCCTTGGCAAGAACATAATATTGTTTTATTAGCAAACTCTTCTAAGTTATGGAATACAGAACAAGGAAAGGCAATTGATTTTGGAAATTTATTTCATGAAATTTTATCAAAAATTATTACTTTAAAAGATGTTGAAAAAGTAATTTCTATTTATTATCAACAAGGAGTTATAAATAATGAACAACAAATTTTTATTACAAAGAGTATTTTCAATATTGTAAATCATCCTAAATTAGAACTTTATTTTTCAGAAGGTGTTAAAGTTTTTAATGAAAGAGAAATTCTTGATGTAGATAATCACATTATCATTTTAGATAGATTAATTTTTATAGCGGATAAAAAGGTGGTTATTCTAGATTATAAAACAGGAAACCCTTCATCAGAACATCATCAGCAATTATTAAGGTATGAAAGAACTTTAAAATCGATGAATTTTACTGTAGATGAAAAACTATTGATCTATATTAATGATGTAGTAGAAGTTGTTGAAGTGTAATTTATATAAAAATAGTAACTTAGTAATCTTGATGTTACTATAAGTCAAGCAAGATAAATTTAAAAATAAAAAAGTAATTTAATTGCTTATTTTACTTCTCTTTAAAGCTGAAAAAAAAGATTTGATTTCCCTTTACTTCATGCTAATGAGTGTTTTAAAGTACGATCTTGAAGTTTTTATAAAAATTAGGTAGAGAATTAAAGACGGGTAGAATTAATAAAACGTATTGTTTTAATAATATTTTGTAGATTTGTCTTTGTAGATACGATTTAAGGATTTACTTTTGCGTATTATAATAACGAACTTTTAATTTAAAAATTTGATAATGAAACGATTAAAAATAGCTGTGATAGCTTTGTTTACGTTGGTAACAGTTGGTAACGTAAACGCACAAGATGAAAACAACCCTTGGGCTGTAGGTTTTGGTGTAAACGTAGTAGACTTTTACAATGGTGATGACTTTAGTGACCAAATAAAAGATTTAATTGGTAATGGAGATTGGAATATTTTACCTTCTATTTCTAGAATATCTGGAGAGAAGTATTTAGACAAAGGTTTCTCTTTACAATTAGCAGGGTCTTTAAATAAAATTGAAACAGTTACAATTAAAGATGATTCAGATTTTCTTTATTGGGCTGTAGATGCAGTTGTAAAGTATGACTTAAATAACTTAGTTGGACAAACAGGTTGGTTTGATCCTTATGTATATTTAGGTGGAGGTTATACTTCTGTAGATTCTAGTGGTGAAGGAATGTTAAATGGTGGTTTAGGTTTTAATACTTGGTTTAATGATAACTTAGGTTTAAACTTTCAAACAGGAACTAAAAAAGGTTTTTCTGATAAAGTAAGAGCACACTATCAAACTTCTTTAGGTTTAGTAATTAAATTTGGAGGAAAAGATACAGACGGAGACGGAGTATATGATAAAGATGATATGTGTCCTGAAGAAGCAGGTTTAAAAGAATTTAATGGTTGTCCTGATGCTGATGGCGATGGAGTAAAAGATTCTGATGATGCTTGTCCTAACGTTGCAGGTTTAGCAGCTATGAACGGTTGTCCTGATTCTGACGGAGACGGTGTAGCTGATAAAGATGATATGTGTCCTAATGCTAAAGGTACAAAAGCTAATAAAGGTTGTCCTGATGCTGATGGAGACGGTGTAGCTGATAAAGATGATAAATGTCCTTCTATTGCAGGTCCAGCTGATAATGCAGGATGTCCTTGGCCAGATACTGACGGAGACGGAGTTTTAGATAAAGACGATAAATGTCCAGAGTTTGAAGGTGTAGCTTCTAATAATGGTTGTCCAGAAGAAGCTATGACTGCAGAGCAAATTGCAGCTTTATCAGGATTTTCAAAAGAAATTTTATTTGGTACAGATAGTGCTAGAATTAATAAAGCTTCTGCAGCAAAATTAGACAAGGTTTACGGTTTAATTAGTTCTGTAGATAATGTAATCTTTGTAGTAGAAGGTTATGCAGATAGTAGAGGTTCTGATTCTTATAACTTATACTTATCTGAAAGAAGAGCAGAATCTGCTAAAACTTATTTAGTAGGAAAAGGTTTTGATGCTAATAGATTAGAAACAATTGGTCAAGGAGAGAAAAATCCTATTGCTAATAACAATACTAATTTAGGAAGAAGTAAAAACAGAAGAGTAGTTATTCAGTTATCTGATAAATAATTGTCAACTACATTTTAATATAAAACTCTGCTCATTTTGAGCAGAGTTTTTTTTGTTTATGCTATTTGTTTCTTTTTCAATTAAAAAAGAGGAAAATCTTTTTTAATTAAAGACAAAAAAATTACCTTTGCAATCTGAAAAAAGAGGCTGAAATCTCTAAAAAAAAATAATAACTTTAATTAGATACATAATGTCTACAATAACAGGTAAAGTTTCACAAATTATTGGGCCAGTAATTGATGTTGAATTCAATACTGAAAATGAACTTCCTAAAATTTACGATTCGTTAGAAATCAAAAAAGCTGACGGCTCTATTTTAGTGTTAGAGGTACAACAGCATATTGGAGAAGATACAGTTAGAACTATCTCGATGGACGCTACTGATGGATTAAGTAGAGGAACTGAGGTTGTAGCTACAGGTAGTCCTATTCAAATGCCTATTGGAAACGATATTTATGGCCGTTTGTTTAATGTAACTGGAGACGCTATTGATGGTTTAGGGAACTTGAAAAAAGAAGGTAAAGATGGTTTACCAATTCACAGATCTGCACCTAAATTTGAAGATTTATCAGTATCTACAGAGGTTTTATTTACAGGTATAAAAGTAATCGACTTAATTGAGCCTTACGCAAAAGGAGGTAAGATTGGATTATTTGGTGGAGCCGGAGTAGGTAAGACAGTATTAATACAAGAGTTAATTAACAACATTGCAAAAGGACATGGTGGTTTATCAGTTTTTGCAGGTGTTGGAGAAAGAACTCGTGAAGGAAACGATTTACTTCGTGAAATGCTAGAATCTGGAATTATAAAATACGGAGACGATTTTATGCATTCTATGGAAGCAGGAGGATGGGACTTATCTAAAGTAGATAAACCAGGAATGAAAGATTCTAAAGCTACTTTCGTATTCGGTCAAATGAATGAGCCACCTGGAGCACGTGCACGTGTTGCATTGTCTGGTTTAACAATTGCAGAGTACTTTAGAGATGGAGCAGGAGAAGCAGAAGGTAAAGATGTACTTTTCTTTGTTGATAATATTTTCCGTTTTACACAAGCAGGTTCTGAAGTGTCAGCACTTTTAGGGCGTATGCCATCTGCGGTAGGTTACCAACCAACATTGGCAACTGAAATGGGTGCAATGCAAGAACGTATTACATCTACTAAAAAAGGTTCTATTACATCTGTACAAGCAGTTTATGTACCTGCAGATGATTTAACAGATCCAGCGCCAGCAACAACGTTTGCTCATTTAGATGCAACAACAGTATTGTCTCGTAAGATTGCAGAATTAGGTATTTACCCAGCGGTAGATCCTTTAGATTCTACTTCAAGAATTTTATCTGCAGCAATTTTAGGTGATGAACACTATAATACTGCAACAGCTGTAAAAGAAATTTTACAACGTTATAAAGAATTACAAGACATTATCGCTATTTTAGGTATGGAAGAATTATCTGAAGAAGATAAATTAGTAGTTCATAGAGCTAGACGTGTACAACGTTTCTTATCTCAACCTTTCCACGTAGCTGAACAATTTACTGGTATACCAGGAGTTTTAGTTGATATTAAAGACACTATTAAAGGTTTTAATATGATTATGGATGGTGAGTTAGATAAATACCCTGAAGCAGCATTTAACTTAAGAGGATCAATTCAAGATGCAATTGATGCTGGAGAAAAAATGTTAGCAGAAGCATAAAATTAGTCAGTGGTTTGCAGTTTACAATCTTTAAAAGAGTATAAACTGCAAATTGAAGACTGTAAACTATAAGAGATATGTTTTTAGAAATTGTAACACCAGAAGCTATATTATTTTCAGCAAGAATTGACTCATTGTCGGTTCCTGGAGAGAATGGTGAGTTTCAAATGTTAAATAATCACGCACCAATTGTTGCTAACTTAAAGGAAGGAATAGTTAAAATTCATGTTCATAGTAAAGAACATCTAGAATTCGATCAATTTAAAGGACATTATGAAATTCATATAGATGATGATAATATTCTAACAATTGCTATTAAATCTGGAACTTTAGAATTAAAAGATAATAAAGCAATTATTTTAGCAGATTAAATTTCTAAAATAATTATAAAAATTAAAAGTCTCAAAACATATGTTTTGAGACTTTTTTAATTTAGACACTCTCTATAAAATATTAAGTGCTTTTTTTTTTGCAATTTCCCCCTTTACTTTTCTTTTTATTTCATACTCCAAAATTGATAAATAATTTAGAATAATCTGTTAGTGTAAACCTTTATATTTAAATAGGAAAAACACCTTTTTAAAATTTGGTCGTTATAGGGATAATGTTAATTAAATATCTGATACTTAGGGATTAGTATTTTTTGATATTGTTTAATGTTTTTATACTTTTATATATTATAATTTAAGTTGTATTTTCATACATATTAATCCAACTATGATGTTATGAAAGCGCTTTTTAAATTTTATCAAATATTTTTTTTATCATTATTTATCATTAGTTGTCAGTCTGAGACCATATCGCAGGTTCCGCAAGTTGATAGTTCTAGGCCTTCTAACACCATAACATATAAAGAAATGGCGAGTATGTTTCATCAATATGATATAGGGCAGAAACCTGTTTTAGATCAATATAGAAAAGAGCTTACAGGTAATGCTAAAGAAATAGAGAGTGTTTCTCATTATTATGACATTAATCAATTAAAGCAGTATATTGCTTATATAGAACGATTGTCTAAAGAAAAAGATATTACACTTACTGGTGTTAGAATTTTCTCTGCAGCATATCCTAACGATTATTCAGATAAACTTTTAAGAGGGAGACAAACTTTAATTTTTATGCCTACAGCAGACACAAAAGAAAAGAAAAATGTTGCTTATGAACCTTTGTATTCTAATAAAGGTGAGGCAATTCCTTTTACAAAATTCTTAGATCAATTTAGTAGTAAAGAAACTCAGCAAGTTGTAAGGGCTTCTTTTTTGCCTTTTATAGGAGGTCAAGAAGATTTTAAGAGTTCTGGAGCTAATAGATTGAAACCTACACCACCAATGTAATATTTTGGAGAAAATAATTTACATATTATATTTTTTAGCCATAGCGGTCTATGCTATCTTCTATTTTAAAAAATCTTTTGATGTTGATTTAAAATACTTTTTGGGGTACTTAATTGCTATGTTTACTTTTGAAATGATTGCTAGCTATGTGAAATATAATTTAGCGCTATATAATTTATGGGTATACAATACCCTTACTTTTGTAGAATTTAACTTATTATTCTTATTTACAAGACAAATTTTAATTTCAAGAAAAACACAAAAAATAGTTTCAAGAGTTAGTATGCTCTTTAATGTAATTTATTTGCTAACTACGTTCTATTATTTGTATCAAGGAACTTATTTTGTAACCTACAATAGCATTGCTTCTATTTCAGGGAGCTTATTAATAGCTATTGTTTTATTCTTATTTTATAGGGATTTTTTATCTTCTAATGAAATTCTTAATTATAAGAAATCTCTTACTTTTTGGATTGTTTTTGGTTTATTATTCTATTATTTAGGCACTATACCAATAACTTCTATACTAAATAATATGAAAGGAACACCAATTGAGGTGATAGAATATTTATATAATATTCAGTTCGTTTTATTGATATTTATGTATAGTTGTTTTATATTGGGGGCACTATGGAGTCAGAAGCGAGTCAAATAATATTAATTGTAACCACTATAATAATAGTTACGTTTGTTATTTTTATTATATTATTGTTTACTGTTTTTCAGAAAAGAAAAAACTCCCTGTTAGAGCAGCAAGAAGAGAATAAAAAGAGATTTGAAAGAGAGATTGCAGAAACACAAATTGAAATTAGGGAGGAAACCTTAAGAAATATTAGTTGGGAGTTACACGATAATATTGGGCAATTACTAACACTAGCTAAAATTCAATTGCAGAATGTTTCTCTAGAAAATATTCATGAAGTTTCAGAAACGATTACTAAAGGGCTGACAGAAGTAAGGGCGCTATCAAAATTAATAAACCCTGAAGCTATAAAAAACATCAAATTAAGAGAGGCTATACAGCTAGAAATAGATAGATTTAATAGATTAAATTTTATCAATTCTGCCTTAATTATTAAAGGAGAGGGAGAATTAAATAATGAAAAATCTTGCATTATTATTTTTAGAATCTTACAAGAGTTTTTTTCCAATACCATTAAACATTCCAAAGCATCTAATCTAACTGTAGAGTTAAATTTCAGTGAACATTATTTAGAAATTACAGCGAAAGACGATGGAGTTGGTTTTTCCTCTTTAGAGGGTAAATCTAATGGAATAGGATTACAGAATATTAAAAATAGAGCAAAATTAATAGGTGCAACGGCCGTTTTTACTTCCGAAGTAAATAAAGGTACTTCCCTAAATATAGTATATAAGTTATGATGAAATATTCTGTTGTTATTGTAGATGATCACACATTGCTTTCGCAAGCAATTGCTGCTATGGTAAATACTTTTAGTAAATTTAAAGTCTTATATACCTGTAAAAATGGACAAGAATTAATTGATAAATTTTCTACTTCACCAGAATTTATTCCAGATGTTGTTTTAATGGATATTAATATGCCGATAATGAACGGAATTGAAACTACAGAATGGATTTCTAAAAACCATAAAGATGTGCACGTAATGGCACTTTCCGTAGAAGATGAAGACGCTACTATTTTAAAAATGTTAAAAGTTGGTGCTATAGGCTATTTATTAAAAGATACTGAAAAAGTAGTTTTAGAAAAGGCTCTAGTAGAAATAGCAGAAAACGGATTTTATCATACCAAAAATGTAACCAATCTATTAATGAAATCTCTTTCTGGTGGAGGAAAGGCCGAAATACAACTAAAAGAAAGAGAAATTACCTTTATGAAACACGCTTGTTCTGAGTTAACCTATAAGGAAATTGCAGAAATTATGTGTTTAAGTCCAAAAACAATTGATGGATATAGAGATGTTTTGTTTACTAAATTACAGGTAAAAAATAGAGTAGGTTTGGTAATGTATGCAATTAAAAATAAAATTTACACTCCATAAAAAAAGTGTAAATTTGCAGCATGGAAGAAACGAACAGACAACGTAAAATTGCAGGAGTATTGCAAAAGGATTTGGTAGATGTTTTACAGAAAGCAGCACAAGATGGTATGAAGGGAATAATTATTTCTGTTTCTAAGGTTCATGTAACATCAGATTTAGGAGTCGCTAAAGTTTATTTAAGTGTATTTCCTTCTAGCAATAGAGAAGAGCTGATTAAAGGAGTGCAATCTAACACTGTTTTAATTCGCCATGAAATGGCTAAAAGAACAAAACATCAATTACGTAGAATGCCAGAATTATTGTTTTTTGGAGATGATACGTTAGATTATATTGAGGAAATTGATAAATCTTTAAAAGGTGAAGACGACAACCCTATTAAAGACCCTAGCGTTTTACCTAGACGTAAAAGGAATTAAATTAATTATTTCATTTGAACTTTCCCTTATACATAGCCAAAAGATATTTATTTACTAAAACAGGTAATAATGCCATAAATATTATTACCATTATTGCTTCTTTTGGAGTGATTGTAGGTTCATTGGCCTTGTTTATTATACTTTCTGGCTTTTCTGGTTTACGTACATTTAGTTACAGTTTATTAGATGTTTCAGATCCTGATATTAAAATAACTTCTAATAAAGGAAAGACTTTTTTATATACGGATGATGTTCATCAAGCATTCATAAACAATACTTCTATTAAAGCAACTTCTAAAATTATAGAAGAGCGTGTTTTTTTAGAGTACAATGATAAGAATGAAATTGCTTATATAAAGGGAGTTGAAGCGAGTTATACTTCTATTACAAACATAGATTCTGTAATCAGTTTAGGGAATTGGTTAGATGTAAATCAGCCAAATACTGCAGTTGTTGGTAATGGAATTTCAAGAAAATTATCATTAGGAGTTTTAAATTATGGAGCTCCTTTGACAGTTATGGTTCCTAAGCCAGGAGTAGGTTTTATCAACCCAAATAATGCTTTTTACAAAACAGAAGTGCAAATTGTGGGCTTGTATTCTGGTACAGAAGAGTTTGAAAGTAAATTTGTTTTTGTTTCTATAAATGACGCAAAGAATTTGTTGAATTTTAAGAAAAATGAAATAACAGGTATAGAAATTAAATTAAAAGATAATTTAGATGCAGATTTGTTTTCTGAAGAACTACAAGAACAATTAGGAGATCAATTTAAAGTACAAACCAAACAACAATTAAACGAGGTTTTTTATAAGGTAATCAACACAGAGAATTTTGTGTCTTATCTTATTTTTACGTTAATTGTAATTATAGCATTATTTAATGTTATTGGTGCAATTATAATGATGATTATCGATAAAAAATCGAATTTAAAAACCCTTTTCAGTTTAGGTGCCTCTATAAAAGACATTAAGAAAATATTTATTTTACAAGGTTTTCTATTAACCTTTTTAGGAATGATTATTGGTTTATCATTAGGAATTCTAATCGTTTTTATTCAGAAAGAATTTGGCGTATTTATGATAACTCAAAACTTTGCTTATCCGGTAGAATTTAGATTTTCTAATCTTTTTATTGTAATTGCTACTATTACTGTCTTAGGTTTTATTGCCTCTAAAATTGCAAGTAGTAGAATATCTAAAGAGTTTGTTGAGAAATAAAGAATTATTAAAAAGTTTTAAAACTGAGGGATAATTGTATTTTTAAACTTCGCTTCAACTTCATCAAAGGCAGCAAAAACATCACTAGCATCATCCGAAGTTACCATTTTCATTCTGTATTCTTTAAAATGCGGTATTCCTTTAAAATAATTGGTGTAATGTCTTCTAGTTTCTAAAACTCCTAAACCAGCACCTTTCCAATCAATAGCCATTTGTAAATGTCTTCTTGCCATTTCTACACGTTGTGCAATTGTTGGTTTTGCTAAATGTTCACCAGTATTAAAAAAATGTTTTATTTCGTTAAAAAACCAAGGATATCCAATAGCTGCTCTACCAATCATACAGCCATCTAAACCGAAAGAATCTCTCATTTCCATTGCTTTTTCAGGAGAGGTTACATCTCCATTTCCAAAAACCGGAATGTGCATTCTTTGGTTATTTTTTACAGCTGCGATAGGTTTCCAATCTGCTTCCCCTTTATACATTTGGGCACGCGTTCTACCATGAATAGAAATGGCAGCACAACCAACATCTTGCAATCTTTCTGCTACTTCTACAATTCTAATAGAGTCATGATCCCAACCTAATCTAGTTTTAACTGTAATAGGCAAATTAGTGTGTTTTACCATGGCTTCTGTTAATGAAACCATTAAATCTATGTCTTTTAAAATTCCTGCACCTGCGCCTTTAGAAACGACCTTTTTAACAGGGCAACCAAAGTTGATATCAATAATATCTGGATTCGATTTTTCAACAATTTCGACGGTTCTTAACATCGACTCTAAATTGGCTCCAAAAATCTGAATTCCTACCGGACGTTCTTTTTCATAGATGTCTAATTTCATGATACTTTTTGCAGCATCACGAATTAAGCCTTCAGAAGAAATAAACTCTGTGTATACCACATCTGCTCCATGTTCTTTACATAAGGCTCTAAATGGTGGGTCAGAGACATCTTCCATTGGTGCTAATAAAAGAGGAAAGTCTGGTAATTCTATGTTGCCGATTTTAATCAAAACGATATAATTTTTTGCAAATTTAGTGTTTTTTTAAACCTTTAAGGGGAAAAATATTTTTTGCTATTTTTAAGATTGAAATATCCCTAAATTCATTTTTAAATCATCTCTTAGAAATATGAAAAGCTTTGTATTTTAAAAATAAAATGATATCTTACAGTATAAAAGAATCAAATTATATTATGGGAGCAAAAGAAGATATTTTAAAGAAAATCAGTTTTTTAATTACTAGTAAATTTCAAAGTCCGGCAGAAGCTTTTCTTTTTTTTGATAAAGATAAAGATGGTAAATTAAATAAAGGCGAAGTAAAAGATCTATTAAAAGATGCTGATATCAGTGGCTTTTTTAGAGGAATTGTTGCTGGTGAATTGATAAAAGGATATGATAAATCTGGAGATGAATGTATCAATTTAGAAGAATTTAAAGTAGCCATTGCAGAACTAGAAAGAGATTTGTAAATCTCTTTCTAGTTTTTTTTACAATATAAAATAACATGCTTAATAAGGTTTTAAAAATGCTTTTCTTGTATACTGCAAAAGATAGCTGTTAACTACAAAAATTAAGATACTTTTAGTTATTTAATTCACAAACTTATTTACCTATCTTTGTCAGTTGAACGCAGTTAGAAAACGAAGTATGAAAAACATTAGAAACTTTTGCATTATCGCACATATAGATCATGGTAAAAGTACGTTAGCAGATAGATTGTTAGAGTACACAGGTGCTGTAACAGATCGTGAAAAGAAAGATCAGTTATTAGATAATATGGATTTAGAGCGAGAACGTGGTATTACCATAAAATCGCATGCTATCCAAATGGATTTTGAATATAAAGGAGAGCAATATATCTTAAATTTAATTGACACTCCTGGTCACGTAGATTTCTCTTACGAAGTTTCTCGTTCTATAGCCGCTTGTGAAGGCGCATTGTTAATTGTAGATGCAGCACAAAGTATACAGGCACAAACAATTTCTAATCTATATCTTGCTTTAGAGAACGATTTAGAAATTATTCCTATTTTAAATAAAGTAGATTTACCTTCTGCAAACCCAGAAGAAGTAACAGATGATATTGTAGATTTATTAGGTTGCGACCCAGAAGATGTAATTCACGCAAGTGGAAAAACAGGTTTTGGAGTGGAGAATATTTTAGCTGCAATTATAGAAAGAGTTCCTGCTCCAAAAGGAGATCCAGATGCACCATTGCAAGCCTTAATTTTCGATTCTGTTTACAATTCTTATCGTGGAATAGAAACTTATTTCCGTGTTTTAAACGGAGAAATAAAAAAAGGACAACAAATTAAGTTTATGGCAACTGGCAAAAATTATTTTGCAGATGAAGTTGGTACTTTAAAGCTAGAGCAAGTTGTAAAAAAATCTGTTAAAACAGGTGATGTTGGGTATTTAATTACAGGAATTAAAACAGCAAAAGAAGTAAAAGTAGGAGATACTATTACAGATGCTCTTAACCCAACTACAGAAATAATTGATGGTTTTGAGGATGTAAAACCAATGGTTTTTGCAGGAATTTATCCTGTAGATACAGAAGATTTTGAAGAATTGCGTTATTCTATGGAAAAATTGCAATTAAATGATGCTTCTTTGGTTTTTGTACCAGAAAGTTCTGCCGCTTTAGGTTTTGGTTTCCGTTGTGGATTCTTGGGAATGTTACACATGGAAATTATTCAAGAACGCCTAGAACGTGAGTTTAATATGACCGTTATTACAACGGTTCCTAACGTTTCTTACCACGCGTATACAAAGAAAAATCCGAACGAAATATTACTTTTAAATAACCCTACAGATTTACCAGATCCATCGAGGTTAGATAGAGTGGAAGAGCCTTTTATTAAAGCAAGTATTATTACTAAGTCAGATTATGTTGGGCAAGTAATGAGTTTGTGTATAGAAAAACGTGGTGAAATAGTAAATCAGACCTACTTAACCACAGAAAGAGTAGAATTGATTTTTGATATGCCTTTGGCAGAAATTGTTTTCGATTTTTACGATCGTTTAAAAACGGTTTCTAAAGGATATGCTTCTTTCGATTATTCTCCAATTGGTATGAGAGAATCTAAATTAGTTAGAGTAGATTTATTGTTAAATGGACAACCTGTAGATGCCCTTTCTGCACTTTTACATGCAGATAACGCCTATACAATTGGTAAAAAAATAGTAGAGAAATTAAAAGAATTAATTCCACGTCAACAGTTCGATATTCCTATTCAGGCAGCAATTGGAGCAAAAATTATTGCCCGTGAAACTACCAAAGCATTGCGTAAAGATGTTACAGCAAAATGTTATGGTGGAGATATTTCTAGAAAACGTAAGTTATTAGAAAAGCAGAAAAAAGGTAAAAAGAGAATGCGTCAGGTTGGTAATGTAGAAATTCCGCAAGAAGCATTTATGGCAGTTTTAAAGCTGAATGATTAAATTTCAATTATGGAAGAGGCTTATGATGTTGTAATTATTGGAGCAGGAACAGCTGGCTTAATGCTTGCAAGAGAGCTTGGTAAGACTAAATGTAAAATATTACTTTTAGATAGGAGAAAAGATTTATTAAATTTTTCATTTAAAACTTTAGCGAGTTTTATGGATTTAAAAGATTTTGATTTATCAGAAAATATCGTTGCTCAGCATATTAATACAATGGTAGTTCACTCTAAAAGAGTAAAATCTGAAATTAAAGATGATTTATATATTTTAGACAAAGAAATACTTCATAAAGAACTTTTAGAGTCTCTTGATTATAATTATGTAGATATTAAAACAGGAGTACATGTAAATGATATTTTTAAAGAAAACTCTAAAGACTTATATACTCATATATCAGATAAAAAGGGAAATATATATAAAGGTAAAATCTTTGTTGATGCTTCTGGTACAGTTGGTGTAATTAGTAAAAAAGTTGGATTATTAGATAGTAGCTACAGAGTTGCAACAGGTGTTGAATACAACGTAAAATACCATGGGAATTCTAATGAGATGCACTTGATGATTGGCAAAACTTATGAAGGAGGTTATGGTTGGATTTTTCCATTAAAAAATGAAAGGGCAATTATTGGCTTTGGTACTTTAGAAGAGACACTTTTTAAAGGTTTGAAAAATAGATTAAATAAAATTATTGAATTACCAAAATTTAAAAAACTAGTTACTAAAGATAATGATTTAGTAGAAGGAGGTAGTATTCCAATAACACCAGTTTTAGAAAAATTTACTTTAAATAATTTAGTTTGTGTAGGTGATAGTGTTTCTCAAGTAAATCCTATTGCAGGGGAAGGTTATAAATTTATATTTGAAGCTGCAATTATGGCTAGTAAACATATAAAAAACGCTATTGAAAATAAAGATATTAATCTTTTAATTGGCTTTGAAGAAGATTGGAAAAAGAGATTTTCGTCTAATTATAAAAGATCAAAAATAGCGCAAAATAGAATCTTTAGTTCTTTTTCTAAAAATGATATTTCAACCGATATTGGTATGGTTTTATTAAAATTAAGATCCAATAAGAAAAATGTTCAAACGCTATCTGGAGAATATGAATAATTTTAATTTTTCAAAAAATTTATAAAAAATGCTCTTGATTTTATCAAGAGCATTTTAATTTTCATTAAGAATAGAAAAGTAACAATAGCATCTGCGATGCTAATCTCTTCCTCCTAATATTTGCAGTCCCCAATATAATAAAGAAGCTAAAGAACCTAAAGCAGCTACTAAGTAAGTTCTTGCAGCCCATTTTAAAGCATCTGTTGCGCCAGCTAATTCTTCTTGAGAAACCATATTCTTGTTTTCTAACCAAGCCAAAGCTCTATTACTTGCATCATATTCTACAGGTAAAGTAATAAAACTAAAAAGTGTTGCAAACCCCATAAAAACTAAACCAGCAATGGCAATGTAAAAACCAATTCCAGTAGCTCCAGAAGCTGCTCCCATAATTAGACCACCAATTACCAACCATTGCGAGAATTTAGAAGTAACACTTACAATAGGTACTAATTGAGATCGCATTGTTAAATAACTATACGCTTTTGCATGTTGTACTGCGTGTCCGCACTCATGTGCAGCAACAGCCGCAGCTGCAGCATTTCTTTGGTTATACACAGATTCACTTAAGTTTACTGTTTTATCTGCAGGGTTGTAGTGGTCTGTTAATCTACCAGGAGTAGAAATTACTTTTACATCAAAAATACCATTATCAGCTAACATCTTTTCTGCAATTTCAGCACCGCTCATTCCATTTCTAAGCTGAATTTTAGAGTATTTTTTAAATTTGTTTTTCAGCGTATTACTTACTAACCAGCTCGCTAAAGCAATTGCACCAATTAAAATATAGAATCCTATCATAAATTATATTGTTTAAAAATTGTATTTCACTTTTCTTTGATAAATTTACAACATAAAGTATTCCAATTTATTATTTGGAAGATAAAAATGACAAAATGACAAGGAAACCTAAAATATTACTTATATATACTGGCGGAACGATTGGTATGATGAAAGACTATAAAACAAATGCCTTAAAAGCATTCGATTTTAGTCAGATTGTAGAAAAGATTCCAGAATTACAACAGTTAAACTGTACTATAGAAAGTATTTCTTTCGAAGAGCCCATAGATTCATCAAACATGAATACTGTATATTATATAAGTATAGTAGAAATTATTGAAGAAAATTATAAAAAATTTGATGGTTTTGTGGTTTTATCAGGCTCAGACACTATGGCGTATACTTCTTCTGCAATAAGTTTTATGTTAGAAAATTTGCAAAAACCGATCATTTTTACAGGATCTCAACTACCAATTGGAGATTTAAGAACCGATGCTAAAGAAAATTTAATTACCTCAATAGAAGTTGCAAGTGCAAATAAAAATGGAATGCCCATTATATCTGAAGTTTGTTTGTATTTTGAATACAAATTATACAGAGCAAATAGAACAACAAAAATAAGTTCTGAAGAATTTGAGGCTTTTACCTCTTTAAATTTTCCTCCATTAGCAGAAAGTGGTGTGCATCTTAAATTTAATGAGCATATTGTTCAACACTCTAATAATAAAGATAATGTTTTAATTGTTAGAAAAAAATTGGTTGAGGAAGTAGTTATTTTAAAACTGTTTCCTGGAATATCAAATTTAGTGATAGAAAGTATTTTAAATATTCCAAATTTAAAAGGAGTTGTATTAGAAACGTATGGGGCTGGTAATGCACCAAATTCAGAAAGTTTTATTGGTTTGTTAAAAAAGGCAATAGAGAAAGGTATTAAAATTGTAAACGTAACCCAATGTATAAGTGGTCGGGTAATGATGGGGCATTATGATACAAGTTTACTGCTTTTAGAAATGGGGGTTATTAATGGTAGAGATATTACCACAGAGTCTGCTATTGCCAAATTAATGTACTTATTAGATAAAAACCTATCAGATGAGGAGTTTATACATTTTTTTGAAAAATCTTTAAGAGGCGAATTAACTGATAATTATCATTTTTAAACATATAATTGAGTTAAATGAAGTTTTTAACATCAAATAGATTGATTTTTTTTTTAAATGCTCAATATTTTTTTGTTACTTGGCACTCTCAAAAGTATTAGAGGGGTAATTTTTTAATTATTTTAGTTAAATTGCCTTTCATATTGTTTTTTTGAGATGAAAATTAATATCTTTAACCCGTTAACTATTAAAAATTAATTATAACAAAGATGAAAAAAGTAGTAAATGTCCTATCCGTAACAGGATTTATGTTTTTTGGAGCTATTCAATCAACTTTCGCACAAGAAGCAGCTGAAGAGTCAAAAACTTTCCACCAAGAATTAAAACAACGTTTTATAGAAGGTGGCCCAGAATTTATGGGAATTGTATTAGTAGCCTTAATTTTAGGTTTAGCAATTGCAATTGAAAGAATTATTTATTTAAACTTGGCAACAACTAATACTAAGAAATTAGTAGCTAGTGTAGATGAAGCTTTAAGTTCTGGTGGTGTAGAAGCTGCTAAAGAAGTTTGTAGAAACTCTAAAGGACCAGTTGCATCTATCTTTTACCAAGGTTTAGACAGAGTAGATGAAGGAGTAGATGCTGCAGAAAAAGCTGTAGTTTCTTATGGAGGAGTTCAAATGGGACTTTTAGAGAAAAACATTTCATGGCTATCTTTATTTATTGCTTTAGCACCGATGCTTGGGTTTATGGGTACGGTAATTGGTATGATTCAGGCTTTTGATATGATTGCAGTAGCAAATGATATTTCTCCTGGAGTAGTAGCAGTTGGTATTAAAGTAGCATTATTAACAACCGTATTTGGTTTAATTGTAGCTATTATTTTACAGATTTTTTATAATTATATCGTTTCTAAAATCGATAGTATTGTAAACAACATGGAAGATGCATCTATTCAATTAATAGATTTATTAGTGAAATATAAAAAATAAGATACATTATGAAAAATAATTTATCAAAAATTTTAAACATATTTATAGCTGTAATAGCTGTAATTGGAGCCTTTCTCTTTATCAACATCTTTATGAGTGATGAGGGAGACACAGCAGCCTTAAGTGGTTCTGTTGGTAGTATAGTGACATTTTCTACTATATTACTTTACTTTGCAGTAGGTACAACATTGTTGCTATCTTTATTTAGCCTTTTTACAAATCCAGAAAATTTGAAAAAGACTTTAGTAGGAGTTGCTGCTTTAGGTGTAGTATTAGTTTTTGCTTACTTTTTAGCAGATAGTAGTGCTGTGCTTGATACACAAGGAAAAGTACTAGAAGGTGGAGAAGCAGGTACTTCTAGTAACCAATGGGTAGGAACAGGTATATGGTATAGCGTTTGTCTAGGCCTAGTAGCTAGTTTGTTCTTTGTATACGATTTAGTAAAAGGATTAATAAAATCATAATAATATGGCAAGAAGAGAGAATCCAGAAATTAATGCAGGTTCTATGGCAGATATTGCCTTCTTGCTGTTAATCTTTTTCTTAGTAACAACAACCATGAATGTGGATTCAGGAGTTTCCAAAAAACTTTCTGAAAAACCACCAGCAGATTATGTACCACCTGTTATTAAAGAAAAAAACATTTTTGAGGTAAACATTAATAGAAATAATGAGCTTTTAGTTGAAGGCGAAAGAATGGATATTAAAGACCTAAAAGAAGCTGCTATTGCTTTTGTAGACAATGGTGGAGGTGAAGGTAAAGTTGAAAATGGTGTTGCTAGTGGACCATGTGCTTATTGTAAAGGTGAAAGAAGTGATGATTCTTCAGATCACCCTAACAAAGCAATTATATCGGTACAGAGTGATAGATTAACAGAGTATGGAACTTATTTAACTGTTCAAGATGAATTGTTAAAAGCTTATAGTTTTTTAAGAAATAGATTAAGTGTTGAGAAATACAAAATCCCTTTTGAAGAACTTGAAGAAGCTTATAAGGATGATAGGACTAATGAAAATTTGAAGAATAGAGTTGAATTTATTAAAACAGCTTATCCTCAGATTATTTCAGATCAAGAACCTACAAATTAATTTTTAAAATTTAACAGTATGTCTAAATTTAGAAAAAAGAAGAAAGGAATGCCAGGAGTAAATACTGCAGCTTTACCTGATATTGTATTTATGTTGTTATTCTTTTTCATGGTAACTACTACCATGAGAGAAACTTCTTTACAGATTGATGCTCCAAGGTTACCTTCGGCAACAGAAGTAAAGAAATTAGAGCATAAAAGTTTGGTAACAACAATTTATGTTGGTAAAGCAAAGGATGCTAAATATGGTACGAGTTTTAATAGAATTCAATTGAATGATAAAATTGCTACTGCGGATGAAGTTCCTGCATTTATAATAAATGCAAGATCTAAAGTTTCTGAAGCAGAAGTTCCATTTATGACAACTTCTATTAAGGCAGATACAGAATCTAGTGTTGGTACAATTACAGACATTAGATTAAAATTAAGAGACGTAAATGCTCTTAAAATTAGTTATTCTGCTTCTAAAAAGACTGAGTAATCTATATAATATAATTTTTAAGGAAAAGGATAATTCAATGGATTATCCTTTTTTTTATGTTTTTTTTTTTAAATTAAAATGTATTAATGAAATATTCTATATTTATAATTCGTTAAATTTATATATGAAAACAGTTTTAACTCTCCTTTTAATATTAATTAATGTATTTGGAGCTTTTGCCCAGAAAGACTCCTTAAATCTAGGTGACAGATATGCAGAAGATCAAATTTATATTGGAGTTTCTTACGCACAATTTGTAGATCAACCACAAGAAATATCTAAAAGTAATTTTTCCTATGGACTTTCTATTGGGTTTATGAAAGATGTAATTCTAAATAAACAGGGTAGTATATCTGTAGCAGCAGGAGTAGGGTATGGATTTGATTTTTTTAATCATGAGCTTAAAGTAGAAGAAATAAATAACACAACTACTTTTAGTAGTGATGCTAGTATTAGTGCTAATTTGTTTAAATCACATAACTTAGAGTTTCCATTAGAATTTAGATGGAGAACTTCTACAGCGACTAAATATAGTTTTTGGAGGGTGTATGGTGGTATTAAATTCTCTTACAACTTTGCTAATAGATTTCAATTTGATAATGATAGCAATAATACTTTTAAATTCAAGAATGTTTCTAGTTATAATAAATTGCAGTACGGCTTAACACTTTCTACAGGTTATGATGAGTTTAATATAAACCTTTACTATGGTTTAACACCAGTTTTTAAAAATAGTACTATAAGCGGAGAAGTTATAAATACTAAAATATTAAAATTTGGACTAACTTTTTATCTTTTATAAGAAGTAGTATACAATACTTTGATGTAAATAAACCTTACAATACTTAAATAAGCTTCTTTTAATGTATGGTTTTTTAACTGTAATCTTACACTAAATAGGATACCAGATAGTATTAAGGCCGATATAATTACTTCTATTAAATTCTGATGATATGATATGGGAAGTGTAAAAAATAAGTCTGTAAAGATCCCTAAAGAAGTTAAAATGTTCTCTTTTTACCTTAAAAGAAAATATTAAATATATAATGACAAACCCAATGTGATTGTATAATAAAGATTGCTAGATCTGATAATTTTGTCGTTTTATATAAGATATTAGTTAATAATTAGAAACCACAGCAATTAGTGTTTTTTATTTCTAAATGCTTTCTACGTTAAAAATTTTATAAAGTTAAATTTTTTAATTAATATGATCAATAATAAAGGTATTAGGTAGCTTGTTACAAAAATTAGGATCATAAAAGAAAATTTCTAAGTACTATTAAAATTTTTTTGAATGAATATAAAAATTAATAATACCTCAATTTTGGGGCTTTCAATTAGTTTTAATATTGCACATAAGAGTTTGTGAAATTTCACATTAAAGCTTGTTTATATGTTGGTATTTTATCTTTTATTATATTAATTTAACCTGGTAGAGAACAAATTTTAAGCTATCAGCAAAAGATACTAATGTTATAAATAGTATAGATTTAAGATTACTTCTTTTATTTTAACGATAACATTCTTCCTAAATTTTATTTTTGATTGATTCTAGTCTTGATTTGTTATTTATTGTTTCCAAAATAGCTTAAATTAAATACCTTTCTAATAATATAAACAAAGATTTACTGCCTTAGCATTTACACTTATTAAGTTATTTCAACAAAATTTTAACAGTGCGTTTTTTTAGCCATATTTCTAATATTTACTGTTTAATGCACTCAATTTGGGGTAATTTTTATACTTATATATAGATATAAAAGAAAGCAGTATTATTAGTTGTCTTAGGCTATTTTTAATGTCTTGTTACTAGTTTTCAAAGGGTTGTCTTAGAATTTGAATTGTTATTTTGGTCCGTATAAACTTAATCTTTTTATCAAATTTTAAAAATAACTTAGATCATTTTATATGTTGCACCTTTTGTAATTTATACTGCACAAACGTAGTAAATACAGGTTAATGCAACATTAATTACATTAGATGCTTTAATTTTATTTATTATTTCTTTAAGATTTCTTTAACATTGAGGACGGCTTAGCAACGTACTATAACTAGATGAATAACAGTGCGTTTTTAAAAAGAGCGGTTAATATAATGGTATGAAGTAAAAACAATGAAATTATGTATTAGTTAGATTTAGGCCATGTTAAGTAGAGTTACTAAAAGAGTAAAATTGGCCGGTTAAAACAAGTATCAACCAAAACTTATAGATATAAGTTATTAAAAAAAGATTTAAATGTATGACAAAACAAATCCTTTATGCAAAACAGCCCTTTTTCGGTTTTAATTTGTGCAGTAAAACGGGGCTCTTTGTATTACTCATTTTATGTCCCATTTTACTATTTGGGCCAATGAGAATCCTCAGAAGACTGTTACTGTTAAAGGTTTCGTAACCGAGGCATAAACGAGTATACCAGCTATTGGTACTAATATTCTACAACAAGGTAGTAGAAATAGTGTAGTAACGGGTTTTGATGGTATTCTTACTTTGTGTCTGTTTATATTGCAGATAATATTAAAATATAGGTTTAAATTACTAAATATGTAATATTTGTTATAAAAATAGTAGTTTTGTAACAAATATTAGGGGTAATTTTCTATATAAAAAGGGTAAAATTTTAAAACTATCACTATATTACAGTATAACTTAAGTGTTAAAGTTTTGTAAAATTGTGCATGTTATTATAAGTTTCTTTTCTAGATTCTTATTTCAATCGATTCAAATTATAATTAAATTTAAAACAAAAAATGAAGCAAAAACTAAAAAACGAGAAACCAGTTTCGGGATTTATGTTGTTACTCGCACTTGTTTTCTGCAGTTTTACAGCTGTTAATGTGCAAGCACAGGAAAAGATTACGGGTGTTGTCACAGATCTAAGCGGACTAACCTTACCAGGAGTAAGTGTAGTGCAAAAAGGAACGACTAGGGGAACAACAACAGATTTTGACGGAAACTATTCTATTGAATTAACTTCGGGAACCAAAACGTTAGTGTTTTCTTATCTAGGATTTAAAACTTTAGAAATGGCAGTTACAGGTAGTACTACAATTAATGTAGAACTAGGAGAAGATGTAGCTAGTCTAGATGAAATTGTAATTGTCGGTTACGGTAAACAAAAGAAAGAAAGTGTGGTAGGTTCTATCGTGCAAGTCTCAGGAGATAAACTGTTAAAGTCTGGTGGTGTATCTACTGTAGGGCAAGCACTTACAGGGCGTTTACCAGGTGTTACCACTGTATCTTCTACTGGTCGTCCAGGAGAAGAGTCTCCAGATATTTTTATTCGTGGAAAGAGTAGTTGGAACGGAAGTGGGCAACCACTTATTTTGGTAGATGGTATAGAGCGTAGTATGAACGATGTAAATGCCAATGATGTGGAGAGTATCTCTGTATTAAAAGATGCTTCTGCTACTGCTGTATTTGGTGTAAAAGGAGCTAATGGGGTTATTCTTATTACTACAAAACGTGGTAAAATTGGTAAGGCTCAACTTTCTTTAACGGCTAGTTCTACTTTGAAAAAGCCATCTAAATTACCAGGAAAATACGATTCTTATAATGGTATAAAAGTTGCCAATGAGTCTATTGAGCGTTCTGTACCTGCTAATGAGGGAGCTTGGAAATTTTATGTACCTGAGTCGATTGCAGATAGATATAGAAATCCAATTAATGATACTGATCAGTATGTGTATCCAAATGTAGATTGGATAAAAACAACTCAAAAGGATTTCGCCATGGATTATAAGGTAGATCTTTCTATTAGAGGTGGTACTGAAACTGTAAAATATTTTGGAGCAATTAACTATAACCACGTAGGGGATATTTATGACGCAAATGCCTTTGATACTGGAAGAGGTTATACTACAGAGTTTTCTTACAATCGTTTTAACTTTAGAAGTAATATAGATTTTGACATAACAAAATCTACGCGTCTTTCTGTAAACCTTTCTGGTTATTATGGAGTTCAAGGAGGTACAAGTGTTGATAGATCATTACTTAACAATAGTATTTATGAATTGTCGCCAGATTTGTTTTATCCTTTATATCCTGATGGTTCTTATGGGCGTGCAGATCCTAACAGATATGATGTTCTTAACCCTGCGGTTTCTTTAACAGCAAGAAGTGATGTCAATGAACATAGGGTACAGGTAAATACAGATTTTATCCTACAACAAAAATTAGACTTTATTACAGAAGGTTTAAGTTTAAGAGGTTCGTTATCATTTGATAACAACTTTAGAGGTAATGAGGGGATTGATGATCCTAAAGTTGATGCAGATGATAATGTGGTTTTTAAGATTTATAATGATGATGGAACCTTTTATTATGTGACACCTTCAGGTGAAAATCAATTTGATTATGTGGTTCAACCATGGTCTAGAAACGGATTGACAATTAATGATAATAATTCTAGTAGACGTTTGTTTTATCAGCTTTCTTTAAATTATGATCGTGTTTTTGGAGACAAACATACCGTAGGTCTGTTAGCTTTAATGAATAGAGAAGAGTATGCTATAGGTAATGAATTTCCAAGATATAGGGAAGATTGGGTGGCCAGAGCTACCTATAATTATGATAGTCGTTACTTTATTGATGTGAATGGAGCTTATAACGGATCGGAGAAATACGGACCAGGTTTTAGGTTCGATCTTTTTCCTTCTGTAGCACTAGGTTGGATGGTAACTAATGAGAATTTTATGAGCGGAACAGAAAGTTGGTTAAACAAACTTAAGATTCGTGGTTCTTACGGTGTTGTAGGTGATGATTCTTCAGGTGGTAGATGGGGTTATGTTTCTCAGTGGGGAAGTGGAGGAAGTGCTTTTTTGAACAATAGTAACAAATGGGATAAATCTCCTTATACTTTTTATAAAGAAGCTATAATCGGAAACCCTAATTTGCAATGGGAGACCTCAACGAAAGCCAATATTGGTTTTGAATTAGCTGCATTAAATAATATGTTTACCTTAGATGTGGATTTCTTTAAGGAGGATCGTGATAATATTGTTATCCCTGCTAATGACCGTAGTGTTCCTAGTTTTTTTGGTTTTCAGCCGCCAGATGTTAACTTAGGTAAAACGACTGTAAAAGGTTTGGAGATGGTTCTTAATTATAATCAACAACTTACAGAGAATTGGAGTGTTAATGGAAATTTTGCCTACACTTATACCAAGGATGAGATAATTTATAAGGAAGATCCTAAACTTAGACCTTCATATCAAAAAGAGGCAGGATTTTCTATAGGTCAACCGCGTGAATTAATAAGGGGAGATCTATTAGAGAATTGGGATGATGTATATGGTTCGTATCCTCAAGAGAGTAACCAAAGTGCACGTAGACCTGGTTTCTATGATGAGCAGGATTGGAACATGGATGGTTTTGTAAGTGGAGATTATGACCAAGTACCTTTTGGATATACAGAACGTCCTCTAAATACTTTTAACTTAAGCTTTGGTGCTAATTACAAGAAATTTAGTTTTAGTGTTCAGTTTTATGGGGTTAACAATGCTACCAAATCATATCAAGACAGAACATTTGTTGGTGAATCTCACTTATACTTTGATTTTCTTTCAGACTATTGGAGCAAAGATAATCCTGATGGAGAACATGTTCTTAGTGGATTTAATAACACACAACACAGTACAGATTCTTATAGACAATGGTATGATGCATCATTTATCAAATTACAAAATATGGAATTTGCATATACTTTTGATTCCAAAGAAGGTAGCAGCTATAGGTTGTTCCTAAACGGAAACAATTTGGCTTTCTGGTCAAAGCTTCCAGATGATAGATTGAGCAATGAAGATGGTAATTTTAGGGGTAGTTATCCTTCGTTTAGGAGAATTAACCTAGGGTTAAATATTAACTTTTAAGAGCGATAACAATGAAAAAAATATTTAAAATAATATGCTGCGTATTTTTGATAGGAACACTTACTGTTTCTTGCGAAGAATACTTAGATAAAACACTTGAAACCGACCTAAGTATCAATGAAGTCTTTAAAGATTTTAATAATTCTCAAGGTTGGGTAGAGGAAATGTATGCTATGATGGTTGATTATGCTGGAGCTTTCTGGCAGTACTACGGCTATTATGGTGAAGAATCGGTTAATAATCGTACTTGGATGTTCGATTTTGCAGTAGATCAAGGAGAATATGGTCAATGGGCAAATCAAAGAGGTATGTTTAAGATTGCCAAAGGTTCTGGTGGTAATGATGCAAAAGATACTAATGCAGACTATCCTTTTGATAGAAGTTCTGTTTGGGTAAGTAGCTGGAAAGGTATTAGAAAAGCAAACATAGCTATTGAAAATGTAGAGACCTTAATGGTAAATGCTACGCAACAAGAAAGGAATGCTATTTTAGGACAGTCGTACTTCTTTAGAGCATTTTTTCATCATGAAATTATGAAATTCTGGGGTTCTATACCATATATAGACAGAGTTTTAGAGGATGATTGGCAGTTACCAAGACCTGCAGAATGGTCTGAAACAGCATTAAAAATAGATGAAGACTTTGATAAAGCTATTGCGTTACTTCCTATAGAGTGGGACGATGCAACTTGGGCTCCTGGAGCGAAGACTAGAGGACAGAATATGTTCCGTATAACCAAAGGTGCTGCGATGGCTATGAAAGGTAAGAATCTTTTATACGCAGCTAGTCCATTAATGCAAGGTAGTAGTAGTACCTATGGATATAATAAGGAATTGAGTATGAAAGCTGCAGAAGCTTTGGCTCAGGTAATACAAATGCCTAGGTATCAATTAGTGCCTTGGGATAATTATGGTTCTGTGTTCTATTCAGAGAACGGACAGTATCCTTATTCTTCTGAGTTTATTTTAAGTCAACCAGGAAACGTAGGTTGGTATCCTAAGTATTTACCGTCTATATGGCAGTTAACAGATGTTGCAATGAGTTCAGGTGATACAGGTGCAGCCCCTACCCATAACTATATCCAT
This sequence comes from Polaribacter sp. 11A2H, assembly GCF_011379025.1. Taxonomy (NCBI): domain Bacteria; kingdom Pseudomonadati; phylum Bacteroidota; class Flavobacteriia; order Flavobacteriales; family Flavobacteriaceae; genus Polaribacter; species Polaribacter sp. 11A2H. The sequence continues at coordinate 128,255 of NZ_WTLD01000004.1, forward strand.
AATTATTTTGGAATGAAAGATGGGTTGGCATGTGATGATAGTCCTTTGTTCGATCCTCAAGATCCTTGGAAAAATAGAGATCCTCGTTTTAATAAATGGATTGTGGTAGATGGTGATCAGTTGATTGACAATATAGGAGCCGCTACTGGCGCTAATGAAGTACACCGATATGCCCAACTTTATAATGATGGAGCACACCGTAATCCTAATCAAAATACTGGTTCCCTAACAGGATATGGTATGAGAAAATGGTCTCCAAGAAATTTTAATAAGTTCGATAATGTAGAAGCATTTGGTTGGAGATCTCATGTAAGGCTTACCGACGTATACCTGATGTATGCAGAGGCTGCTGTAATGGCTTATGGCTTAGACGGAAAAGCACCTGGATTCAATATGTCTGCAGTAGACGCGGTAAACGCAATACGTGAACGTGCCGTTCCAGACGGTAGTTTAAATGTTAAACCACAGAATTTAACCAGTGTAAACAAATTTATGGATGAGATCCGTAGAGAACGTGCCGTAGAAATGAGTTACGAAAATCACCGCTGGATGGATGTAAGACGTTGGAAATTGGGTACAGAAATGAAATATCGTTTGAAAACAGGTATCCGTTTTGACCGAAATTCTGCTGGAAAACCAATCAACTTCCAAGAAGAGATAATACGTACTAAAGTTTTTGAGGAAAAACATTATTGGTTACCATTTCCTCAGAATGATACGGAATTGTACGCTGGATTCCCACAAAACCCGGGATGGTAAAATTAAAACTGTTTTCACTATTTGTTAATATAAATAATCTATGACACACTTTAATAAATATAAAAAATCATTGTTGTTCGGTTGCGTCTCTGTGATGTTTTCCCTTACATTATCCGCTCAGGACAATGATCTAACCGCAACAACTGATTCCATTAAAAGGAATACCAATAAAATGGTATCCAAAATTAAGGAAGAAGTAAACTTAGGATTCCAGAATCGGGAGAATATAGACGTGGTAGGTTCGATATCTACTATAGAACCCGGAGATTTCCTTAAGTATGATAACACCCAATGGGTTCGAGATGCTTTATCTGGTAGAATGCTAGGACTTAAAGGAAGCGACAACATTCGTGGTTTAGGTTCTGCCTTAATCGTTGTGGATGGTATTCCAGGTAGAAGCGTCGATTTGCTTAATATGGAAGAAATCAAGGAAATTACCATTTTAAAAGATGCCAATGCAGTAGCGCTATATGGTGCTATGGGTAAGAATGGGGTTATCGTTGTAACAACGAAACGTGGTACGGAAAAGCAAGAGTTTAATGTAAGTATTAGTTCGGGAATTAAAGCCCCTACTAGTATGCCAAATTATCTAGGCTCTGCTGAATATATGACGCTTTTTAATGAAGCTAGAGCCAATGATGGGCTAGCTCGGAATCCTGGTTTTACAGATGAAGCAATTGCAAATCATGCTAGTGGAACTAATCCTTTTAGATATCCTAATGTAGATTTCTACAGTAGTGAATATATGAAAGATTACGCTTCATTTACCAATGTAGTGGCAGATTTCTCTGGAGCAGTAGATGATACCAAATATTACATCAATCTTGGTTTTAAAAGCGATCAAACCATACAAAATGTTACCGATAATGATAAAGGTGTTAAGCGTTTTAATGTTCGTGGAAATATCGATTTTAGAGTAAATGACTGGATTAAGAGTAGCTTTGATATGATTGCTATTATTGAACAGAATACAACTTCTTTAACCAATCTTTATGATGCAGGAAATAATTTTAGACCTAACCTATATGCTCCTTTATTACCTATAAGCGCTATAGATGTTACCGGTAATCCAGAATTAGCAGGGGTATTACAGGCAGCCAAAAAATTTAATGGATTCCTTATTGGAGGAAATCAAAATTTTAAAGACAATGTGCCTTTGGGTAGTGTATATGCTGGAGGTAGTAGAACTAACGTAACAAGAATAAGTCAGGTAAACAATGCCATTGATTTTGACTTGAGTGCTATTACAGAAGGCTTATCTGCTAAAACATATTTAAGTTTTGATTTTTATAATTTATATAACACTAGTAGTGAAAACGACTTTGCTGCATACGAACCTACCTGGAACGATGATAATAAGATTGTAGGATTGGTAAACGTAAGGGAAAATGACCGTACAGAGCAAAATGAGAATATTAGTTCTAATCTGTTTACTATTCGTTATGGTTTCTACGGGATGATTAACTACGAGAAGATGTTAGGTAAAAATCACAAGATCAATGCTTCTATAATAGCGCTTGCTAATAGCACACAGGTTATAGATGAAGAGCAATCTGATAAGAATAACCATTTAGGAATGAGTGTTAACTATACGTACAAGAACAAATTGATGTTCGATTTTAATGCTTCTTACGTACATTCTATAAAATTAGCAGAAGGTAATCGTGGTAAGTTTGCTCCAACATTAGGTTTTGCATACGTACTTACTGAGGAAGATTCTTTAAAGGATTCTTCTTGGTTGAATTATTTAAAAATACGATCTTCTATGGGAGTTGTTTATTCTGATGTAGGTATTGATGGGTATTTTTTATATGATGCCATTTATCAACAAGATGGAGGTTCTTATAATTGGGGAGACGCATCAAATGGTTCTGGTTTCAATAATCAATACACCACAATAGACAGAGGACAGAACAATAATTTGGGTATGGAGAAAAGAATGGATTATAACCTTGGTTTTGAGGCCTTAATTGGTAAAAAATTATGGGTAGAGGCCAATGTTTTTAGATCAGATATGACAGATCAAGTAATCAATGCAACCACTGTGTACCCAGAATACTATGGAGGGTTTAGACCTTTCTCTAATTTTAACGCTGATAAATATTCTGGTTTTGAATTCGGTGCTAACTATTTGGATCGTTTTGGTAAGTTTGGGATGAACATCGGGGCTAGAGTATTATACACTAATTCTACTAGAAAGAAGGTAGATGAAGTTTATGCAGACGATTATCAGAATAGAGAGGGGAAACCTGTGAATGCTATTTTTGGTTTAGAGTCTATAGGCTTCTTTGGTGAAGATGATTTTAACACAGATGGTTCCCTTAATGCAGGTATACCTACTCAGTTCGGGGCATTACAGCCAGGAGATCTTCGTTATAAAGATATAAATAACGATGGAGTGGTAAACAATCAAGATGAAGTTTCTATAGGTAGATGGGATTCACCTTGGACATTCAGTTCTGATATTACCTTAGATTATGGTCCTTTTACGCTTTTTGCACTTTTAACTGCAGAAGTTGGTGGTAATGGTGTAGCCGATGGTAATTATTATCGCCCTCAAGGAGATCAAAAATACTCTGAAGTAGTTCGTGGTCGTTGGACACCAGAAACAGCTAATACGGCAACTTTTCCAAGATTGTCTTCCTTAACAAATACAAACAATTTTGGTAACAACTCTACCTTTTGGTTGTATGACAATAGTAACTTTAGGTTACAAAGGGTACAATTGACATATGATCTGCCAAAAAATTGGGTAGATAAGATGAACATGGAAGATTTTAGTGTGTACGCTTCCGGATCAAACTTGGCGGAGATTTCAAAAAATAAGGACATTCGCCAACTGCAATTGAATAATAGCCCAATGTACCGTTACTATTCTTTGGGACTTAGAATGAAGTTTTAACTAAAAAAATAGATTTTAGATATGAAAAATTTTTTTAAATATACAACGATAGCTATCGTTCTCTTATCCTTAGGAGCTTGTACTATCGAGCCTTTGGATGAAAATTTACAAGGAGAGAATCGATTGAACAATGATCCCTCCTTTGCCGAAGGCTTACTGCTTAATGGCTATGAGGGAATGCCAAATCAGTATTCTTTTAGTGACGTAGCTACAGACGATGCTGTTAATAACGTTGTTAACGATTTTAGACGTATGGCTACAGGAGAATGGAATGCTCAAAATGCATTTTCAAGTAGATGGGGACAGTATGAACAAATCCTATATTTGAACAATTTCATGGAAGTTATTGATAATGTATCTTGGAAAAGAGATACAGTTACCAATCAACTTTTTAAGGAAAGAATGCTAGGTGAAGCGATTGCCTTGAGAGGAATAAGACATTTCTGGATTTTACAAGAACATGGAGGAAAAAGCAATTCAGGCGAATTATTAGGAATACCTTATATTTCTGATTTCTTGTCTTTTGATGCTGATTTTAATATACCAAGATTAAGCTTTCAAGAAACGGTGGCTCGTATCAATACAGATTTAGAGGAAGCCTTAGAGTATTTACCAATGGATTGGGATGGTGATCTTTCAAAGCGCCCCTCAAGATATGACGGTATTGATACTGAAAGATATCAGTTTGTTTTTGGTAATTCTCAAGATGGACGTGTTAGTGGAAGGATTATCAAAGCTATTCAAGCAAAAATGAATATGTTAGCAGCTAGCCCCGCATTCTTAAACGGATCAGGAGGTAATTACCAAATAGCAGCTAATATTTTGGCTGATTTATTGAACGATAATGGAGGAGTAGCTGGATTAGATCCTAACGGGTTGACCAACTTTTATGATTTCCCAAACGGTACTCGTACATTTCCAGAAGTGCTGTGGAGAGAAAATGTATTTACTTCTGCATTTGTAGAGGAAAATAATTTTCCACCTTCTTTAAATGGAGATGGAGCTGTAAATCCTACTCAGAACTTAGTAGATGCATTTCCAATGTTAGACGGTACTCCGTTCTCTACTTCTCACCCAGATTACGATGCGGCTAACCCATACACCAATAGAGATCCTCGTTTGGCTTTGTATATATTGTACAACGGAAACGATCTTAATGGTAGAGTTATCAATACCGGTGTAGGTGGTGGTAGTAATGAAGTAGATAAGGTACAAGGTAAATCTACACGTTCTGGTTTCTATATGAAGAAATTGTTAGCTCCAGATTTAGTAATTAGTAACGATGGAAGTACAACCACAACAGAAAAAATGAATATTTATCTACGCTATACGGATCTATATCTATTGTTAGCTGAAGCTGCCAATGAATTGGGAGGTCCTGATAATATGGTAGATGGTATGAGTGCTCGTTCTATAATCGGTGCTATCCGATCTAGAGCTGGAGTAGGTCAAAGTAGTGGGGATGCTTATTTATCTAGTATTACTTCTAAAGCAGATATGCGAGAATTGATTAGAAACGAACGCAGATTAGAACTTTGTTTTGAAGGGTATCGTTTGTATGACTTAAGACGATGGGGTATTCTTAATACAATACCTAACGTTAAAGGAGCTAAATTTAATGGGGCCAATTATACAATTTTAAATGTGGAATCTAGAATTTATAATAGTAATGCTAACTACGGACCAATACCACAAAACGAGATAGTTAAATTTAACCAATTAGTACAAAACCAAGGTTGGTAACCTATTGGATAACCAGAAATAAATTAGATTTGGTTTAAGTTCCCGGTAGGTTACCGGGAACTAAATCCAAAAATATGTTTAATAACAATTAATTCTTCATTAATGAATACAAAAAATATAGTTTTATTAATAGGTGCTCTGATAGCTTTATCATGTAGCAATAGCGAACCTGAGTTTGATGATTTCGAGTTTCAAGGAGCTTATTTTCCTTATCAAAACCCAGCACGTACTCTAATCCTAGGAGATTATGATTTAGCCTTTAACGATAACGATAATGATCATAGGTTTGAAATAACAGCCTTAATGACAGGGGTGTATACTAACGATATAGAAAGAAAAATCTATTTTGAAGTAGATAATAGTATTTTAAACAACGTAGCTAATGTAAAGGCACTTCCTGCAGAGTATTACACGTTTGAAACTGTAAGCCCTGTATCTATTCCGGTAGGTTCTACCAAGGGTAGGATTCAGGTTCAATTACGTGATGCATTTTTTAAAGACACATTGTCGTTTGGAAAGGTAAATACTACTAATTATGTAATTCCTTTAGTAATGACTAAGGCAGATAATTTGGATACTTTGTCTGTAGGAAGAAGTTTTATAGCTAATCCAGATCGTCTAAATCCATTAGATTGGGATGTGCTTCCAAAGGATTATACCTTATTTGGTATTAAATTTATGAACAGATTTCATGGGAACTACCTTAGAAGAGGTAATGATATGATTACAGAGCCTACCGCTACAGTAGGAAGAGTATACAATGCAGATTTTGTAGAGAGAGATGAATTAACACTTTTAGAAACAGCTGGTATGGATAAGATTAAATATCAAAATCTTATTGGACGTGGTGAAAACTCTAGTCCAGGAAATGTTGTTATGGAACTTTCTTTTAATGCAGATAACACTTGTACTATAAGTAGTTATAAAAACGATCCTTATGGGGTTACAGGTACTGGTCAATTTGTTGAAGACGGAGATTCTTTTGGAGGAAATAAAAAAGATGTAATTTATTTAAATTATACTTATAAAGATGCCGTTAATGCAGAGACACATACCGTAAAGGATACTCTAGTAATACGAGATAGAACAGCTATTTTTGAAGAGTTTACAGTTGAACTTAAAGACCTATAGATAATGATAAAAAATATAAATAATTTACTATTTAAGCTCGTTGCCATTGTATTGCCTTTGGTATTATTGTGCACGTCTTGTAGTAGTGATGAAGAAAATTCCTATTCGAGATTAAGTGGTATTTCAATGAAAACGCAACCCAAAGTAAAGTATGTTTTGGGAGAAACATTAGACCTTACCAGTATGGTAATCACCTTAGGTGAAGGAGAGAGTGGTGAAGATATACCTTATGCTTCTTTTGACGCAAAAGGTATTACCACAGAGCCAGTTAATGGAAAAGTATTAGATTTTTCTGATGAAGCTCTGATTATAACAATAGATAATTCGGATAAAGGTATGATTCAAGCTATTGAGGTTACCAATGATATCGTAGAGCTAATTGTAAAAACTGAACCTAAGAAGAATTATGTAAGCGGAGAAAAATTAGATTTATCTAGCCTTTTAATTACTACGGTACAAGAGGATGGAACTACTACTGATGTAGCTTTTGCTGATTTTGGTAAAAAGTTTGGAACTACACCAATGAATGGTGATATTCTTGCAGTAAGTAATACAGCTGTTGTTATTTCTTATTTAGAAACAGAAGCAAAGGTTACTCAATCTATTAATGTAATTGCATTTGAACCGGTAAGCGCTACTTTAGTGACTGGTCCTACAAAAAACGTATATGATATAGGGGAAAGGTTGAATCTTGAGGGTACAGCTATTAATTATATGCTTCCAGGTGGACTTGAACTTGAGCTTTCTTTTGAAGATTTTGCTTCTTTTGGAGTTACGACCACGCCAGCCAATGAAGATAAATTGAAGGCTACGGATAATGAAGTTCAAGCAATGACAGGTTCTGGATTTGCGGTAGGAATACCTATAACAGTGAACGAAATTAATGTTACAGGAATGACTTTAGAGATGAAACCATCGAAAACTCTATATATTGCAGATGAATTGATAAATCTTCAAGATTTAAGCGTAAGATTAGCTATTTCTGGAAAAGAGGACTTAATTGTTAATTCACAAGATTTTGATATCTATGGTATTACTACAAACCCAGCAGAAGGAACAACTTATGTAGACGGTACTTCGGAAATCGTTGTTAGTTATCCAGGAATTACAGATACTATTTCCATATCCTTGGGATCGGAGATTTTGTACGAATCTAATTTCACTGACGGTATAGATGGTTGGACCAACCAAGGTTCTGATGGTGGTTCTTCTAATGTTTATGCTAAAGATGGAGTTATGATTTCTGATAATATTGTTGTAGGAGAACAGACATATTCTTTACAATTGTATAAACCAGGCATTACTTTGAAGAAAGGTGCAAAATATAAAATTACTATAGAATTAATGGCTGTTCCTGGTGAAGGAGGTTTTGATTTTAGTTTTAGTGTTGGTGATGGAGATGGACGTCATGGTTATTCAAATTACTACGGAAATGAGACTTTAGCACTTTCAGATTCAGAATCCACAAGATTTACTGGTGAGTTTACAATGTCTAATGACACTACAGATGCTGCTAGAATCTTATTGAATAATGGGTATCAAACCAACAGTGTTATAGTTAAGTATGTTAAACTTGAAGAGTTATAATTAAAATAATTACTTGGTTAATTATAAATAGGGTTAAGGCTAAGGAATGATAAAATCATTTAGTCTTGACCCTATTACTTTTTACATAGTATTGTAAAATAGAGAAGTCGTATTTAAAGTACAGATTTTATAAATTTAATATCAAAAAACATAAAAATGAATAATAACAATTTATTAAAGCATTCCTTAATAGTATTATGCTTAATTTCTTCACTATTAAGTTTTGCACAAAAATCAAAAATTAATATGCCTAAGGGGCGTATCGCTTTTAGTTCTGATGGAAATTTACATGATTCAGACGATTGGGGAGCAACCGCTTTTTCACTAGCACTTTTGCATTATGCAGATTTAGAAAAACGCTTTGTACATTATGATTATAATAATCATTTAGGAGACTCTAGAGAAAGTTGGGAGAAAATGATGGATGAGGCTGCTAAAGGTGGTGCTAAACGTTTTGGACTTGATGTTTCTAAAGTATTTAACGATCAAACTGAAAAGGAAGCTGCAATAGCCAATTTTGTTAAAGAAGCTAAAAAAAGCAGTAAAAATAACCCACTTTGGTTTATTTGCGCTGGTCCAATGCAAATGGCTTACAACTTAATAGAAGCTACACCAGAAAATAAACGTCAATTTATTTATGCCATATCTCATAGTACATGGAATGAAGATCATACCGATGGAGAAAATGAAAAAACCTGGGCAGATATGAAAAAGGATTTTCCGTCTGTAACTTATTATGATATTATTGACCAAAATAATGCAAATGGAGAAGATGATTTTAAATCACATATAAACAATTGGCAATGGTTAAAAAATAGCTCAAATAAAAATTGGCAATGGTTATACAATATAGATGATACTTACCAAGTGGATGAGTTAGAGAATTGGGATTCTAATACAGAAAAACATTTTGATATTTCGGATACTGGTATAACATATTGGTTAATTACTGGAGGCCCAGATAATGGAAATGAAAAAGGAGGTTGGAAAGAAGTGAAAGCTCTTTTTGAAAACAAACCTATTGAAATGACTAATCCAACACCAGAGGTTAAACTAACCTCTAACGATTTTATTTTTATAGAAGCAGAAAACACAACTTCCGATTTACAAGAATGGAACGTTTTAAAAAAGGGAGATGCTCTTTATACTGAAAAAGCTTCTGGGTTTGCACATATTGAGTTTACAGGTAATATGGCGAATACGGGAGAACCAAATTCACCTTTAGAATATACTTTTGTGGCACCTAAAGATGGAAATTTTAGGTTATTAATGATGAGCAGTAAGCGATTGGAAGGAGCGCAGGGTGATTGGTGTAATGATGGTTTTGTTAAAATGAAAGGAGATTTTACTTCAGAAACAAATTTATCTAAAGCGGAGCTAGAAGATTATATTAAATATTTTCAAGAGGGGAGTACAAATACACCAGAATTAGAATGGCATTGGGGACAACGCGCAGAAAAAGGGACACACACGTTTTTTAATTTAATCTATGGATTAAAAAAAGGAGAAGAATATACGTTAACCTTAGCAGGTAGATCAAAACGATTTAGTGTTGATTATTTAGTGTTTTATGATGCAGATAAATTGAGTTTAATTGATGCCAAAGCACTTTTTAAAAATCAATAACTAGAATATCAGATTGGTATTATAATAAAAAGACCTACTCTTAATTTTCGTAATTAAGAGCAGGTTTTTTTTATTCTATTTTAGATGTATTTTAAACAATTGTTTACATAGCTCTAAAGCATCTAGTAGTAAATGATATTCTTCTTTTTTTTATGCATTTAATAAATGCGAAGTAGTTTTTTTTACTTGTAGTCTCTTACAAATTTACGATAGTGAATAATATCTTGAATAGTTAATACCATCAAATCGTGTTCACCTGCAAACGAAATAATAGTGTCCTTTTTTGCCATTGTTCCGTCGTCATTCATTAATTCACAAAGCACAGCTTCTGGTTTTAAGCCTGCTAATTTCATTAAATCTACGCTACCTTCAGTATGCCCTTTTCTTTCTAGAACACCGTTATTTTTAGCTCTTAATGGAAAAATATGACCAGGTTTTGCTAAATCATTACTTGTAGCATTTTCATTAGATGCTACTTTTATGGTTGTTAATCTATCTTTAGCCGAAACCCCTGTAGTTACGCCTTCTTTTGCTTCTATAGAGACTGTAAAAGGTGTTTGATAGCTACTAGTGTTTTCCGTTACCATATAAGGAAGCTTAAGTAAATCTGCTTTTTCGTTGGTTAAACAAAGGCAAACAATACCGCTACATTTTCTAATCATAAGTGCCATATGTTTATTGGTCATATGGTGTGCAGAGAATACTAAATCACCTTCATTTTCTCTGTCTTCGTCATCCATTAAAATAATTCCTTTTCCATTTCTAAGATGCATCAATACTTTTTCTACCCGCTCTTGACTATTTTTATTAACTGTTTGTAATGTATCTAATTCTGCAAGTACCATTTTATATTTTTATAATTGAATTGCAAAATTAATGTTGTCTTAAGTCAGATTATTTGACCTAGGTCAATAAATTCATTTTATTTTAGAAAATAACTAAGCTTTAGTTTTATGACAAATCTGTAAATGATAATATGTTTTTAGATTTCTTGTTTAATTTATCGCTATACCTAGTTTGTTTAATTACTTAAAACAATTAATAAGCTAATAAGTAGCAATTTCTTAGAACTTCATTTTTATTAAAACTGCTAAAGGTAATTTGGCTTCTTTTGATTGGTAGTAACATCAAAAAAAACTCTTTTTAAAACGTACATCTTTCAATACTTACTTCAGTATTAATTTTTAATTGACTTTCATTTTAAAGATTAGCAAGAGCATCTATAAAATCATTGTAAGAATAATGTACTCATTTATCCTGTAATCCTAATTTAGTTATAATAGCACAAGAAGCTACTAAAGTGTAACAATTATTAGAGGGTAGTTTAGACTACTTGTATAAATTATTTTGGTTACTGTTGCCGTAAAAGCTAACGGCCATAACATTGTTATGGCCGTTTAATTCTTGAGAGTAAACTCTATAATACTTATTAAAGTTAATATAAATATTGTTGCTTTTTTATCCTATTTATATAGGATGTTTTAAAAATAAAATCAACAAAATAATTTATTTATATACCCATAAGTTTCTGTATTTTTTTTGGTAAATCTGTATTGTCAAAATATTTAGAAAACTCTTCTTGACCTTTACCTATAACTCTAACAGGAACTGGTGTACCAGAATGATCGCCAGAAGCCCAATTTATTCCTGCTTTTTTATTCAAAATATAAGCAGCTGTTTCAGCAATAGATTTTACTGCAGTTTTACTTAAATAATCTGCATCTGCGTTTACATTCTTATTTCCTTTAAACTGTTTGTTGTAAGCAGATTTTAATAGCGCTAATTCTTTATCATCTAAAGACAAACCGACATCCTTGTTTCCTAAACCAAAATCTGCCTGTACTAATTCTAAAATAGTATTAAAAGAAACTTCTGGATCAGTACCTTTAAGTTCTGTCATTTTTCTTTTAAACTCTTGAACTGAAATTATTTGATATTTTAAGTATTCTGGATTAGTTACATAATTTATCCCTGTAGTTAGGGCACCTGTTTCATGGTCTGCAGTAACAATTATTAAGGTTTCATCTGGTCTTTCTTTATAAAACTCATAGGCTTCTTTAATAGCATCATTAAAAGCTAGTACTTCATGAACCATAGATACACCATCGTTTCCATGACATGCCCAATCAATTTTACCGCCTTCTACCATCATAAAAAAACCTTTGTCATTATCAATCACTTCAATTCCTTTTTTTGTAAAATCGGCAAGAGAAAATGCTTCTTCTTTTTGGTCAATAGCCCAGTGAAATTCTCCTGAAGGATACATGTCTGGATTTATAGCGATTATTTTTTCATCTCCATTTTTTAAATTTCTAATATCTTCTATAGAGTTTGCAATGGTATACCCTTTATTTATAGCATTTTGATATGAATCTGGTTGATCTCCTTTTTTCCCTTTAGGATGATGGAATCCTCCACCTCCAAAATAATCGATATTATAATTGGGTAGCTCCATACTAATTTCATAATACATATTACGAGAATTTTGATGTGCATAAAAAGATGCTGGAGTAGCATGATCTATCATTACACTAGATAATATACCTACTTTAAAACCTGCTTTTTTAGCTTTCTGAGATATGTTTTCATACGATATTGTTTGGTCTGGCGATTTTCCTATAATACCATTATTTGTTTTAAACCCTGTAGACATTGCTGTTGCTGCAGCACAAGAAGTAGTAACATAAGAACTAGCAGAATAGTTAGTCATATTAGAGTTAACCGGAAAACTACTCATTAATAGTTTTTCTGATTTAATCTCGTTAGGTTTCGAATTTAAATACATTTCGGTAGTATAAATTTGACTTAACCCCATACCATCTCCAATAAACAAAAAGACATATTTTGCTTTTGTTTCAGTTTGACTGTATCCAATAGTGCAAAAAAATGTTATTGAAATTAGCACTATATTTTTTATCATTTTTACCATAATACTTTTTTAAGTAAATGTACTATAAGTTATGTTTTTAGAGTATAAAAAAATAGGCGTATTTATGGTAATTATGGTGCAATATTCATTGTAAATATTCATTGCAAAATTTTGTCTTGCTTAAAAAATAAAAGTAATATAGTTTTAAGAGACTTATTTTTTTAATTAATTATGATTCGTGTAAAGTCGTTTTTTTAATTAATTGTGGCAATTACCTTTAAAATATTACCTTAGATTTTTAGTAATATTTGCGTTATTTTATTAATACATTGTACTTTAAAGTATCATATTTAGCTTTAAAAATATTTTAACATATTGTAAAAATGGGTAGTTAGCAGCATTTTTGTTATAAGATGCTTGATTTGTTATAAATGCTTTGTTTACTTATGGATAGTTTTATAACCGGTTGATTTTTAATACTTAAAATCGATTTAACACTTAAAATTAAATTATGATGAAAAAACTACTTACAATTACTCTCGTTTTATTTACTGTTATTTCAGTAAACGCACAAAGTTTAAGCGACCTTGTGTTTGAATCTACAATTACTCCAACTACAACTTCTGTAGATTTAACTTTTAATTATAATGGAATCTCTGCAGGAGATAAATTCGAATGGCAGTTAATATTAGCAAAAGCAGATGAGTCTCCAGATTGGGGATCAAAGAACATTACTTATCTAACTGATATAACTCCAAATGGAATCGGATCAGGTACTCAAACTATAACTTTTAATGTGTCGAATGGCCCTATAAATGGAGAAGTGTATACTTGGGCAGGAAAAATTACAGTGGCTTCAACTGGTGTAGATTTATACAATAACACCGGAAATTTGGTTACTATATCTACTACTGCTGGTTTAGAGGATGCAAAATCTAATGCAATAGCAATCTATCCAAACCCTGTATTAGATGAAATATTTGTTAAAAATTTATCTGAAGTAAACCAAGTAAAAGTGATTGATATTACTGGTAAAACAGTAAAAAATGTAAATGATTTTAATCAATCAAATTCTATTAATGTATCTGCTTTAAATAAAGGAGTTTATTTTTTGATTTTTGATAATAAAAAACAAGTTAAGTTTCTGAAAAATTAGAAGTTTAATTTAAATAATAAAACTGGAAGGTTTTTTAGAAAACTCTTCTAGTTTTATTATTTAAATACTGTTGCATTATTTAATAGGAGTTCTACCTAAGCAATAGTATGATTAGGTAACCTGTTAAAGGTTTTTAAAGAAGTTTTTTAGTATATCATTTACTGTTTCTAAAATTGCTTTTTTATGTTTTGCCTAATTTTAGTTATTAAATGAACTCCGTCTACAAAAAGTCTTTAAAATAAATTGTTGTGAAACTTTTTCTTTTTATAATGACATACTTCTAAAGGAGTAGAATAAATCAAAGAGATATCTGCACAATGATATAAACAATTCATTTTCATAAAATAGTTAAAATGAATGTGTTTTTTTAAAGCACTACCTACCTTATATAGTAAACCACAATTAGAGAACATATCTTATCTATATTTACAAATATGGTTTACTAAAAAAGATTAAGTTTTTGGTGAATTTTAAAGTAAAATATTAAAATAATGATCACTTCACTATTCGATATTTTAAATTATTGTTACGTTATTAGCTGTTATACTTTCTAAAATACTGTTTCTTTTGAAGCATTATATTATAATTTTGGGATGATATTATCTAAAAAGAAATAATTGATTTGATAGAATTGAAAGCTTGGTTTCGATAAAAAAAAATGGAATTTATAATTTTTTAGTTGAATCTATTTCATATAAAATGACGATAGATTATAGAAGTCAATGAAGTACCAGTCATTTTCTATGATTGTATAAGTGAGTCGATGGTATTATTTTAAATTTGTATGGTCGACAAATTCAGAAATAACAAAAGAAATGATTACTACAGGTGCTAAAATTTATAAATTAGATACAGATCTAATTGTTGTGGATAACACTAAACTTAAAAGTTATTTACGAGATGCACTAAAAGCAGTCGATAAAATTTTAGTGGTAATTAATGGGAAAGAGGTTTAAAAATATATAAAAACTGAGGCTACCCGCTTTAGTTAAATGTGTTGTAAAGTTATTTTGTTTTACCCACATATTTTGTCAAATGCTTTAAAGTACACTTGAAGATAATGGATGCAGAAATTAAATTAAATTCTATTTAATAAAAGGAGTAAGTCATCTGTTTTTAGCTTCATTATGTTTTATTAATTGTAATTTTAGGTCTCTTAAATATCTAGTTAGTCTAATTAAATTAGTAGTTTTAATAACTTAATTACCTTTAAGAATAAGCTGCAATTAGTATGTAGCGTCACTTCTGCTACTATAACAAATGTTGCGACTTATGTATTATGTTGCGCGTTAAGTGTTAGAAAGCTAATTGCAAGAATTCTTTTATGAATTGCTTTATAAGTCTCATCATTTGCTTTATTCAAAAATTATATTTGTTTCAAGCATTTTCTATGTAAGTAATAATGAAGACAAATAAATCAAAATATAAGTTGTGGATAGAATTTCTCATAATAGGGTTTATGCTGTTTTTACTTATACTAATATTTGATTACATATAAATTTCATCAACTATAAAAAACCAACCTACTATATGAATATAAATAATAAAACACAATCTTTAGTTAAGTTTTCAAAATCATGTTTAGTAACTGTTATGGTACTATTTATGGTTGTTTCGTGTAAAACAAACAAAGAAAATCTAGCAGAAACTGAAACCTACAAGTTTAAATTTCAAAATACTTCTTTGTCATTTGAAGATAGAGTTCAGGACTTAATAAGTCAAATGACGCTTCAAGAAAAAGTATCTCAAATGCGCTATGATGCTCCGGCAATAGACAGATTAGGAATTCCAGAATACAATTGGTGGAATGAATGTTTGCATGGGGTTGGAAGAGCAGGAGAAGCAACGGTTTTTCCACAAGGTATTGGTATGGGAGCTACTTGGAATGCTCCTTTAATTTTTGAAATGGGAACGGCAGTTTCAGATGAAGCAAGAGCAAAACATCATAAATTTGTTAGTGAAGGTAAAAGAGGTATTTACCAAGGTTTAACGTTTTGGACACCTAATATTAATATTTTTAGAGACCCACGATGGGGAAGAGGACAAGAAACCTATGGGGAAGACCCACACTTAACAAGTAGAATTGGTGTTAACTATATAAAAGGACTTCAAGGAGATGATCCTAAATATTTAAAATTGGTGGCAACGGCAAAACACTTTGCTGTGCATAGTGGTCCAGAAAAATCAAGACATGAAGATAATTATCAAACATCAAATAAAGATTTATACGAAACGTATTTACCAGCTTTTGAAGCAGCTGTAAAAGAGGCTAATGTGCACTCTGTTATGTGTGCATATAATCGTTTTAGAGATGAAGCATGCTGTGGTAGTAATTTGTTGTTAAATAAAATTCTTCGTGACGATTGGGGGTTTGAAGGCTATGTAGTTTCAGATTGTTGGGCAATTAATGATTTTTGGCAATCAGGTCATCATGAAATAGTACAAACAGCAGAAGAAGCAAGTGCATTGGCTGTTGCTAGAGGAACAGATTTAAATTGTGGAGACTGTTATGATCCTAATTTAACAGAAGCGGTGCTTAAAAAAATGATTGATGAAGAAAAAATTGATTTGGCATTAACTCGATTAATGATTGCACGTTTTAAACTGGGTATGTTCGACAACGATAAAGACGTTAAATGGGCAAAAATTCCTTATAGCGTTGTTGCAAGTGAAGGTCATTATGCTTTATCTAAAAAAATAGCAAGAGAATCTATGGTATTGTTAAAAAATGAGAACAATATACTTCCGCTAAGTAAAAATATAAAATCTATTGCAATCATTGGTCCAAATGCAGACTCTAAACAAGCGTTATTAGGTAACTATCACGGTACACCTAATCAATTTAATACACCATTAAAAGCAATTACAGATAAATTACCTAACGCTACCATAAATTATGCATTAGGAAGTGATATTGCCATAGGTTGGCCTACTTTAAACACCATACCAACTTTAGCTCTTAAAAATGGTGATAACAAAGGTTTAAAAGGGGAGTATTTTGCCAATAAAGATTGGGAAGGAACACCAGAATTTACAAGAAACGATGCAGAAATTGATTTTATATGGATGAAGGATAGACCCATTAAAAATTTAAAAACTGATGTTTTTTCAGTAAGATGGACAGGACAATTAGTTCCAAATGAAAACGGGAATTACAGAGTAGGGTTTAAAGCTTGTAACGATGTTAAATTTTATTTTGATAACGAACTTAAGTTCGAATTTAGTGACGATCATAATACTCAAACCAAGTATTTTGATATGGAATTAAAAGCAGGACAGTCTCATGACGTTAAAATAGAATATTATAACCACCACTCAGATCCTCAAGCACAATTTGTTTGGGCAAAAATGGATCAAGATTTAATGACGCCAGCTTTAGAGGCTGCAAGAAATTCTGAAGTTGTGGTGCTTTGTTTAGGGTTATCTCCAGATATTGAAGGTGAAGAAATGCCTGTATTATTGGAAGGATTTGATAAAGGAGATCGTACTGATATTAAACTTCCAAAAACGCAAATTGAATTAATGAAAAAAATTCAGGCACTTGGTAAGCCAACCATTTTGGTTTTAATGAACGGAAGTGCTTTGGCTGTTAATTGGGCTGCCGATAATGTTCCTGCTATTCTAGAAGCATGGTATCCGGGTGAATTTGGAGGAAATGCTATTGCAGATGTGTTGTTTGGCGATTACAACCCTGGTGGAAAGTTACCTGTAACTTTTTATAAATCAGTAAATGATTTACCAGATTTTAAAAACTATAACATGGCGAATAGAACCTATAAATACTTTAAAGGAGATCCACTTTTTCCTTTTGGTCATGGTTTAAGTTATACGAATTTTACTTATACTAATTTAAATGTTTCTAATGAAGTTGTCGTAAACAAAGAAATTCAGGTAAGTGTAGAGGTAAAAAATACTGGAAGCGTTGATGGAGATGAAGTTGTACAACTGTATATTTCTCATGAAGGCAAAACAGATGCAGCAATAAGAACTTTAGTAGGTTTCGAAAGAATTCATTTAAAAGCTGGCGAAACAAAAATGTTTAGCCACAGTATCACTCCAAAACAATATGCTTTAATAAATAATGATGGTGGTTCTGTGTTAGAACCTGGAGCATTAACAATAAGTGTGGGTGGTAAACAACCAGGTTTTAAAGGTGTTGCAGATGCTACTACAAGTGGTGTGTTAACTAAAAAAATAGCATTAATAAAATAACTAATAACAACTTAAATTATTTAGGGAGTAGATTAGAAAAAGAGAAATTGTAGATTCTTTTTTAAAGGGTTACAATAAAGATTAATCAATAATTAAATTAAAGGATTTATAAAACTTGATATTCATAATTAAGCTTTTTTTAAGTCCTTTTTTTTAAAATAACAATATTAATTAGTAGCAGATGGTATATAAAAAACAAAGGTATTTTCAAATTAAAATAGTTCATATTGTCTTAATTGTGTTTGCTTTTACAAGTTGTAAAAGTGTGAGCCAAAAAAAGATAGATGAGCCAGGTCTTAAAAATGTTTCAGAGTTTCCAATAGGTACTGCAGTTAATATTAATAGGCTAATTAATGATGACGCATTAATGTCTTTGCAGATTTTAAATTTTAATAGTATTACAGCTACAAGCGATATGAAAATGCAGTCTATTTTGCCTGCAGAAAACCAGTTTAATTGGAAAAAATCTGACACGATTTTATATTATGCCAACAAGCACAACCAACGTGTTTTTGGGCATAACCTTATTTGGCACAGCAGTACACCAAAATGGGTAGAAGAAAAAGGGACTAAAGACAGCCTTTGGTTGGGAGAATTTATGAAAGATTATATTCATAAATATGTAGGCAGATACAAAGGCAAAGTAGCTGGATGGGATGTTGTAAACGAAGCTTTTGAATCTAAAGGTGGTGCATATAGAAAAACATTTTGGTATAATAATTTAGGTAAAGAATATATAGCAAATGCTTTTAGATATGCACATGAAGCAGATCCTGATGCCGTATTGTTTTATAATGATTTTAACATTGAGCGTGATACTCTAAAATTACAGGCCGTTTTAAATATGGTTAAAGATTTTAAGAAAGAGGGTGTACCTATTCATGGTATTGGTTTTCAAATGCACATTCGTATGGATACGCCAGATGAAGTTATTGCTTATTCATTAAAAAAAGCGGCAGAAACCGGTTTGCAAATTCACTTATCTGAAGTAGATATTATTTTTAATTCTCACAATGATGAAAGATTGGGTGGTATAGAAAATTATAGTTCTATTACTAATGAAATGAAATTAGCACAGGAAGAAAAATATAAAAATCTAGTTTTAATGTATCGCAGAATTGTTCCGAAAGAGCAGCAATTTGGAATTACAGTTTGGGATTTTACAGATAGAGATTCTTGGATTAAAGGTTTTTTTAATATGAAAGATTGGCCTACTATTTATGATGAAGATTTAAAGCCAAAACCAGCCTATAATGGTTTTCTAGAAGGTTTGAAAGAGAAAACTGAAAAGAAATAATATGAGGTATCTTAAAACTGAAATTATAAAGTTTACAACCCTGCTTTTTTTGCTATTGGTTTTAAAGGTTCATGGTCAAGAGACTGAAGGTATCCATGAGTTTTACAATGCTAAATACGAACCAGAAACAGGAATTTATCACGGTGCTGGTCAAGATAAAAATGGATTCCAAGATTATGTAAATGCTTTAGGGCAATATAAGATGCCTGCAATTTATATGACGTATGTTAATATTACGTCATCTGTAAAAAAGATTGAACGTTGGGGAAAAAGTTTACAACAAGTTTTAGATAGTTTACCTAAAGGTATGATGCCTCAAATTGGTTTAGGATTTACGGGAGGTAAGGATACCGGATCAGGTTTGGATAAAGAAGTAACTGATGGTAAGTATAACAAGCAATTACAAGCATTTTATAAAGTGCTTTTAGATTTAGACAGACCCTCTTTTACTAGAATTGGTTATGAGTTTGAAGGCGATTGGAACGGCTATTCACCTGAAAGTTTTAAAAAAGTATTCATCACTATTTCAAAGGCATTTAAAGAAAAGAATATAAAATCGGCTACAGTTTGGTGTTCAGGTGGTGGCTCTGCAAAATTTATAAGTCTAGATAAGTTGATGGAATACTATCCTGGTGACCAATATGTAGATTGGTGGGGTATTGATATTTTTAGTCCAGAAGAATTTGACCATGTTGGTTTACAAAACTTTTTTGATGCAGCGCATATTCATAAAAGACCCGTTATGATTGGTGAATCAACACCAAGATTTGTAGGTGTTTTAGATGGTGAAATTTCTTGGGATAAATGGTTTAAACCTTTTTTTAAAATGCTACATGATAACCCAGGAATAAAAGCATTTTGCTACATCAATTGGGATTGGGAATATTGGTCTAACAGAAATGGTTTTCCTTGGCATGATTGGAAAGATGCCCGTATAGAAAAAAATCCATTTGTATTGGAAGCTTATAAAAAAGAAATGGAGCAACCATTATTTATTCATCTTGATAAAAAATAAGAAAATTGAAAACAGTTATATCTTTAGTTATTTTTCTAAATGCATTAGTCAGTTTTGCGCAAGAAAATTATAGTTTGTCTTCTCAAAAAGAAAGATTAAGACAATACTCTGGTCAATGGGTAAGTGCTATTAACCCCAGTACAGATAGTGTAGCAAAACATCCTCAAATAAAAATGAGTAGTTTGAATAATTTCAACAATCATTCACTAACAGTTAAAGTTTTACAAAAAGATAGTGTCAATCAATACCATCCAATACTTCAAGAAATTATTGGATATGATAGGGGGACCAATACTATTTTTGCTGCAGGACATAATGCACAAGGCGCATTTTTTACAGGGAAAGGTAGCTTTCCTTCAGAAAATAACTGGACGATGCAAGACAAAGATCTTAATGGTAATAATACAATGAAGGTTGATTTTAACTTTCAAAATTATACGGATGTTATATTGGAAGGATTTGATACTAATGAAAAAAGTTTATGGAAAACCAGATACATTAAAAACAATCCTAAAGACAAAAATATTGGTATTCAGCTCGTTTCTGTTCACAAAGAAATGCTTAAAAACCCAGAACAAACCTTAATTCAGTTAGGCAGAATGGGGTATAGTTATGTTGAAACTTTTGTATATAAAAACGGTGGATTTTACGATCAAAGTCCAACGCAGTTTAAGGCTATGGTAGAAAAAGCAGGTATGCAGTTTTTAGGTTCTATGACTTTTTTCGATCCAGAAGATAAAAATGATGATGTTGCAATACATACGTGGTGGAATAAAACAATACAAGACCATAAAAAAGCTGGTGTAGAATACCTATCTACCTCAAATAGCAAATTAAAAGGCATTAAGACCATCAAAGAACTGCAAGAGTATTCTAACTACTATAATAAAGTTGGAAAGCTTTGTAAAGAGAATGGACTTAAGTTTGTGTTTCATAATCATGCTGATGAATTTTTAAAAGTAGAAGGAGTAACCATTTATGATTATTTGCTTCAAAATACCAATCCTGAATATGTCTATTTTCAATCGGATGTATATTGGATGCAGGTGGCAGGAGTTAACCCTGTAGATTATTTTAAAACCTATCCAAAACGATTTATTAGTTGGCATGTTAAAGACTATAAAGAATTAGGCGAAAGTGGTAAAATAGATTTCAAAGATATTTTTAACTATCAAGAAATAGCAGGAGTTCAATATATTTTGTCTGAAGTAGAAGATTATAGCTTTCCACCTTTATTTAGTGTTGGTTTAGCTTGGGAATATATTTATTATGAATTATTAAAATAAACATTTAATTATAACACCTTTAGAATGAAGTATCTTTTATTAACTATATTTTTCTTTACAATGATTAAAACAAATGGGCAAGACCAGTTTAGTGTTTTGTTGTTTACGCAACATGATGCCTGGCATCACAATGCTATACCTGTTGCTGTTGATGCTTTTCAAGAAATGGCATCAGAAAATCAGTTTAAGTTTGATTGGACGCAAATACCAGATGACCTTATCACTAAATTACCAAAATATGATGTAGTTATATTTATGAACGCCAATGCTAATTTTTTGACGCCAAAACATATCGATGCTTTAAAAGCATTTATGAAACGAGGCGGAGGCTTTG
Organism: Polaribacter sp. 11A2H; assembly: GCF_011379025.1. Lineage (NCBI taxonomy): Bacteria > Pseudomonadati > Bacteroidota > Flavobacteriia > Flavobacteriales > Flavobacteriaceae > Polaribacter > Polaribacter sp. 11A2H. The sequence goes on from NZ_WTLD01000004.1 coordinate 150,172, forward strand.
TAGGTATACACGGAACTGCAGATGGTGAAAATAATAATACTTGGTTTAATGGTCTTGTAGGAGCAAGTTTTGTAAATCATCCAAAATTACAATCAGCAATTGTAAAAGTAGTCAACAGTGATTTTCCTGCAACATGGCATCTACCAAAAAAATGGCTTAGAAGTGATGAGTGGTATAACTTTGAAAACATGAATTTAGATAAACTAACTATTTTAATGACTGTTGATGAAGCTTCTTATGATTTTGCTGCGGGTTATGATGATATTCCGTTAAAAGGTATGGGAGAAAAACATCCTATTTCATGGTATCAAGAATACGAAGGAGGAAAATCTTTTTACACTGCTTTGGGTCATAAACCAGAAACTTTTAAAGATAAAAACTTTTTGAATCACATTTTTGGAGCCATATATTGGGTATCTAAATAAATTATTCTTGGTAGTATTTATAGAATATTAGTGATGCATTATCATGGTTTACGCTTAGTAAATTTACATCTTTGTTATGTATTTACAATACATAATATAAGCATCAGTCTTATTTTTTTAATAATGGTTTTACTTCTAATAAATTTATAAAATCACTTTAAATATTTAAAAATAAACAATAAAATGAAAAAATTAACAGTTAAAAATTTCTCTAAAGTAATTTGTGCTTTACTTGTATTATCAGGGTGTAATGATAAAACAACTACAAAAAATACAGTTTTACCAGAAACTAATAAAAGTCAAGATATAGGATTAAAAACTGCTTTTAAAAATCAGTTTATAATAGGTAGTGCATTAAGTGTTAATGATATTTTAGACAAGGATAATGCTATAAAGCAAATTGCAAAAAAGGAGTTTAATACCATAACTCCAGAAAACTGTATGAAAGCAGAAACGGTAAATCCACAACCTGGAGTTTATGATTTTAAAGCAGCAGATGCCTATGTTGCTTTTGGTAAAGAAAACGACATGTTTATCATTGGGCACACATTAATATGGCATAATCAAACACCAGCTTGGTTTTTTACCAATTCAAAAGGAGAACCTAATTCACCCGAAGAACAGAAAACGCAATTGCGTAACCATATAAAAACTGTTGCAGGACGATATGCAGGAAAAGTACAAGCTTGGGATGTGGTAAACGAAGTTCTCGATGATGATGGTTCATATAGATCAACCACGTGGGTAAATAGTATTGGTGATGGTGATGAGCTGGTTAGACTTGCTTTTAAATATGCAAGTGAGTTTGCACCGGATACAGAATTATATTATAATGATTTTAATGCATGGCGTCCAGAAAAAAGAGACGGAATTATTCGTATGGTAAAGATGCTTAAAGATGCCGGAATTAGAATTGATGGTATAGGGATTCAAGCACATTGGGGTTTAAATTTTCCTGAAAACAAATATATTCAAGAAGCAATTGATGCTTATGCTGCACTAGGAGTTAAAGTTTTGATTACAGAACTAGATGTTGATGTATTGCCACTAACTAAAGAAGGTCAAATAATAGGGCGTAGTATGATGGAGCCTCAGTTTCAATTAGAAGAATTCGAAACATTTTTAGACCCTTACAAAGATGGTTTACCTGCATCTGTAGAACAAGAACTTGCAGATCGTTATAAAGAATTATTTGAAATTTTTGTAAAAAACAGCGATAAAATAGATAGAGTTACTTTTTGGGGAATGCATGATGGAATGTCTTGGAAAAATGACTATCCGGTACCAAATAGGACTAATTATCCGCTTTTGTATGACAGAAATATGGAGCCTAAATTAGCTAGACAAACTATTTTAGAGACGGTAAAATAAAGTTTAATTTTTTGTGTAAACTTTTGTAAAAGTATTAAACGCTTCCTAAAAAGGGAGCGTTTTTTTTTGTCTTTTTTTTGAGATTTAATTGTTTAGCATCCAAGTAATTTTCAATTAGATTTCTTTGTATTCAGACCAAAGTAAAGTAGAAAAGTATTCCCGAAAACAGGTAATACATAGACTTGAGTTAATTTTTAGTTGTATTCACCGTGTAGATTATTTAAGGGTGAAAAAGATTCCTATTTAAAAGCAGTAGCATAAACTATGCAACAATGGTTAATCTTGAAATACTAAATATCATCTATACTTTTAAAATTAATAAAAAAAGTGCTATTTCTGATTCAATTGACAAACTACATGAAAAGACTCGTGTGGTATCTGTGATATTTTTTGGCATATTCAATTCTAAAGTCATTAATGTAAAATGGATAAACTCGATAATTGTGTTTTGTGTTAACGTATAAATTTTAAAAGAGATATGCAGAAATATTTAAGTTGAAAAACTAAATTAAACTTCAAAGTGATACTTATATAATGTATTGAAATTCAATTTATTACTCAAATTAAAATCTTATCATAATTTTAGAGTATAATTTTTAGTAAAATAGAAAAATGCATCAAAAGTTATAGTTTTTACCGTATTTTTCCTATTGATGGTAAATGAATATTTATATGTTTACAATGTTATCTAATGGTAGATGACGTAAACTTTATTAACTAAACCAAACTAAAACCAAAATTATGAGAAAATTAAATTTTTCAGTGTTACGAGGAACATTATTATTGTCAATTGCATCTTTGTCATTAATAGCCTGTTCCGAAAACGATTTGAATCTTGAAACACCAAGTGGACAAGCACAAGGTGAAATTGAAACAGTTAAAAGTGCAACAACTCCAGTTAACGAAAGAGTAGGAAATCAGAACAACTTTTTTTATTCAATTGATGCTGAAGACCAACTTGGAACAATTAATATTACATCACCTAATGGTAATGGTCATTTTAATTTTACATGGAATGGGGTTCGTCAGGTAGTAGGTGGCCTAGGATGGAGAAATACACAAAGAATAAGTGTAGGCTACAATATAGGTTCTGTAACTACAGATAACAACCTTAAATTTGTAGGATTGTATGGTTGGACTAGAAGTCCGCTTACAGAATTTTATGTTTGTGAAAGAGGGCCAGGTGCACTTTTTAATGCAGCAAGCGCAGGTACTAATTATACAGCTAATAACCATACCTATGTTATGACAAAGTCTCAAAGAATACAACAACCTTCTATTGATGGTACTCAGACTTTTTGGCAAGTACAAGGTCGTTGGGGTGGAGCTGCTCTTAATTCTAATAATTCTATAAATGTAGGAACTCATTTAGATAATTTTAAAGGAGCATTAGGTGCTGATTTTGGATTAAACTTTGCTACTCCTGCTGGTGGTACAGATGCGTACATGGTATTTGGATGTGAAGCTTACGATTACGGTAATAATCGTAATAATAGAATAAGTGGTGCTATGAACGCAACTATTTGGAAGATATAAAACAAGCTTCAATTTATAAGTGAGAATTGTAATTGTATCGCTAACAAAATAAGTAATATTTGGCTGCCATTATTGGTACGCTTTTAACTATAAATATTACCTGAGCTAACACACTCAAAGATTTTGTTATGCTATATTAATAAGACTCAGAATATTATTCAAAAAAAATGCAGATTTAATCAATCTGCATTTTTTATATATTAAAATATAAAACATAAATGAGAAAATTATTTATATTATTATTAGTACCATTACTTATTATAACCTCATGTTCAGAAAAAGAAAATACAAATTTTGTATTTGTAGAAGGGGGTTCCTTTAAAAATACAAATTCTACCTATTATAATAAAGATGTAACTGTTTCTAATTTTTATATTGGAAAATATGAGGTTACTCAAAAAGAATGGGTAGAAATAATGGGTAGTAATCCATCAGAATTTCAAGGAGAAAATTTACCTGTAGAAAATGTAAACTGGTATGATTGTGTTGAATATTGTAACCTAAGAAGTTCTAAGGAAGGTTTAGAGCAGTATTACACTATCGACAAAAACAAGAAAGATCCATACAACGACAATGTCTTAGATGAAATTAAATGGAATGTTACTATAAATGAAGGAGCTAAAGGATATCGTTTACCTACAGAACAAGAATGGGAATTTGCAGCCGGAGGAGGGCAGATGAGCAAGAATTATACATACAGCGGTAGCAATACTATAAATGAAGTAGGGTATTATTGGTGCAATTCAGGCGATAAAGACTTAAAAGGTACAAAGTGGCAATGGTCTGCATTACAAAGTAACCATTGCAAAACAAAACCGGTAGGTAGTAAAGCGCCAAACGAGTTAGGTATTTATGACGCCTCTGGAAATGTTAGAGAATGGTGCTGGAATTGGCATACCGATGCATCAGCTCCTAAAGGACGTGTTTTAAAAGGTGGTGGTTGGATAGGTGCTGATTATTGTTGTGAAGCAAGTTTTCAGGGTAATTATGAAGCAAACGGTAAGGGAAGTGATACCGGTTTTAGATTATGCAGAGGTGAATAGTTTAAATTATATAGTAAACGTATTCTCGTAAAAATAAACTAAATTCAATAAGCGATAGTATTTATGAACACCAAGACAAAATCTAAATATGTTACATTAAAATTTAGCTAATATTAAAAAAATGTTGATGGTGAGCTTTTTAATGCAATTTATTTTGCAAACATAGAACGGATCCAAATTTAGAACACAAAGAGATGTAATAAAAAAGGAGTCAGTAACAAGTGTTACTGACTCCTTTTTTAGATTAAAACAAACTAAACTAATTATTTAATTTATGGTTTTAGAGGAACAATTATTCCATTTAGGTTATTTCTAATAATTTTACAGATTGTAAATACGTAACTGTTTAATAAATGGATTAGTAGTAACGTTAGAATAATACCATTTTTGTTTACTTTGTAAATTGAGTAGATTTTAACACTTGGTTTACATTGCTCATATAAGCAGACTTTTCAATTCAATAAATTGAGTTAGTGATTGAATAAATTGTTGTGTGGGTTATGGTTTGAATGCTGCTTATTTTTTAAGTAGCATTTTTTTTATTTAAATATACCAGCTTTATAGATGAATATTTTTTTGCTATTTAATCTATAAAAATATAATTTATGCAAATATAGAGTGTATAAGTGCTAATTTAATGCAATTCTTAATGTATTACAAAGGTTAAATTTGTGATATTATAATTTTAAACCAATATAAAAAATGAATTTATCTACTGCAGACACTATTGTTTTTATCACATACTTTATGTTGATATTACTAGTTGGTTTTGGAGCTGTTTTTTATAATAAAAAAAAGCAAACATCAAATGACTACTTTTTTGCAGGTAATACACTTCCTTGGTGGGTAATTGGATCATCAGTAATTGCTGCTAATATTTCTGCAGAACAATTTATAGGAATGACAGGTTCTGGATTTGCTATAGGTCTTGGAATTGCAACTTATGAATGGCTAGGTGCTATTGGGCTTTTAGTAGTAGCAAAATTCTTTTTGCCTATTTATTTAAAAAATAATATTTATACAATGCCTGGTTTCTTAGAGAAAAGGTACGACTCTAGGCTTAGGGTAAGTTTAGCAGTATTTTGGTTGTTGGTGTATTGGTTTGTTAATTTATCATCAGTTTTTTATCTGGGAGCTTTGGTTTTAGAAGGCTATTTAGGTTTAGATTTAATGGAATGGATTTTAGTACTAGCTGCAATTTCAGGTTTATATTCAGTATTAGGAGGCTTAAAAGCTGTTGCTTATACAGATGTTATTCAAATTATTTTTTTAGTTGCAGGAGGGTTAATGACTACGTTTTTTGTATTGCAAGCAATTAGTGATTCTAACGATGTATTTTTAGGACTAAGAATGATGTTTGATGCTGCTCCAGAAAAATTTGATTTAATTTTAAGTAAATCAGATCCCAATTATAAATATTTGCCAGGAGTAAGTGTTATTCTAGGAGGTTTATGGGTTGCAAATATTGCCTATTTTGGATGCAACCAATACATTATTCAGCGTTCATTAGCTGCAAAAAATATTAATGAAGCCCAGAAAGGAATGGCATTTGCAGCTTTTTTAAAATTATTTATTCCAATAATTGTTGTTTTACCAGGAATTGCTGCTTTTGTGTTAAATGCTGGCATAGATAAGCCAGATGAAGCCTACCCTTGGTTGTTAGCTAATTTTATTCCATCAGGTTTTAAAGGCCTTGCATTTGCAGCTTTAATTTCTGCAATAGTATCCTCATTAAGCTCAATGGTTACAAGTGCATCCACCATTTTTACATTCGATATTTATAAACCGTTGTTTAATAAAACAGTCACAGATAAAAAGCTCGTAACTGTTGGTAGAATAATGAGTGCTGTTTCTTTACTAATAGCCATTATTATAGCTCCACTGTTAGCATCGCTAGAACAAGCATTTCAGTTTATACAAAATTTTACAGGCATGGTAACTCCAGGTATAGTAGTTGTATTTGTATTTGGTTTGTTCTGGAAAAGAGCAAACGCAACAGCTGCTTTATGGACCGTTATTCTAACAATTCCAGTGTCCGTTTTATTAGATATATGTATTAAAGATTTACCATTTTTAGATAGAATGGGGGTTTCATTCTTACTATTATCAATAGTATTAATTGTAGTATCACTTTTAAAGAAACAAAAAAGTAGTGATTTAATAAAAATAGATGAGGGTATTTATAAAACTACCACTGTATTTAATGTTTTAGCAATAATCATTTCAGCTGTTTTAGGAGTTTTTTATTATACTTTTTGGTAGTTAATTAATAATTTTTTAAAAAACAATAATGGATAAATTTTGGAACAATGATAAAGAGCTATTCTCTCTAGCAAAAAAAGAGTTATTTACAGCTGTAATTGGTGATGCAATGGATAAAATGAATTTATTACACCAATTTCTTCCGCCACAAATTCAACCATTAAAAGATGATATGTTTTTAATTGGAAGAGCAATGACTGTACTAGAAGCAGATACTTTTGAAGAATTAAGTCATGGGAGTCAAAACCCATTAATGGCAAAACCATTTGGGTTAATGTTAGAAGCTTTAGATGATTTAAAAGAAAACGAAGTATATATATGTTCTGGAGCTTCGCTAAATTATGCTTTAGTTGGTGAGTTAATGATGACTAGAGCAAAAATACTAGGTTCGGCTGGTGCAGTTGCTAACGGCTACTCACGAGACACAAATGGTATTTTAGAATTAGATTTTCCTGTATTTTCTTATGGAAGGTATGCCCAAGATCAGGGGCCAAGAGGAAAGGTTATAGATTTTAGAGTTCCAATTGAAATGAATGGTGTAAGAATTAATCCTGGAGATATAATTATTGGTGATAATGATGGCGTTTGTGTTGTTCCTAAAGAATTTGAAGATGAAGTTTTTATTAGAGCTTTTGAAAAAGCTAGAGGTGAAAAAACAGTATTAAAAGCAATACAAAACGGTATGAGTGTTATAGACGCTTGGAATAAATACCAAATAATGTAATTATAAAATAATTTAAAAAATAAAGTACATGAAAACTTGGATTTATCTTTTATTCTTTTGTTCAACTTTGGGAATATATGCCCAAACAGGTAAAATGAATTCGTTAGCATACAATGACAGTGGCAATATTAATAACCAACCATTTCTTATAAAGGGAGATAATTATACTTTTCCAGATAAAGAGTTAGGGAATGAAGTAGATAGGTCTTGTAATTATGGAAATACAATTATTTACGCATTTAATAATTTCGATTTAAAAGCTTCCTATAATTTAAGAGTCGTTTTTGTTTCAGATGAAAATAGAGTTATTGCATTAAGTGCAGATGGAAATGCTTTAGGAGACGAAATTACTATTAAAAAAGGTGAGCGTAAAGAAATAAATTTTAAAATACCAGAAAAAGCTTATGCCTATGGACAGTTTGTATTATTATTTGAGTTAATTGAAGGAACAAATGCTGTAGTGTCTGAAATTGAAATATATTCATCAGACACTACTAATGTTCTTTCTCCTTTTTCTGAAGAACAAAAAAAAGAAATACTAAAGAAAAAATTAATTGTTGTAAATGAAATAATTAATGTAGAGAGTGTGATGCCAAAATATGTTCCTCGTCCAATAAAGGTAACAAAGGTATTTAACCCAAAACTATCTTTAAATGGTGATTGGAGATTTAATGAAAAACCGGGTAATACATTCTTTAAAAACACAAAAGAAACAACCAATTGGAAAACAATTAATGTACCAGGAGAATGGGCTATGCAAGGCTACAAAGTAGATTCTGCTGCTTTTGCAGGATATAATAAAAAATTTAATATTCCGAGAGATTGGAATGGAAATCGTATAAAGATTCGTTTTGATGGAGTTTCTAGCGAAAGTATCATTTGGATTAACGGAAAAGAAGTGGGGTCTCATATGGGAGGAATGACAGCTTTTGAATTTGATATTACCGATTTTTTAATGAAAGGAGAAAATAGTATTTCATTAAAAGTTAGAAATGAATCTTTGGCTGATATGTTGGGTAGTTTAACTCAGTATGCAGCACATCAAATAGGTGGTATTACTAGAAAAGTTACACTTTTTGCAGTGCCAGATGTACATATTTCAGATTTAAGAATTGTAACCGATTTAGATGAAAATTATAAAAATGCCAACTTAAAAATTCAATTAGGTATTACAAATTATGGAAATAACAACTCTAAAGAGCAATCGGTTAGATTTACAATTCCAGATAAAAATATAGTAAAAGAATTTATTATTGAAGAGATTAAGGTTGGTGAAACAGTTGTTAAAAATATTGAAATACCCGTTACAAATCCACAAAAATGGACCAATGAAACACCTAATTTATACGATTTATTTATCGATTTATTAAAAGAGAAGAAGCTTTCAGAAAGATTAATTAATAGAGTTGGTTTTAGAGAAGTTGAAATTAATGGAAGTGAATTACTAGTCAATGGTGTTTCGGTTAAATTAAGAGGAGTTAACCGACATGAAATACACCCATTAAAAGGAAGATCTTTAGATCAAGAAACTTGGGAAAAAGATATTGAATTGTATAATAAGGCAAATGTTAATTATATAAGAACATCACATTATCCTCCATCAGAAGAATTTATAGCTTTATGTAACGAAAAAGGAATGTTTGTAGAAATGGAAGCTCCGGTTTGTTGGGTTGGGCACCATGCTAACAAAAATTGGCAAACGCTTAATTATACAGATGAAAAGTATTTCCCATATATGTTACAAGCAAATATGGAAACTATTCATTTTTATAGAAATAACCCGTCTATTATATTTTGGTCTGCTGCCAATGAATCATATTGGAACTATAATACAGCAAAACTAATGAAGTATGTTGATGCTGCAGATACAACACGTCCAAATGCATTTCACGATCAAGCATACGGAGGTTTTAATAACCAAGGAAGTACAGCTTCAATAGCAAACATTCATTATCCAGGACCAAATGGTTACAAAAAGGCTACTGATTTTGATAAACCATTAATTTATGGAGAGTACTGCCACTTAAATGTTTATAATAGAAGAGAATTAATAACAGATCCAGGTGTTAGAAACGATTGGGCTTCAGCATTAGCTCCAACTTGGGAAAACATGTATAAGACTAAAGGTGTTTTAGGAGGTGCTATTTGGTCTGGTGTTGATGATATTTTTCAAATGCCAAATGGAGATGCTGTTGGTTATGGCCCATGGGGACCAATTGATGCTTGGAGAAGACCTAAGCCAGAATATTGGCATGTAAAGAAAATTTATAGTCCAATTAGAGTAACAACCAAAAGTTTAGAAGCTACTACTAATTTTGAACTTGAAATTGAAAACAGATATACATACACAAATCTTAAAAACACTAAAGTTGTTTGGAGTTATGCAGGTGAAACAGGTAGCATTTTTCCAAATATTGAACCAGGAGCTAAAGGGAAAATTAAAATAAACGTAAAGAATATTGCTACTAATAAAAGTTTAAAATTAGTATTTTTTGATCCTAGAGGTTTTTTAGCTGATGAGTTTATAATACCAGTTGGAGAACAGTCTTTTGATGCAATTGTTAAAAATGATGCTGCAGTAAAAACAAAGTTAAAAACAACTAGCACAAGCTTTATAATTACTGGAACTAATTTTACTTGTGTAATAAGCAGAGCTACAGGACAAATAATTTCATTAAAAAAGAATGACAATATTGTATTAAATGGAGGACCTTGGTTAATGGCTTTACCTTTAGATGGTGAAGGTTGCGAACCAGATCACGATGCAAATATTCCACCTTTTAATGAGCTTTGTACTAATTGGAAAGCAACTAAAGTAGTTGCAGAAAGGTTAAATACAGGAGTGAAAATTGAGGTAAAAGGATCGTATAAAGAATTTAAGGGTGATTATTCTTTACATATTAATGCAAACGGAGAAATTAATATTGATTATGTTTTTGCAAGTAAAGTAGCCGTGAACCCAAGACAATGGGGAATGGTGTTTGATGCACCTAATAATTACAATAAATTTTTCTGGAAAAGAAATGGGAGATGGACGTCTTATCCACAATCACATATAGGTAGAGCAATTGGTGAAGCACCATTGTTTTATGAAGGTGTACCAGAAAGTATAAGTCCTAATGAAAGACCATTATGGAACTGGAGTATGGATTTTAATAAATTAGGAAGTAACGATTTTAGATCTACACGAAGAAATTTTTGGTATGCAGGGTTGCGTTCAAATTCTGGAAATGAGGTTCTTGCTGTTTCAGAAAATGCATCTCAACATTGGCGATCTTGGTTAGATGGAAAGAAAGTAAGATTTTTAGTAGCTGGTTTTGTAACAGCCGGAAACGAATTGTTTTTAGGAAGTTTTTATGGACCTACTCGAGTTCCGTTAGAAATTGGAGATGAAATTTCAGACTCTATAAAATTAATAGTAAGTAAATCTGATGTAGAATAATAATATTATTTATCCTATAAATTGAAGTGTATTTTAAAAAATTAAGCAAGCTTAAGTTTTTATAAGTATTACAATCTAATTTTCACTAATTAAACTTAATGATATGTTGAAGTTGTTTTTTTTGAATAGTATTCAAAATAAATATAAATACATGTTTATTGTATTTATAACTCTGGGAATCTTTTTGTCTGTAACAAGTTGTTTTAATAAAAATGATAAGCAAAATGAAAACCCGTTAATGAAAAATGAAGCTAATATGGATCCTTCTTTAGAAGGAATTCCTTATAAAATTAAAGATTTTATAGCGCCAGCTAATTTTTTAGAAAAGGATTGGGTAGATTTTCATAAAAATAATAAGAGTAAAGTAAATGCTTTAAATCTACTAAAAAGTCCATGGGAACAAGTAAACTTTACGGTAGATCATACAGCAGGAAGTTATGGTGCACATGGTATTGGAGTGATACGCTCTATAGCTATTCAGCCAGGAAATACAAACCGTGTTATTGCGGGAACATTACTTGCAGGTGTTTGGATAACAACTAATAAAGGTGATAATTGGGTGTCTGTTGGTCAAAATGTACCATTGGTAGAAACTATTTGGGAAGTGAAATTTGCACCTAGTAATGCCAATATTGTATACGCAATTACCAACGTAGGATTGATTAAATCTATGGATGAAGGGCAAACTTGGAACTATGCAACTAACTTTCTTTCTACACTTCCTTATACTGCTAAAGAGGCAATGTTAGATATTTCTCCAACAGATAGTGATAAAGTATTTGTATCTACAAAGAATAATTATACTAATAATGGTGGTATTTATTTAACCACTAATGGAGGAACAACATGGAGTACCTTGCATGAAGGGAGTGCTTATTGGGATCTTAAAATTAATCCTGGGAATAGTTCTATAATTTATGCAATAGAACAAGTAGGTTCGTGGACTAAGTTTTTACGAAGTACAGATTCAGGGGTTACGTTTACAGAAATTAACAATGGTTACCCTTCTGCAGCAATTTCAGGACATCAATTATATCGTGGTGCTATTGGGGTAACTCCAGCTGCACCAAATTATGTATATGTGTATAGTGCAGGAAATGATGAGTATGGATTTTGGAAATCTACAGATGCAGGTTTGAATTTTACAAAACAAGATGAAGGATGGGCAGGTAACACTATATTATCCGTTGTTCCTTCTGGTACAGATTATACCTTTGATAATAAGCTTACTGCAGGTTATGGACAAACAACTTGGGATTTTGCAATAGGAGTTTCAACAACAAATCCAGAACTTGTTTATGCAGGTTGTAATAAAACGATGTTTTCAACAAATGGAGGTACTACATGGTCTCATGTTGGTAACCCAGATCAAACTACTTGGCCTATTCATGGAGACATACAAGGCATTGATGCAAGCGGTGATGAGGTTTGGGTTGTAAGTGATGGTGGTGCCTATTATTCTTCTAATAATGGAATAAATGCTATTTCTAAGTATGATGGTATTTATAGTCAAGAATGTTGGGGCTTTAGTCAAGGATTTAAGTCAGATATTATGGCAGCAGGTATCAATCATAATGCTATTTATATAAAAGATGGTTCGTTATACAACCAATGGTTAACAGGGCCAGGAGCAGATGCACAAACAGCCACCGTAAATCCTTTAGATGACCGTTATATTTATGCGATGCCTTGGTGGGATCAAAGGCTTACTAGACCAGCATTACGTAATACAGCACCTGGTAATTCAGGTAATCTAGGTGTTTATTCTGGTTATGTAAATTTCCAAAATTATATTATGCATCCAAATCTATATAATAAAATTTATGTTATTGGACACCCAAATTCTCTAAGACCAGAATTAGTTACAGGAGTAGCAGTAAGTAATGATAATGCGTCAAGTTGGTCATCATTAAAAGATTTTCCAGACATTAGTAATACAGGAGGAAGAATGCAAGTTAGTTTTGCAGATGCCAATACAATGTTTGCTATTATAAAACGTGAGGCTAAGTCATATCAAATATGGAAAACTAATGATTCTGGAGTTAATTGGTTAAATGTAACTCCCTCTTCATCTCTAACATCAGAATTTAATATTAGAAACATAGCATTAAGTGAAACAGATACAAATATAGCTTGGGTTGTACTTGGCTCATCAAGTAATGTAAAAGTTCTAAAAACAATTGATGGCGGAACAACTTGGGTAGATTATTCAACTGGTTTACCTAATAGTGAAGGGCGTTTTGGAATTGTTAATCAAAGAGGAACTAATGGTGGGGTTTATATAGGAACAAGAATGGGCGTGTATTATCGTAATGCTTCTATGAGTTCATGGGATTTACACGGAACAGGAGTTTTAGGTGGTGAAGTTAATTTTTTACAAATTAATTATGCAAAAGGAAAAATAAGAGCTGCTGGAACTAGAGGTATTTGGGAAAATGATTTGTATGAATCTTTTAAACCTGATGCAAATTTTGCTGCCGATAAAATTTTGGTTGATTTAACACAAGATGCTATGGTGCAATTTAAAGATCATTCTGCAATTACTCAAATAGGAGCTACTTGGAGTTGGTCCTTTCCGGGAGGCATTCCTAGTACTTCTACAGATGAGAATCCTTTAATATCATATGCCAATGCTTCAGAAGGAAAACATGATGTAAAATTAACAGTTAAAGATGTAACTGGTAAAGAAAGCACTAAAACTATTACAAATTTTATAGAAGTATTTACCACGCCATGTCCAACACTTATTCCTAGCAATAAGTATTCTATACATCAATTTGATAGTCAGGAAATTGTTGGAGAAACATCTCCGGCTACCAATGTTATAGATGGAGATATTTCAACTAATTGGGTTACTCAATGGTATAGCCCAGAAGTACCTATGCCACATTATATATCAATAGATTTAAGTGCTAATTATAATGTTTCTCAAATGAATTATGCTCCAAGGCAAAATCAAGAAAATGGAAGAATTAATTCATATCAAATACATTCAAGTTTAAATGGTACAGATTGGACTCTAGTTACTTCTGGAAATTTTGTAAACTCTACAGAGCTTCAAAAAGTTGTTTTTTCTAGCCCTATATTGGCTAGGTATGTAAAACTAACTGCTTTATCTGAAGTAAATGGAAACCCATGGACAACCGTTGGAGAGTTATCTTTTCTTGGTTGCTCAGAAGTACTTTCACTTAGAAAGGAGCAAGTAGACAAAGTGATGGTGTATCCTGTTCCTACGGGTAGTAATATATCTATAAAGACGTCAAACATGAAAGGTTTAGAAATACAAGTTTCTTTAGTAAGTATTGATGGCAAACAGGTGAAAAAAATGAATCTTAAAAATAAGAATGGTGAAGTTACAATGGATATAAGTGATGTAGCCAAGGGTATTTATGTATTAAATTTAATAGATGAATCGGGTAAAAAGTATCAAAAAAAAATAATAAAAAAGTAGAAAGTATTATTCATCTTTAGAACAAGAAATGTTCTTTGTTTTTTAATAAATGTTGTAAAAAATAATTTTGAAGATAGTCATAATAACAAGAATAAAAAAATATGAAAATTACAGATGTAAAAGTTTGGCTTGTAGAAGGGGTAAAGTATAATTGGACATTATTGAAAATTTATACAGATGAAGGTTACACAGGTGTTGGTGAAGCCACAAATTGGCCAGGGAGTCAAATAGTAGAAGCCGCCGCAAAAGAACTTGGACAAAGAATTATAGGTTTAGATCCAATGAGAACCGATTTTATTTGGACCAAATTATATAGAGATATGAACTGGGTTGGGCCAAGTGGAGCAAGCTTATGTGCAATTTCTGGAATAGACATGGCTTTATTAGATTTAAAAGGAAAAGTGTTAGGAGTTCCTTGTTATGAGCTTTTAGGAGGGAGTTATAGAACAGAAATTCCTTTATATGCTAATTATTGGTTTACAGGAGGGGGACATAATGGTGAAGACTATGCAAAACAAGCAAAACAAGTTAAAGAAGCTGGGTTTACAGGCTTAAAATTTGATCCATTTGCTCATACTAATTATTTTTATGGAGATGATTTGGCAACAAATTTATCATTAACTAAATCTGAACAGGATAGAGCGTTTGAAGTTAGTAAAGCGGTAAGAGATGCTGTAGGACCAGATATGGATATTATGATTGAAACACATGCAATGCTTAATTTTAAAGTAGCAGTTTCAATGGCTAAGCGATTATCTGAATTAGATATTGCTTGGTATGAAGAACCAGCAGGACCAGAAAGTGCAGATACTTTGCGGGCATTAAGAGAACGAATTGATCCAAGTGTATCTATTTGCGTTGGTGAAAGACATTATACAAGACATGGTATTAGACCAATTTTAGAAAAACATGTATGTGATGTTATAATGCCTGATATTACACGTTGCGGTGGTCCTTCAGAAATGAAAAGAATGGCTACAATGGCTGAAGCTTATAATGTATTAGTTGCTCCGCATAATCCAAACGGACCATTATCTACATTATCGTCTGCTCATGTATGTGCATCCATACCAAATTTCTTTAGGCAAGAATTTATTTTTAAAGACGTAAGTTGGCGAGATGAAATTATAGATCATCCTATAAATATTAAAAATGGAAGTTTAGTTTTGAGTAAAAGACCTGGTTTAGGAGTTGATTTAATTGAAGAAGAAATGGACAAACATCCAGGTGTTAGAAAGCATAGAGAAGGATTTTATATCTAAAAAAAACAAAAATGTTAAATATTAATTTAGAAGGTAAAACAGTTTTAATAACAGGTGTATGCAGTGGAGTAGGACAAGGAGTCGCAAAAGTATTTGCAAAAGCAGGTTGTAATGTTGCTGGTTGTGGTATATCTTCTAAAGATTCTCAAGGAGCTAAGGATTTTTTTGATATTTTAAAAAATGAAGGAGTAAAAGGACTTTATTTAAGTGTAGATATTGTTTCCTCAAAAGATCAAGAAGCGTTAATAAACAAAACGATAGCAACCTTTGGTAGAATTGATATTTTAATTTCAAATGCGGGAGGTAATGTTTTTGAAGGAGCTGAACAATGTACACTTGATAAATGGGAATTTAATATGAATCTCAATTTAAAATCACATTGGATGCTAAGCCAGAAATGCAAACCTTGGTTAGAAAAAAATGGAAATGGAGTAATTATTTTAATGACTTCAAATCATTCTAATTATACAATACCTGGCTGTTTCCCATACAATGTAACAAAAACAGCAATAAAAGGTTTGGTTCAAAGTTTAGCAATTGAATGGGGACCAAAAATTAGAACTGTTGGTATTGCTCCTGGATTTATTGATACACCCGGAAACCAAAAATGGTTTGATAGTTTTCCTGACGCAGAAGTAGAAAGAAATAAAACAATAAATTTACATCCTGTAAAAAAATTAGGTACTACTGAAGAAGTAGGTAACTTTTGTGCTTTTTTAGCTTCAGATTTAGCTTCATTTATATCTGGTTCTACCTACTTAATAGATGGAGGAAGATCTGCACTTATGCAAGATTAATAGTTTTATATTCTTATTAAAAATCATCAAAAATCAATCAGATTTTTATGTTAATTGAGTAGTAAACCCAATAATAAATTTAAATGGATATTGGAGAATATCCTTCTAATGCATTTTAGAAGGATTCCATTCTTAGATCATTCTAAAAAAAAGATTAAAGTTTTAGTAGCGGTTATGCTGCAAGGATTTTTTGATATTTTTTTTCCTTTCTCCTATAAAAAGAAATTTCTATTCCTTTAGAGTATAAAAATATTTATTTATAATGAGAGGGTTTATCTTAGAATAGGAAACCTTATTGAAACCATACCTCAATAATTAATATATAGGTTTTAAGTATAGATTTCTTTTGTACTTGTTATAAAATAAGGTGTATTTAATTTATGTTTTTATTTTGTGTAGTGTAGCTGTGAAAAATACAGTTATAGTTCTAGTTAAAGCGAGACTTTTTTACAAAGTTAATATGTAGCAGAACAAGTGAAAATTTATAGGTATTTCGTAACAAACCCTTAGAAATGAAAAATGATAAAAAGATAATAAAAAAAGCCTTATTATGGTACAATATTAAAGCTAATTTAGGAGAAGGTCCTTTATGGGTAACGCATTCTAAAGAATTATTATGGGTAGATATTAAAGGAGGACTCGTCTATGCTATAAATGCAATTACTAGAGTAAATAACGTTATTTATAAAGGAAATAAACCTTCTTGTATTGTTCAAGTTTCTAATCATGAATTCTTAATAGCAGATGGTCATAAAATAGCACTGTTAAATCTAATAACTAAAAATTATAATGAATTTGCTTCTTTAAAGTTTAATAATTTAAACATACGATTTAATGATGGAAAAGCAGATCCTAATAGTAATTTATGGATAGGAACTATGGATAAGAATGCACTTCATAACCAAGGAAGTCTATATTTGATAAATCATAAAAAAAAGATTTCAGAAAAATTAAATAACATTACCATATCGAACGGTATGACCTGGTCTTTAGATGCTAAAACAATGTATTATATTGATACTTTTGAGGCTAAAGTTTATGCTTTTGATTTTAACGAAAAAAGTGAAATTTTAAATCAAAGAGTAATTATTGATGTTCCAAAAGAATTAGGCATGCCAGATGGAATGACAATTGATAATAATGGAAATTTATGGATAGCTATGTGGGGTGGGTTTTCAGTAATTTGTTGGAATCCTAGCTCTGGAAAAATTATTGATAAAATAGAAGTTGAGGTACCAAATGTAACATGTTGCGTTTTTGGTGGTGAAAATATGGATACATTGTTTATTACTACAGCAAGAGATGGACTTTCTAGTGCTGAATTAGAAAAATATCCAACTAGTGGAAGTGTTTTTTATACAAAAATGAATGTGTCCGGATTCAACTCAAACTATTTTAAGATATAACTAATTCGGTAATTTTTATATACGATTGATAAATTTAAGTAACAGATAAAGAAAACCAATCTTATATTCCTTGCGAATTTTTATAAAACTCAGTTGGTGATGTTTTTTTAATTAAACGAAATTGTTTATTAAAATGAGAAGGACTGTTATAACCGCTTAAATATGCAGCTTCAGTAATATTATACTTTTCTTCTCTTATTAATTTACAAGCGTAACCAATTCTAATTTCATTTAAAAAGGAAGAAAAAGTTTTTTTAGTTCTTTTTTTAAAATATCTACAAAAAGCAGTTTTATTCATTGAAGCAACTTGTGCAACTTCATCAAGCGTAATGGAGTTCGAAAAATTATCCATTATATATTCGAACACATTATTAATTTTTAAATCGCTTTTAAAAATAGTCTCTTTAAATAACGGAGAAGCAAGTAATAAATACTCTTCAGATTTAGAAGAAAAATGTAAAATATCAAGAAAAAACAATAAACGCTCCATCCCTTCTAGTTCTATGAGTCTTTTAATTTTTTCTATTAATTTTTTTCTTGTTTCATTTTGAAATGAAATACCCATTTCGGCATTTTTAAAAAGTTTTTTTAGTTTATCTGATTCAGAAAGGTTTAAAAATGTTGTTCCTAAAAAATCAGGAGAGAATTGAATAATAATAGAAGAACATTTCATTTTTAAAGAATTCTTCTTTTTTTGAGGATTGCTTCTCCAAACATGAGGTAACTTTTTTCCTACTAAAATAACATCTCCCTTAGAAAAAGTTTCAATTGAATCTCCAACAAACCGTTTTCCACTTCCCTTTAGTATTACAACAAGTTCTAACATTTCATGAAAATGCCATTTATCATCAAAAGAAGTTCTAACATCTTTTTTAATATGAAAGGCGCTTTCGGTAGGTTTTTCTAATTTTCTAAAATTCGCCTTCATTCTTTATTATTTGATTTTAAGGCAAATATAGAGAAAGTTATTGATAATTAAGAGCAAGCTTTCAATGGAAAGTAGCGGTAAGTTTGTTACAAGTAATGTTCTTTGTAGTAATGTATAGTTTGAGTTAATTAATAATTTCTAAAAAAAATATATATAATATTCTTTCTTTATTAAAATAATATCTATTTAATTTAAAGGATGTTATGTTTAGTTTTAGAAATTATTAGTAGTTAAACTTCAAGTAATACATGATATATTGACTTTAAATAATAATCATAAAAACAATTATTAACAAAATTTATTTAAGTATGAAAGCAAAAATATTTAAAATTTTTATTTTACTTGCAATTTTTACTGTTAGCCTGGGTTTTGCTCAGAATAATAGTGTTAGTGGTAAAGTAACAACTTCGGATGATGGAATGCCATTTCCTGGAGTTAATGTATTCGTTAAAGGTTCTCAATTGGGAGCAACTACCGATTTTGACGGTAACTTTACAATAGCTAATGCCGATCCTAATGGTATTTTAGTTTTTAGTCATGTTGGGTTTAAGACACTTGAAATAGCTATTAATAACAAAAGAACATTTTCTGTTTTAATGGAAGAAGATGCTTCGCAATTAGATGAAATTGTTATTGTTGGGTACGGAACACAGAAAAAAATTAACTTAACAGGTTCAATTTCAACAGTAAAACTAGACGATGCTGAAAATAGACCTATTGCCAATGCTAGTCAGGCACTTGCAGGTAAAGCAGCAGGTGTAACGGTTACTCAAAACTCTGGCCAACCAGGTGCAGATGGAGCTAGCATTAAAATTAGAGGAGTAGGTACTTTAGGAAATAGTAATCCATTAGTAATGATTGATGGAATTAGAGGAAGTTTGGGAAATGTAAATGTATCAGATATTGAATCAATTACGGTTTTAAAAGATGCAGCATCCGCAGCAATTTATGGATCAAGAGCAGCAAATGGTGTTATATTGGTAACAACCAAAAAGGGTAAATCTGGAAAATTCACTGTTAATTATGATGGATATACAGGTGTTCAAACAGCTACATACTTAGCAGATTATGTTACAAATTCTGCAGAATATATGGAACTGTTAAATCTTGCAAAATTTAATGAGAGTCCAGGCTCTACTCCAGAATTTACAGCAGACCAAATAAATGCATTTAGAACTGGAACAAATTCTGATTTATATCCAAACACAAATTGGAACGATGATTTATATAGAAGTGCACAAATTACCAGTCATAATTTAAGTGTACGTGGAGGTAGTGAAAAAACAACTTATTCTTTTTCACTTGGGCATCTTAACCAAGATGGTATTTTATTAGGTACCAATACCAAACAATATACAGCGAGGTTAAATTTAGATACAAAGGTATCTGATAAGTTTAGCACTTCCTTAAAAATTTCAGGAAGACATGACGATGTAAATCAACCCGTAGCAGGGTCGAGTACCGTAATAGGTTGGATAAACAGGGCATCACCAATGCAAAACCCGCGTTTAGCTGACGGAAGTTATGGATTTCCATGGTTAGCTTTCCCTAGTGCTACACAAGCATTAGCAGGTGCATTAGAAGGTAAAAATAATACGAGTTGGGATAATTTAATGGTAAACTTATCTGGTGAATATGAATTTATTGAAGGATTAAAGTTAAAAAGTACTGTAGGAGTAAGAACGTCTCATAGTTTACAAAAAGTATTTAGACCTTTAGTTGAACTAGTAAACCCTTCTGATGGTTCTACAACTAGCTTAAGTGTTGGTGGTAATCCATTGTCTGCTTGGAACGGTTATAGCAATTCTAGAGATATTACTTTTGTAACCACCTTAAACTATAATAAAACAATTGCAGAGAATCACAATTTTACAGGACTTGTTGGTTTTAACCAAGAAACAAACAAATATCAAGTTTTACAGGCTTCTAAAGATGGAATTCCTAGTAATGCACTTCAAGAAATTAGTGCAGGCGCTATAGATCCAACAGCACAAGGGTATACTGTAAATTTTGGACTTCAATCTTTTTTTGGAAGGCTTACATATGATTTTAATAGCAAATATCTATTTGAGGCTAATGTACGTTATGATGGGACTTCAAATTTTGCCGAAGGAAATCGATGGGGACTATTTCCTTCTTTTTCTGCAGGTTGGAATATTTCTAATGAATCTTTTATGGATGAGGTAGATTTTATCGATAACTTAAAATTAAGAGCTTCATGGGGACAATTAGGAAATCAAGCTATTGCAGCTGGTCAGTACTCTTCAATATATAGTTTAGGACAAAATTATTCGTATGGAGGTAGTTTAGTTAGTGGAGCTGCACAAACCAACTTATCTAATCCAAACGTAACTTGGGAAACATCTACACAAACCGACATAGGAGTAGATTTAACAGCTCTTAATGGTAAATTAGGGATTGTAGCAGATTATTATATAAAAGATACTGACGATATTTTACGAGGAGTAGCGGTTTCTACAGTTGTTGGAGGATTAAGCCCACCTACGGTGAATTTAGCTTCTGTTCAAAATAAAGGATTTGAATTTTTAGTTAACTATAAAGACAACGTTGGAGATTTTGAATATGGTGCTAGCATTAATTTGACTACTATTAACAATAAGGTAACCAAATTACCTACACCACAAATTGGTAGCAGAAGATTGGTAGAAGGGAGTTCAATTAACGAGTGGTTTGCTATTAAAATGTTAGGGATTTTTCAAGAAGGAGATGATATTGCCAATAGTGCACAACCTACAGCACAACCAGGAGATATTAGGTTTGAAGATTTTAACGAGGATGGTAAAATAGATAATGATGATAGACAGGCGGCGGGTCAATCAATACCTGATTTAATTTATGGTTTTGATTTGTCACTTGCTTACAAAGGTTTTGATTTTTCTATGCTTTGGCAAGGAGTAGAAGGTATTAAGGCAATAACAGAAGAAGAACAGAAACCGTTTTTTAATAATGCGGGAATTCCAAAATTTTGGGCAGAAAATTCTTGGACGCCAGAAAACCCTAGTAATCAATATCCAAGATTGGTAAGATCTAGTAATTATGTTAATAACATCTGGAGGTTTTCTGATTTTTTACTTGAAGATGCTTCTTTTTTACGATTAAAAAACGTTCAATTAGGGTATTCACTACCTACTCAACTTTTAGATAAATTAAAATTAGATAAACTAAGAATTTATGTGAATACTACTAATCCTTTAACGATTACTA
This sequence comes from Polaribacter sp. 11A2H, assembly GCF_011379025.1. NCBI lineage: Bacteria > Pseudomonadati > Bacteroidota > Flavobacteriia > Flavobacteriales > Flavobacteriaceae > Polaribacter > Polaribacter sp. 11A2H. The sequence continues at coordinate 172,044 of NZ_WTLD01000004.1, forward strand.
AATATAGAGGGTTAGATCCAGAGAAAAATCCTGCCGCAGGTAGAGGTTCTTATTCAAATGTTCAAGTATTATCATTAGGTGTTAATATTTCTTTATAATTAAAAAAAAATCTATAGATATGAAAACATATATAAAAATTATTTTTGGGCTATTCTTTATTTTTGCTTCTTGTGATGAAGACATTCTAGAGGTTAGTTCTACAACTCAGATATCTTCTGAAACATTTTGGCAAACAGAGTCTGATGTTCGTTTAGGTTTAAACGGAATTTATAACAGATTCAGTGCTTTAGAGCAAAATTATATTTATTTTGATGTAATGTCAGATAATGCATACAACAATTATCCATGGGAAGGTTATAAAGCTATAGCTGATGGAACACATGATGCCAGTGGTCCAGGAGCAATTTCTTGGATATGGGCAGATTGTTTTAGAGGTATAGGAAGGGCTAATGTACTTTTAGAAAATATTGAAACTATGGATGGGCTTAATTCTGATTTTAAAAACTCAACCATGGGAGAAGCTTTGTTTTTTAGAGCCTTTTTCTACTTTACTTTAACAGATTTTTATGGAGGTGTACCTCTAATTTTAGAAAGTCCAAAATTAGAACATGGCCAATTACCAAGAGATTCAAAAGAAGTAGTGATTACACAGGTATTGGCAGATTTAAATGCTGCAGCTGCCTTACTACCAGAAAGTCAATCTGAAGTAGGTAAAATTACAAAAGGAGCTGCTAAGGCTTTGAAATCTAGAGTTTTATTGTATAATAGTAGGTGGGGGGAAGCAGCTACTGCCGCACAAGAAGTAATGGGCATGGGGTATTCGCTATTTCCTAATTATAGAGACTTATTTCGTGAAGCAAATGAAAATAATAAAGAGGTTATTTTTGATGCACAATATATATCTCCAGAACAAGGTAATTTTATGGAATTATATCTTGGTAGCTATACTGTAGGAGGTTGGTCATCTGTTGTTCCATTACAAAACATGGTTGATGAATATGAAATGATAGATGGAAATTCCATAGATGAGTCAATATTATTCGACCCAAGTAATCCTTATGAAAATAGGGATCCAAGGTTAAAACAAACAATATCTGTTCCTGGAGCTACACTTAATGGAATTGTAAATCATGTTGGTGAATTTGGAGGATTTTGTTTTAAAAAATATACAGAATATGATGAATCTGATGTAGTGTCAGCTACTCCTTATCCTACTCAATCTGGACTTAATGCAATTATAATTAGATATGCAGAAATATTATTAACTTATGCTGAAGCAAAAAATGAAGCTTCAGGACCAGATGCTACTGTTTATGCAGCTATTAATGAAATTAGAGCGAGACCATCTGTTAATATGCCACCATTACCGTCTGGTTTAACTAAAGAAGAAATGAGACAAGCAATAAGACATGAACGTAGAGTTGAGTTACTTCTTGAAGGGACACGATATTCTGATATTAGACGATGGGGAATTGCAGAAGACGTTTTAAATGGATTAACAGACGCGGGAGGAACAAGGGTTTTTAATCCAAGTAGAGATTATTTATTCCCAATTCCTTCAGGTGAGTTTGATATTGAGGGTACAAAATTAGAACAAAACCCTGGCTATTAAAATTAAATATTATTTGATTTAAGAATGTTAGTGACTCAAATATTTGTTACTAATGGATTGTTAAAGGGGGTATCTGTTAAAAGATACCCTCTTTTTATTATCATTATTTATAAATTTAAAATTTAGTATAATAGGTATAGTGGAAAGTTCGGTTAAATAGAGTTTTTTTTGACTGTCATTTCAAACTCATAACCAGAAGGTCACTGGTTCTAGTCTAGTTCCTGCTACTATAAAAGAGTAATCAGAAAATGATTACTCTTTTTTTTGTATTAAATTAAAAGAGAGTACCCTAAACAAAAGATCAAGTACAAAAGTTTTTAATTTTTTATCCTACTTAATAATTTTACATTGATTATAAATGGCTCAATGATATTTGTGTAACTAGTTTATCTATTTTAAAAGAAGAAAAACCAAAATAAATAAATATTTTGGTTTTTCTTAACTTGCTTTATATGATGTAAAATTATTTTATATCTAAGAATACTCCTCCAGAGAAAGAAGGACTTGCGGCTATTATTTTACCAGAAAAAGCAGAGTCGAAGCCCAGTGAAACACCTAGTTTTTTAGTAATATAGTAACCAGTTTCAAAACCAAAACTGCTATATTCAATATCGTTAGCAAAAATACTTCCATTACTATTTGTAGCATTTAATGATCCATTTTTTAAAGATTTTACAACATTTAATCTTGTAATTAGCCAAAGCTTATTGTTTATTAAATTGATTCCTGATTCTAAGCCAGTTCTAAACTCATCAGAAAAACCTTCACTTCTATTGTTGTAACCTAAATAAGATTTTAAATAAACAGGTTTTTCTTTAAAAGATGTAGAATAGCCTAAAGATGATGATAGAATTTGATTAAACTCTCCATCTCCATTTTGAAAACTACCATCGCTACCACCGGTATTATTACCTGTTGGTAAGCCCAAAGTTAGTTTTATATCTGCAGCCCAATTTCCTTTTTTGTATAAACCATACCTAACCCCTAAATCTACATCTCCAAAAGAATTTACTGTTTCCCCTTTGCTAATAGTTCCGCCCGTGGTACCTGAAATTTGATTATTTTGAGAAGAGCTAGCAAAGAATGGTACGTATGCAATAACATCAAATTTATTACTTACTCCATATTCTGCATACACGCTAGTGTTAAACAAAGTTCTAGTTCTATTAGGGTCTTTTGCACCTGTATCTGTATAATGCTCATCATATTGCAATTGCCATCCTGCAAGTTTATAATACCCCTTTCCTTTTCCTTTAGTCCATTGGGCAAAACTAATGTTACTTGCCAGTACTATTAAAACGAATGCAATGATATGTTTTTTCATATTTCTTTTATTTAATTTCTCCATTTCCTACTTCTATACCAAATGGTTTACACCAATATAATAAATGTGTAAAATCATTAATACCTGTATTTTTTATAATGTAAGTATGGGTTCCTTTAAAAACCGTGACTTTTTGTATTTCTTTAGCATTTGCTACTGTATTTATATTATTGGTAAAGTATAAGTATAAACCAGGTAGTCTTTCTGATGCTTTGTAGTTTTCACTAATTATTAACTCTAAATCATTTGTGTTTGGTATTTCTTTTAAAATAAAATCTCCTCTAAGTTCATAACTACTTGATGTTTTTAAAGTTCCTGATTTTTTTTGAGTTGCATTACCAATAACACTTACTGTATCTTGTGTTGTAAGAGTATTATTAGAAGAATTTACTGTTGCTGTAATAACAGCTTCTCCCGCTGCAATTGCAGTTATTAAACCAGTATTAGAAACGGTTAATATGTTTGTGTTAGAGCTTTGCCAAGTAATAGTAGGCGTCTCTGTTTCTCCAAGACTGTTTGTATAAGTTGAGGTATATTGGTGTGTATTGTTTATGTTTAACTCTATTATTGGGTTGTTAATACTTATGCGCTCGTCTATGGTTACTGCCGTTACTGTATCTTCTGTATTTATTATTTCTCCGTCTGCTGTTGTAGTACTTGCTGTAATGGTTGCTAAACCCTCACTAATTGCAGTAATTAGACCTTCGTTAGTAACTGTAATAATAGAATTGTCAGAACTATTCCAAGACACTTTTAAATCTTCTATCTCGCCAAGTTTATCTGTATAATTTGCAGTGTATTGGTGTGTGTTAGAAATAATTATTTCTTCAATAACATTATTTATTGTTAGTTTTTTAGCAACAGCTGTAACTGCTATATTATTTTCATTTGTAATAATACTTCCATTTTCTGTTGTTACAGAAGCGGTAATTACAGATTCTCCTATGGATAGTGCTGTAAGTAAGCCAGTGTTAGAAACAGATATAATGTTAGAATTACTGCTATTCCAATTAATTACTGGAGTTGTTACTTCACCTATATTATTGGTGTATTTAGTGTTGTATAGGTGTGTGTTTTTTATACCAAGTTCTGCAATGGTATTGTTAAAACTTAATATTTCTGTTTGATTATCTGCAATAATATCATCTTCAATACAGCTATTAAAAATGAGTGAAAGGAATAGAATAAATTGTAAATATTTCATTAAGGTTATTTTTAAATTCTGAAAATTTTGTCGTAGAAAAAAACAATTGTTTACAATTTTCATTATAATAGTTAACTTTTTTAAGAAAATACTTCAAAATATGGAAACCCGTATAAAAACTAAAAAATGAAAAATTAATTTTGATATTAAATTAATGAGGAGTTTAAAATTAATTTTTCATTTTAAAAGATAAAAATGTTTCAAAAAGTTTTGGTTGTAGAAGATCTGGATGTTATTAATAGCGGAATTAAAATAGCCTTAGAAGAAATAGGAATAAAAGAAGTAGATTTTGTTTCGTATTGTGATGACGCGTATGCTAAAATTAAAAATGCTTCCTTAAATAATGAGCCTTACCATTTAATTATTTCTGATTTATCTTTTAAATACGATGGAACTCACCAAGAATTAAAATCAGGAGAAGAGTTATTAGAAAAAATTAGGAAAGAATTTATAGATTTAAAAATTATTGTTTTTTCTGTTGAAGATAGACCCTATAAAATTCAGCATTTGTATAAGAATCTAAAAATTGATGGATTTGTTTGGAAGAGTAGAAGTGGATTAAAAGAATTAAAAAATGCTATGAATGCAATTTTAACTACAAATCAGTTTTATATTTCACCAGAATTAAATACCACCGTTCACCCAAAGCAAGTGGTTGAGGTTACCGATTTTGATGTGTTTTTAATAGCATCGATTTCTAAGGGTTTATTACAAACAGAAATAAGTAAAAACCTGAAAAAAATAGGGTGTTTTCCCTCTAGTATAAGTGCTATAGAAAAAAGATTAAAGTTTTTAAAGGAACATTTTAATGCTAATAATCCTGCACATTTAGTTGCTATTGCTAAAGATTTTGGGTTGGTGTAATAAAAATTTTCATAAAAAACATGCTAATTACGGAAACCCGTAATATTTATATATTTTATTGGAATATATTTGAAAAATAGTTAGAAAAGAAACTATTGAAAAGGAAAGAGTTCTAGTTGAGAGCCTTACGGATTTCCGTAAGGCTTTTTTTTTAGAAATCTTGTTTTGTATGTGATAATTAGGTTTCTTTAAAGATTTTGATTGTCTTTATAAAATCTAAAATTAAAAGATAAGTACAGTGGTTTTAAATAAGCCATTCTATAGATAAGTTTATTACAACTTCATTTATAATAATTTTGAGTATTTTAATATTGTTGGGGGACAGTGTTTTCTGTCATTAAGTTGTTTTATTTGGAGTTGTTTTTTTCGATAAGCTATCTATACAGTTTTTTAATTTTAAAACGATTACTCTTTATTATATAGTATTATCACCTATTTTATTTATAAAAAGAGGCTTTTCTATTTTTTATATATTCATTTTTTCTACTTCAATAAAGTAGTATTATTGGTGCTTTTTCTTTAAATTATTTGCCTTTTTTTACGACTGTTGAATAGTAAATATTTGCTATATATTTTTTTGAATATCCTTTTGTTCCTTTACTTTTCTAATTGTATTACCAATTTGTTTACACATTCTACAAAAGTTCTAAATTAGAATCAAATATGTATGCTGTGCTCAACAGATAAATGTAACAAACTTGTTTTTTATATACGATCGGATTTAATGTACTTTAAAAGTTATGCGTAGTATTTACTGCTTTTGTATTTGTTCTTTTTTTTGGCTATATTTATTATAAAACAAACAACCTAATGGCAGAAATTTAATACTTTTTTTTAATAATTTAATTTGTCTATTTTGTAATTACTTACTAAAACTTAAACGATAAAACAGTTCTGATGAAAAGTATATATTTTAGATAAAGAAGATTCTTTTGTTTTTCATTTTTATAATACTTCTATGAAAATAGAAACAAAAGAGAGCGTTATGCAAGAAATTACTTATAAAGAAGTGGTAAGTTGCCAGCTTAAAAAAGGAAATGAATAACTTTTAGGTACTATTTTGGCTACTATTATATCTTTTTTTACTGCTACCAGAATGCCCTTAAAGATATTTAAAGTACACGACCAATTACTTATAGAATTAAAAGATAAAAAAATATTAAACTATCAAATAGCCAGAAATATTGATGAAAACGAAGTACGTAAAGTTGTAAATTACATTAACCAAAAGCATATAAAATATTAGATTTTGCTTTAAAAAATATTTTAAATTAAACTTCCATAAATACTTTACGATTTGAATATAAAAATCACCGAAATTTTAGTTTCTGATATTACAAGAGATACTTTTGTTAAAAAATGGAATCAATTAGAAACTACTTCAAAAAATAATAAAATAAAAGGTGTCACACATAAGTTTAATGTAAATTTACGAGTACCATTAAGAGTTAAGGGCTCTGCAACTTATCTTCTTATTTATTCGAAATTGGTTGTTTTAGATAAGAATAATGGTGTTTTAATTGGTTTTTATACGAATATAAATAAACCTCTTATTTTTTCATTATTAGTTGGTGTTATTCCATCTATATTATTCTTATATCTATATTCAAGTGTATTTGTTTTCATTATTTTTTCGATACTAATTTCAATATCATGTTTAACAATGCTTTATTTAAAACTTTATAAGTTAAGTACAAAATACCTAAGTAAACTTAAAGAAAAATTTAATTAGTTAATCTTTAAAAGACAATTGATTTTGTTATAAGTATTGTTTTTGGAGGGTAGTATTAAATTCTCTTACCACTTTTCTAATAAATTTCAGTTTAATGATGAAAGCGGTTGTACTATTAAATTTAAGGTTTTGTCTCGTTATAATAAATTGCAGTAAAGCATTATCTACAAGTTATATAAATTTAATATCAACCTTTATTATGGTGTAACACCTATTTTTTTTAATAGTATTATAAACGGAGAAGGTTATAAATGCTTAATACATAAAATTGTAGCTAATTTGCTATCTGTTATAAAAAGTAGAATACAATACTTGGAGATAAGAAACCTAGTATAAAACCTAAATAGACTTCTTTATGTGTATGTGCTTTTAAATGTAACCTAGCACTTGCTAAAATTCCGGAGAGGAGCAAACCACAAATAAGTACTGCTATTAGGTTTTGTTGATAGATAAAACTTAAAACATAAAAGAACCCAACAGTAATTCCTATAGATATTAAATGAATGCTTGTTTTTATCTTTAGAGCAAATAGTAGGTATATAAAGACTAAGCCTAAAGAAGTGGCGTAAAAAAGCATTCCTAGATCTCTTAAGTTTGCTATTCCGTATAGGGTGTTGCCTAATAAATAAAATAGTACAATCATCATAGCAACCGGAATTTTTCTTTCCTTTATACTTTCTGCTTTAAATGATTTAATGAGTTTAAAACGCCTAAAAAGAATAAGTAATAGTAAAGGTACAATGTAAGTTGTTACAAAAATTAAACCTAATACTGCAAATTTTTGGTTTTTGCTAAAGCTATTTTCAATTAATATAAAATATAAGGTTATTCCAATTGTAGGAATTACAATTGGATGCAGCATTACAGATATAAATTTATAAAACTTCATTAAATCTCTTTACGTAAACGAGCTACGGGTAAATCTAGCTGTTCTCTATATTTTGCAACTGTTCTTCTTGCTATTGGATATCCTTTTTCCTTTAAAATAGCAGCTAGCTTTTCATCCGTTAAAGGTTTCTTTTTATTTTCTTCTAAAATTACCGTTTCTAAAATCTTTTTTATCTCTTTGGTAGATACATCTTCTCCCTGATCGTTTTTCATAGATTCAGAAAAGAATTCTTTAATTAACTTTGTGCCATAAGGAGTAGATACATATTTGCTATTTGCAACCCTAGAAACAGTTGAAACATCCATATTAATTTTATCTGCAATATCTTTTAAAATCATTGGTTTTAGCTTTCGCTCATCACCTGTTAAAAAATAATCATACTGATAGTGCATAATTGTATTCATGGTAACTAAAAGTGTTTGCTGACGCTGTTTAATAGCATCAATAAACCATTTTGCCGAATCTAATTTTTGTTTTATAAAGAATACAGCATCTTTTTGAGACTTACTTTTTACAGTAGCTTCTTGATAGCCTTTAAGCATATTGTTATACTCTCTAGAGATATGTAATTCTGGAGCATTTCTAGAATTTAAAACTAAATCTAATTCTCCATCAATCAATTTTATTGAAAAATCTGGAACAATTTGTTCTGCTATCTTATTATTACCAGCATAAGAACTTCCTGGTTTAGGGTTTAGTTTAGAGATTTCTTTATTTACTTCTTTTAATTCTTCTTCAGAAATAGTAAACTTTTCTTGTAATTTTTTATAATGTTTTTTTACAAAATGATCAAAAGCAGTCTCTAGAATTTCTATGGCTAAACTTCTAATTTTGTTACTTTCTTTTCTCTTTAATTGAATAATTAAGCATTCTTTTAAATCTCTAGCTCCAACTCCAATAGGATCTAAAGTGTGGACAACCTTTTTTAGAATAGAAATAACTTTTTCTTCTGTGGTAAAAACGTTTTCTGTAAAAGCTAAATCGTCTACCAAGTCTATAATATCTCTTCTAATATAGCCACTATCATCTATACTTCCCACTAAAAACTCGGCAATAGCGAGTTCTTCATCATTAAAAGTATAGGTACTTAATTGATTTTTTAAAGATTGATGAAAACTAGTACCACTGGCATAAGGTACATTTTTCTCTTCATCATCTGCAGAGTAATTATTAGCCTGAGTTTTATAACTCGGTATTTCGTCATCACTTAAATAATCATCTATATTGATGTCTTCTGCCTCTATTTTTTCTGTTCCAGCATCATCATATTCATTCGATAAATCATCATCTATAGAATCAGCATCATCCTTACCAGTATCTAATGCCGGATTTTCTTCAATTTCTTGTTTTAGACGTTCCTCAAAAGCTTGCGTAGGCAATTGAATTAACTTCATCAACTGTATCTGTTGTGGAGATAATTTCTGTAATAGCTTGTATTGTAAACTTTGTTTTAGCATATAGACAAATATATGAAATAGCTTAAAATAAAAAACGTCATTCTTATAGGAATGACGTTTTTATTACTTTAATTTTTTAGTTCTTTTTAAAAATCAGCGTTTTGTGGTGTTCTTGGAAAAGGAATTACGTCTCTAATATTACTCATTCCAGTTGTAAACTGCACGAGTCTTTCAAAACCTAGTCCAAAACCAGAATGTACCGCTGTACCAAATTTTCTTAAATCTAAGTACCACCATAATTCTTTTTCATCAATATTCATGGCTTTCATTTTTTCGACTAAAACATCATAACGTTCTTCACGTTGCGCGCCACCAACCATTTCTCCTATTCCAGGAAATAAAACATCCATGGCTCTTACTGTTTTTCCATCATCATTTAAACGCATGTAAAATGCTTTAATATTTGCTGGGTAATCAAATAAAATAACCGGACATTTAAAGTGTTTTTCTACTAAAAAACGTTCGTGTTCAGACTGTAAATCTGCACCCCATTCATTAATTGGAAATTGAAATTTCTTCTTTTTATTTGGTTTACAGTTTCTTAATATGTCTATTGCTTCTGTATATGAAACTCTTTTAAAGTTATTATCTGCTACAAAACGAAGTTTTTCTAACAAACTCATGTCACTTCTTTCTGCTTGTGGTTTGCTTTTTTCTTCTTGTGTTAAACGTTGGTCTAGAAAGTCTAAATCATCTTTACAGCTTTCTAAAATAGAACTTAAAACTGTTTTTATAAAGTCTTCTGCTAAATCCATGTTACCATCTAAATCCATAAATGCAACTTCTGGTTCTATCATCCAAAATTCTGCTAAATGACGTGTAGTATTAGAGTTTTCTGCTCTAAATGTTGGTCCAAAAGTATAGGCTTTTCCTAAAGCCATCGCATACGCTTCTGCTTCTAACTGACCAGAAACAGTAAGGTTTGTTTCTTTACCAAAAAAGTCTTTAGAATAGTCAACTTTTCCATCTTCTGTAACCGGAGCTTCATTATCTTTAAAGTTAGTAACTCTAAACATTTCTCCTGCTCCTTCTGCATCAGAACCCGTAACAATTGGTGTATTAACGTAGTTAAAGTCTCTTTCCTGAAAATATTGATGAACCGCAAAAGATAATTTAGAACGCACACGCATTACTGCGCTAAAAGTATTTGTTCTTACACGTAAATGTGCATTTTCTCTTAAAAATTCGAAACTGTGTTTTTTAGGTTGAATAGGGTATTCATCTGGATTAGAGTCTCCTAAGATTTCAATTGCTGAAACCTGAATCTCTACAGATTGTCCTTTTCCTTGACTTGCAGCCAAAGTACCTTTTATACAAATAGCGGCACCTGTTGTAATTCTTTTTAATGTAGTTTCATCTGTGTTTTCAAAATCGATAACACATTGTATGTTGTTAATGGTAGAACCATCATTTAAAGCAATAAAGCGATTGCTTCTAAATGTTCTAACCCATCCTTTTAGAGTTACTTCTTGTAGTAATAATCCTTCCGATTTTAAAAGTTCGGCTACGTTGCTGTTTATCATATTCTTATAATATTGATATAAATATATGTTATTAATTGATTGTATTATTCTTATTATTTTCTAGATATATTCTCCTTTTAATAAAAGAGGAGGTGTTTATCAAAAAAAGTATGTAGAATATACAAAAACTGTTTTTTATTAAAGAGTAAAGATACTTTTTTGAAAGAAGATGAGCAATGATATTTTACAGTAGTTTTAAGTATGGTTTGCTTAAAATACTGTTAATTTTTATCGTTATTCATTGTCTTTTCTTGTAGTCACTAAAAAATCGGATGTTAGACAATAACATCCGATTTTTTTAGTAAAAATTTATAGATCAATTAAAGATTTATTCTTCTAATTTATCTTCCTCTGGAGGAATAATTCTTATAGAAGGTTCCTTAAATACTTTTTTGTTTGCTATTTTCTTTTCAAAAGTTAATAATAATGAAGGTAATAATAGTAAGTTAGAAACCATTGCCAATAATAAGGTTACAGAGACTAAGCCTCCTAATGCAATGGTGCCTCCAAAACTAGAAAGTGTAAAGGTTAAAAAGCCAAAAAAGAGTACAATAGAAGTATAGAACATACTTACCCCTGTTTCTCTTAGTGCTCCATAAACAGATGGTTTTACTCGCCAATTATTAGCCATTAATTCTTGCCTGTATTTAGCTAAAAAGTGAATCGTATCATCTACAGAAATACCGAACGCAATACTAAATACAAGTATGGTTGATGGTTTTATAGGAATACCAAAATACCCCATTAAACCAGCTGTAATTAATAATGGCAATATGTTTGGCAGTAATGAAATGAAAATCATTGGTGGAGATCTAAACATCCAAGCCATAAAAATGGCAATTAATAAAATAGCTAAGGATAATGAAATAACTAAATTGTGAATTAAATAATTGGTCCCTTTTATAAAAACTAATGCTTTACCTGTAACAGAAACTTCATATTTGTCTGACGGAAATTCTTTAGCAATTACTTCTTTTAAGCGCTCTTGAATTACATTCATCTTTTCAGTACCAATGTCTTTCATAAAAGTGGTTATTCTTGCATAACGACCTGTAGAATCTACAAAGTTTTTAAGCATACTAGCATCACTATTGGAATTTTTGGTATATGCAAAAATGTAACTTTGTTCTTGACTTGTTGGTAACTGATAATATTTAGGATTCCCTTTGTAGTAAGCTTGTTTAGAGTATTTTACTACATTGGTGATAGAAATTGGTTTAGAAAGTTCTGGAAAAGATTCTATTGCTTCATTTATTTTTTCCATCTTTTTTAAAGTAGACAAACTCATTACCCCTTTTTCCTTTTTAGTATCAACTAAAATCTCTAAAGGCATAATACCGCCAAATTCGGTTTCAAAGAATTTTATATCTTGATAAAACTCTAAACTTTTAGGCATGTCTTCTATTAAACTACCAGAAACTTTTATTTTATAAACACCTATAATTGCTGCAACGATAACAATAACTGTGGCAAAATAAATAGTAATTCTTTGGTTTCTTACCATTTTTTCCATCCAATTCACTACATTTTCAATCCACTTTGTTTCTAAGTGGTTTAAATGCTTCTTCTTTGGAAGCGGCATAAAACTATATAAAATAGGTATAATTAATAAGGCTAATATAAAGATACTTATTATATTAACTGAAGCTAAAATACCAAACTCTCTAAGTAAACTACTTTTCACAAAAATAAAAGTTGCAAACCCAGATGCAGTTGTAATATTTGTCATTAAAGTAGCATTACCCACTTTAGTAATTACACGTTGTAAAGCTTTTGCTTGTTGGCCATGTTTCTTTATTTCTTGTTGATATTTATTAATAAGAAAAACGGCATTTGGTACACCAATAACAATAATTAACGGAGGTATTAATGCCGATAAAACGGTTATTTCATAACCAAACCAACCTATAAAACCAAAGGCCCAAACAACACCTATCATTACTACTAAAAGTGTAATAAAGGTTGCTCTAAATGAGCGAAAGAAAAAGAAGAAAATAACTGCTGTAATACCTAATGCACCTACTACAAATAGTAGTATTTCATCTTGAATATTTTGTGCATTTAATGTTCTAATGTAGGGCATTCCGGATACTCGAATGTCTACATCATTTTCTTTTTCAAATTTATTTATGGTTGGTATTAAAATATCAAAAATAAAATCTCTACGTTGTGGTGTATTTATAATTTCTTTTTTAATATAAATGGCAGTCTGTAATGTACCTGTTTTTTTATTAAATAGTAAATTATCGTAGAAAGGTAGTTTTTCAAATAGCTGATTTTTTATATCTAGAACTTCTTGTGTTGTTGTTGGTTCTTTCTCATACAAAGGTTCTAGTACAAATTTTCTTTGTTTTCTATCTGCTTTTAATTTTTGAATATCAGCAATAGATATAGTAAAATCTATTTCTTCTAAACTATCAAATTTTTGAACTAAATTATTCCAAGCATTAAATTTTTTAGGTGTAAATACTGTAGAATCTTTTATACCTAAAATAACCAGGTTGCCTTCTTCTCCAAATATCTCTAAAAATTGATTGTATTCTAGATTAGCTATGTGATCTTCAGGTAATAAATTTGCTTCTGTATATGAGAATTTCATATACTTCATTTGTGAAGCTAATAAACCTGTAATGATGGCAATACCTATTAAAACCAAATAACGGTTTCTTAAGATAAGACCAGCAACTTTTGTCCAGAAATTCATTTAGTTAAATTTTAGAAATTGTAATTAATTTTATATTGTTATAAATAAAAAGAGAGTGTTAAGAAACACCCTCTTTTTTTATTGTGTCGGTTTTTTTAAACCTTCATTATTTCAACTTCTTTTACAGCTAGTTTTTCTTCTATCTGCTTTATAAAAGTATCTGTTAATTTTTGCACATCAGCTTCTGTTATTTTTTTAAGATCGTCTGAAGCCTCTGTTTTTTTAATATCATTATTTGCATCTTTACGAGCATTTCTAATACCAACTTTTGCGTGTTCTGCTTCTGCTTTGGCTTGTTTTGCTAAACCGATTCTTCTTTCTTCAGTTAATGGCGGTACATTAATCATAATAATATCACCATTATTCATTGGGTTAAAACCTAGATTGGCAACCATTATAGCTTTTTCTATAGGTTGTAACATGTTTTTCTCCCAAGGTTGAACAGATATTGTTCTTGGGTCTGGTGTAGTAACATTTGCAATTTGGCCTAACGGAGTTAGAGATCCATAATAATCTACCATTACATTTGCTAACATTGCAGGTGTTGCTTTACCAGCTCTTATAGTTCGTAATTCTTTAATTAAATGCTCAATAGCATTATTCATCGCCTCTTTAGCGGAATCAAGAATAAATTCAATTTCTTCGTTCATCGTCAGTAAATTTTAAAAAAAAAACTCTAATTAATGAGTATTAACAATAGTACCAATTTTTTCGCCAGAAACTAATTTCATTAAGTTTCCATTTGTGTTCATGTCAAAAACAATAATTGGCAATTTGTTTTCTTCACTTAATGTAAATGCAGTCATATCCATCACTTTAAGACCTTTTTTAATTACGTCTTTAAAAGTTATATTCTCAAATTTGATAGCATCTTTATTTTTTTCTGGATCTACATCATAGATTCCGTCTACACGAGTTCCTTTTAATATAGCATCTGCATCTATTTCAATTGCTCTTAGAACGGCAGCAGTATCTGTTGTAAAATATGGATTACCTGTTCCTGCACCAAAGATTACAACTCTTCCTTTTTCTAAGTGACGAATTGCTTTTCTTTTAATATACGGTTCTGCAACTTCTTTAATTTCTAAAGCTGTTTGCAATCGCGTATGAACATCTTCATCTTCTAATGCACTTTGCAATGCTAAGCCGTTAATACAGGTTGCTAACATCCCCATGTGGTCTCCTTGTACGCGGTCCATACCATTTGCAGCACCAGCAACACCTCTAAAGATATTTCCACCGCCAATTACAATGGCAACTTCGATTCCTTTTTGTACTACTTCTTTAATTTCTTTTGCGTATTCAGCTAAACGTTTAGGATCAATTCCGTATTGTCTTTCGCCCATTAAAGCTTCTCCGCTTAATTTTAAAAGAATTCTCTTGTATTGCATAGTTTATTTTGAAAGTTGTGCAAAATTAAGCTTTTTTTTTGAGTTTTGTTTTTTTGAGATACAAAAAAACCTCGCAATTCTAAAATTATAGAATGCGAGGTTTTAAATATTTATGTTCTTGTCTTCACAAGAATAGAAGATACATGTTTATCCTAAAGTAACTCTTTTGAATCCACTTACAGAAACATCACCATATGTACTTACATATTGTGCAACATTTTTCTTTTCATCTTTAATAAAAGCTTGGTCTAAAAGACATTGCTCTAAATCTAAAGTTGTATTGTCTGCAATAAATCTTTCCATTTTTCCTGGTAAAATTCTATCCCAGATTTTTTCTGGTTTTCCTTCTGCAGCTAATTCCGCTTTAGCAGCTTCTTCAGCTTTAGCTAAAATTTCATCAGATAATTGAGACATAGAAATATATTGAGGTACGTTTTTCAACGTTTTCCCTAATCTTCCTAATTCAATATTATCTTTTTCAATTACAGCAATTCTTGCTTCTGTTTCAGCAGCAACAAATGCAGGATCAAAATCTTTATAAGATAAAGTAGATGCTCCCATAGATGCTATTTGCATAGCTACGTCTTTAGATAATACATCAGCATTATCAACAGCAGCAGTTAAACCAACTAATGCAGCAATTTTACCAATGTGAGTATAGGCACCAACATAAGCAGCTTCGATTTTCTCAAAAGCAGTTATCTCTAACTTTTCTCCAATAACACCAGTTTGCTCAATTAATTTATCAGCAACAGTCATTCCTCCAAAATCAGCAGCTAAGAAAGATTCTTTATCAGCATGATTTAAAGCAATTTCTGCAAATTGACTTCCTAATGCTACGAAAGCATCATTTTTACCAACAAAATCAGTTTCACAAGCTAATACGATTGCTACTCCAACAGTATTATCAGCATTGATTTTTGTTACTGCAACTCCTTCTGTAGATTCTCTATCAGCTCTTTTTGCAGCAATTTTTTGACCTTTTTTACGTAAAATATCAATTGCTTTATCAAAATCACCAACAGCCTCAACTAATGCCTTTTTACAGTCCATCATTCCAGCTCCAGTTGCTTCTCTTAATTTTTTAACATCAGCAGCACTAATCTTTACTGTTTCCATGTTATGTATGTTTTTTAGTTAGAATTATTTTTTTTCTTCAGCAGGTGCTTCAGTAACTTCTGCCTTAGGAGCTGCTGCTTCAGCTTTTGGAGCTGCAACTTCTTTAGTTTCTTTTACTTTTTCTTTGTCTGCTTTTCTATCTGATAAACCTTCTGCAATTGCATTAGTAACATAAGATAATACTTTGTCTATAGACTTAGAAGCATCATCATTTGCTGGAATGATAAAATCTACTAATCTAGGATCAGAGTTTGTATCAACCATTGCAAAAATAGGAATACTTAATTTTTGAGCTTCTGCTACTGCAATGTGCTCTTTTTTAATATCTACTACAAATAATGCACCAGGTAAACGAGTCATATCTGAAATAGAACCTAAATTCTTTTCTAATTTTTCTCTCTGACGATTGATTTGTAATTTTTCTCTTTTAGATAATGCATCAAAAGATCCATCTAACTTCATTCTATCAATATGAGCCATTTTCTTAACAGCTTTTCTAATAGTAATAAAGTTTGTTAACATACCACCAGGCCATCTTTCTGTGATGTAAGGCATGTTTACTGCTTTTGCTTTTTCTGCAACAATATCTTTTGCTTGTTTTTTAGTAGCTACAAATAAAATTTTACGTCCAGAGTTAGCGATCTTTTTTAAAGCTTCTGAAGTTTCTTCTATTTTTGCTGCTGTTTTATACAAATCGATGATGTGTACACCATTACGTTCTGTATAAATGTATGGAGCCATGTTTGGGTTCCATTTTCTAGTTAAGTGTCCAAAGTGTACACCACTATCTAATAACTCTTGAATATTTACGTTTGCCATTTTCTTAAATGTGTTTACTTTCTGTTTTGAAATCAATAGTTAGGTAGTCTTTCGAGTCCTAACTATTTAGATGCTAAACTGTTTAATATTAAAATATAATAACAGTTCTCGATATAATATAGTGCAGAATAAATTCTGACAAATATTAACGTTTCGAGAATTGGAATTTTTTACGTGCTTTTTTCTGACCGAATTTCTTACGTTCAACCATTCTTGGGTCACGAGTTAATAAACCTTCTGGTTTCAAGACAATTCTATGATCTGCATCAATATGAACTAAAGCTCTTGTAATAGCTAAACGGATAGCTTCTGCTTGTCCTGTTACACCACCACCGTAAACATTAACTTTAATGTCGTAAGACTCTAAGTTTTCTGTTAACATTAAAGGTTGTTGTACTTTGTACTGTAAAGTTCCAGTAGTAAAGTAATTTTTATAATCTTTTTTGTTTACTGTAATGTTTCCTGTTCCTTCAGAAAGATAAATACGAGCAACAGCTGTTTTTCTTCTACCGATTTTATGTACTATATCCATTATTTAAGATCGTTAAGGTTAATAGCTTTAGGTGCTTGACCTGCGTGTTTGTGCTCTGTACCTGCATATACATACAAGTTTCTGTAAAGTGCTGCTCCTAAAATATTTTTAGGTAACATTCCTTTTACTGCTTTTTCGATTAATCTTGTAGGATCTTTCTCAAACATTTCTGTTGCAGTTAACGATCTTTGTCCTCCTGGATAACCTGTGTGACGAATGTAAGATTTGTCTCTCCATTTGTTACCAGTAAGGTTAATTTTTTCTGCGTTGATGATAACCACGTTATCTCCACAATCTACGTGAGGAGTAAAATTTGGTTTGTTTTTACCTCTAATTAGCTTTGCTACTTTAGAAGCTAGACGACCCAACGTTTGCCCGTCTGCATCAACTAAAACCCACTCCTTGTTTACGGTAGCGCTGTTTGCTGATACTGTTTTGTAACTTAATGTGTTCATAATTACACTATTAGTTTTTGTTTATTAATAATTGAATTTTCCTTAAAAAAGGAGTGCAAATGTACTGTATTTTATTTGATTGACAAATAGTGCTTTAGATTTATTTTGTACTTAATGTATTAATGTTTTTTACATGTTAGTAGTTCTCAAAATTTTTAAGATAATAAAAGTTACTTTTGTTGTATAATTAAGGGCATTTTACGCAATCTTTATACTAGCCAACCATCCATATGAAATTTTATTTATTTACTTTATTATTAATAGTAAGTATTTCGTTTACTACCTATTCGCAAGAATCAACGAATGAAATTATACCAAAAAGAGTTTATAATACAAAGAAATTAAAAGAAGTAGCAATAATAGATGGTGTTATCTCGGAAGATGCTTGGAATGTTGTAGAATGGTCATCAGACTTCGTACAGAAAGAACCAAATGAAGGAGTTGCACCAATGCATCAAACAAAATTTAAAGTAATGTATGATGATAAGTATTTATACATTGCTATTAGAGCTTTTGATGATAAACCAGAATTAATTCAGCAAAGACTTACACGTAGAGATGGTTTTGCTGGTGATAGGGTAAATGTAATTATTGATAGTTATCATGATAAAAGAACCGCATTTGCATTTACAACAACTGCTGCAGGGGTAAAAGGTGAAGAAATTGTTACGCAAAATGGCGATAATTGGGATGATAGTTGGAACCCTATTT
This sequence comes from Polaribacter sp. 11A2H, assembly GCF_011379025.1. Classification (NCBI taxonomy): domain Bacteria; kingdom Pseudomonadati; phylum Bacteroidota; class Flavobacteriia; order Flavobacteriales; family Flavobacteriaceae; genus Polaribacter; species Polaribacter sp. 11A2H. The sequence goes on from NZ_WTLD01000004.1 coordinate 190,380, forward strand.
GGTATACAGATGCTAAGGTAGATAACAAAGGCTATACCGTAGAAATGAAAATTCCTTTTAGCCAGTTACGCTTTGGTAATGCAAAAGAACAAATATGGGGGTTTAATATTAATCGAACTTTTTTTAGAAAACAAGAACGATCTTTATGGCAAAGAATTCCAAATTCTCAATCTGGGTTTATTAGTGAAGCTGGTGAGTTGCATGGATTAATAGATTTAGTATCGCAAAAACAATTAGAAATTCAGCCTTTTGCAGTTTTACAATATGATTCTTATCCAAAAGAGGGGAATAACCCGTTTAGAGATGGAAGTGATTTTAAACTAAATGCGGGTTTAGATGCTAAAATTGGAATTACAAACGATTTAACGCTAGACTTAACGATAAACCCAGATTTTGGACAAGTAGAAGCAGATCCAGGAGCGATTGCTTTAGATGGATTTCAAATATTTTTTAAAGAACAGCGTCCTTTTTTTGTTGAAAATAAGAATATTTTCAATTTTGAGTTTGCTGACGGAAGTGATAACATTTTTTATAGTAGAAGAATCGGTAGAAATCCTCATAAAAAAGTTGGTAATAATATAGAAACTGATCTTATTTTACAAGATGATGAATTTGCAGATGTACCACAGAATTCAACTATTTTAGGTGCTGCAAAATTTTCAGGAAAAACACAGAATGGTTGGTCTATTGGTGTTTTAGAAAGTGTTACAGCAAATGAATTTGCAAAAATTAAAGAAACAAATGGTAATACCAGAAAAGAAATTGTAGAGCCTTTAACAAACTATTTTATTGCCAGAGCTCAAAAAGATTTTAATGAGCGTAACTCTTTCATAGGAGGAATTTTTACAGCAACAAACAGAAATTTAGAGGATAATTTTTCAGATTTACACAAAGCTGCTTATACAGGAGGAGTAGATTTTAGGCATACTTGGCATAATAGAGATTTTTATTTGGAAGGGAATACAATTTTAAGTCATGTTAAAGGAAGTGAAGAAGCAATTTTAGATACACAAACATCTATTGCCCGATTGTTTCAAAGACCAGATGCAGATTATGTAGATTTAGATCCAACAAGAACTTCGCTAACAGGAAGTGGAGGTAGGGTTGAATTTGGGAAGCAAGGTGGAGGAAACTGGCGTTATAATGGAGGTTTTATTTGGCGTTCGCCAGAATTAGAATTGAATGATGTAGGCTTTTTACGTCATACAGATGAAATGATTCAATTTACACAAGTAAGATATTTATGGCAAATTCCTAAAGGTATTTATAGAGATATAGATTTAAGTGCAGAGCAATCTACTATTTATGATTTTGGAGGCAATTTAAATAAATCTCGTTTTGCACTTGAAGGAAGGGTTAATTGGAAAAATAATTGGTCTTCAAATATAGGCATGGGATCTAGTACGCAAATGCATAGAAACTCTTTTTTAAGAGGTGGACCGCGCTTTAAAGTAGCAGATGATAAATTTATATATGCTTTTGTAGAAACGGATAAAAGTAAAAAATTTAGTCTTAAACTTGGTTATGTTCGTATTAGAAGTGAAGAAAACGTAAGTGATACAGATAAATATGAGTTTAAAATAAATTACCAACCTTTTAATTCTTTTAGTATGTCTTTAGAAAATGTATTGGAAAAAACTTCTGATAAATCTCAATATGTAACAACTAAAGATTTTGGTAATTTAAAAAGATATATTTTAGGAAATATTGAAAATGATTCGTGGACGACAACTTTACGATTAAATTATAGTTTAAATCCTAATATGTCTATTCAGTTTTATGGGCAACCTTATATTGCTCGTGGAAGATATTCCGATTTTAATTACGTTACTAATTCAACAGCATCTAGTATTAATGACAGGGTAAGGATGTATAATGAGAATGAGATTTCTGAAAACAATGATCATTTTTCTATTGATGAAAATTTAGATGCAATTGCAGATTACACATTTAAGAACCCAGATTTTTCTTATGTACAATTTAGAACAAACTTAGTGGCAAGATGGGAGTATATACCAGGCTCTGAGTTGTTTTTTGTTTGGGCAAGAGGTGGCGCTGGTTCTGATGATGCTAGAAATTCATTATCAAGAAGCTTTAGAAACCAAATTTTAGACAAACCTTTAGAAAGTACTTTTTTAATAAAAGCAACGTATAGATTTGTAAGGTAATATAAACGGTTTATAAATGATAATTAGCATTATTACTTGTGAACCTAAACTTAATTTATCAAATTTATTTTACATATAACGGCCTTCTAATAATGTAAAATTTGTAAGATTAAAATAAATGAAAACCACTTTATTTTTGGTTGATAAATATTTATTTTACTTTATTATTATTTAAAAAGTAGCCTAAAAAAAGCTTAATCTGTCTTTTTTTACTTCTTTAATAATAGAGCATTTCCGTTTTTGTTAGTATAAAAATAAGCATAACATTTTTTTTTGAGAACCCACATTTTATGCAATTTCTAAAACGGTATTGTATTGTATGTTTTTTTGCTGAATTTTTACTTTCGCTGTTTAAAGTTTGTCAAGAAACTCAATTAAGAAATAAGCGTAAAACTTAAATACAAAAAAAGCATCAAAATTAATTGATGCTTTTAGTATTATATGTTTTTACAGTTTTAAACTACAACTATAAATTGTTTATTTAAGAATTACTCTCCATCCGTAAGGATCTTCGGCTTGGTTTGTTTGTATGTCTGTAATCGCTTTCTTTAGAGTTCCTGCAAAAGGTGCTTCTAATTCTGGTAAATCATAATCAGAACCTTGGTATCCAAAAGCTGCAATAGGAGAAATTACTGCAGCAGTTCCTGCTCCAAACATTTCTTTTAAACTACCACTTTGTGCAGCAGCAATTACTTCAGAAACTGTAATTTTTCTAACTTCTACATCAATATTCATGTCCTCAGCAATCTGAATAACACTTTTACGTGTAATTCCATTTAAGATTCTATCGCTTGTAGGACTTGTAATTAAAGTATCATTAATTCTAATGAAAATATTCATTGCACCAGCTTCCTCAATATATTCGTGCGTATTATCATCCGTCCAAATAACTTGATTGTATCCTTTTTCTATGGCCAATTGTGTAGGGTAAAACTGAGCAGCATAATTACCACCAGCTTTTGCAAAACCAACACCACCATTTGCAGCACGAGCATATTTTTCTTCAATTAAAACTTTTACTTTGCCAGAAAAATATGCGCCAGAAGGAGCTGTACAAATTATAAATTTATAAGCATCTGCCGGAGAAGCGTGAAATCCTATTCCAGAAGCAAACATAAAAGGTCTAATATATAAAGAGCTTCCTTCATTAGTAGGAATCCATTTATTATCAACTTCTAATAATTTTTTTAAACCTTCCATAAAAACATCTTCAGGAACTGCAGGGATAACCAAACGTTCTGCAGATTTATTTAAACGCTTCCAGTTTTCTAAAGGTCTAAATAACATCGTGTTTTCATCTGCATCTTTGTAGGCTTTCATACCTTCAAAAATAGATTGTCCGTAGTGGAAAATCTTTGCAGATGGGTCTAATGAGATAGGTGCATAAGGTTTAATAACAGGTGTTTGCCACTCGCCATCTATAAAGTCACACTCTAACATGTGGTCAGAATATACACTACCAAATGGTAGATTGTTAAAATCTACAGAATCGATCTTCGATTTTTCTATACGTTGAATTTCTATATCAGATTTCATTCTTTTTGATTGAATTATTGGACAAATGTACATAAAATATTCATCGGTCGATATAACTAATCATTGCTTTTACTCATTATAATATGTACTTTTGTTCGATACTCATTAAATTTAGAAAATATGAAATATGTAATATCCTTTTGTTTGGTTATTTTATTTGGTTTTACGGCATGTAAAGAAGGCAAGAAAGCAGCCAATGAAACATCAGAACCAAAACAAGAAGTGGTTTATGAATCTTTCGGAGAAAAAATTGAGTTAGACAATGCAATTACTTCAGAAGAGTTATTAGCTAAATTTAAAACCATGAAAACTGGTGATACAATTAATGTAAAGTTTGCATCTAGTATTAAAGAAGTTTGTTCTAAAAAAGGATGTTGGATGAAGTTGCCTTTAAATGAAGAAACTGAAACGATGGTTCGTTTTAAAGATTATGGTTTTTTTATGCCTTTAGATTCTCAAGGAAAAGAAGTGGTTTTAAATGGTAAAGCATTTGTACAAGAAACATCTGTAGAAGAATTGCAACATTACGCAGAAGATGCAGGGAAAACTAAAGAAGAAATAGCAAAAATTACCGAGCCTAAAAAAGAATTTACTTTTGAGGCAGATGGTGTTTTAATGAGAAAGTAAAAATTAGTTTCAATAAGTAATAAGTCTACATATTTTGAAAAGAGAAATTCTAATAACTTCCGATGGTTCTACAACCATTAATTTACCCGATTTAAATGAACAATATCATTCTAAAAACGGTTCAATAAACGAGTCTTACCATGTTTTTATTAATAGCGGATTAAAATTAGTTACTGCAGAAGAAGTATCTATCTTAGAAATTGGTTTTGGTACAGGTTTAAACTGTTTTATTACCTATTTAGAAGCAAAAAGAAATATAAACTATGTTGGTGTAGAAGCATATCCTGTTACTGCAGAAGAAGTAGAGAATATGAATTTTATTACTGTTTTAAAAGCAGAAAAAGAAAGTGCTGTATTCGATAAAATGCACGCTGTTTCTTGGGAAGAAAAGCATCAAATTTCAGATACTTTTTCACTCATAAAAAGGAAGCAGTTTTTTGAAGATATCGAAGATAAAGACACGTTTAATTTAATTTATTTTGATGCCTTTGGTGCTCGTGTACAACCGCAATTATGGACGGTAGAGATTTTCCGTAAAATGTTTGATGCATTAAAAGAAAACGGAATTTTAGTAACTTATTCGGCAAAAGGAAGCGTTAGAAGAGCGATGCAAGAAGTTGGTTTAACAGTAGAGCGTTTGCCTGGACCTCCGGGGAAAAGAGAAATGTTAAGAGCAACTAAAATAACGACAAAAACGAACGAGTAAAAAACATTCAGATGGAATTCAAAAGAAAATTTGGAAGACAAAAGCAATCTAAACCTACAAAAGGCCTTTTTTTAATTGCTGTTTTAGCTTTCGTTTTAATCCTTTGGTTTAAAGCCGAAGATATTATGAATGCTTTATTTTAATAGTTTTTTAGAAGCTATTTCCTGCTTTACATTATATCTTTTTATAGCTGTCTTTGCGAAGTTTACTTTTTTGTAAACTGTGGCAATCTCTTTAAGGTTAACAGATTGCTTCGTTCCTCGCAATGACGATTTTTTAATAGGGAATATAAAGGTTGCTACTTCAATCAGGGCTAAACTTGTTTGCAATAAATATTCATTTACCTAAAGTAGAAGTTACTTTTTAAAACGTCTTCCTTTCCAATTGTACTTAAAAAAGAGCGATTTAAAAATAACGAGAAGGCTAAAAAAAGGATACAAGAAGCTTGCAAAAAGATACCATTTATAAAAGTGTTTTTCCTGTTTAAAAAACTGAATTGTAGGCAAGAATAAAAACAAATCAATAATTACTTTTAACACAAAAGGAATAAAAAGCATTTCTAAGCTTCCAAGCAATAAATAGTAAACAACAACAAAGTTGGCGAGTAAAACCAATAAACCAATTAGCTTTACTTTTAAAGAACTAAAATTACCTGTTTTTGCAGCCCAACGTGTTCTTTGGTTTACTAAATCACTCCATGTTTTTACAGGAAATGTAGTAACAATAGCCGCTGCTGATTTTAAATAAAAAACACTTTTTTTATCAGCAATTATAAATTTTTCAAACAGAAAAACATCATCTCCGCTAGCAATATTGTTGTTGCCTTCAAAACCGTTTAGTTGTAGAAAAGCATCTTTTCTGTAAGCAAAGTTTGCACCGTTGCATAAAAAAGGAAAATCCATTCCAAAACCACCAATGGTAGTTCCTTGCATACTCATAAAATCTAATAATTGAAACTGCTCTAAAAAGTTGTTTTTAGCTTTATAGTTTACAGGAGCAACCACCATTTTTGCATTATTATTCTGAATAAAAATATCTAAGCTTTTTAACCAATTTTCAGGTAAAATACAATCTGCATCTGAAGTAACAATCCAATTGTTTTTTGCCTCAGAAATAGCTGTTGTAATGGCGTCTTTTTTTGGTGAGTTGGAGGTTCTATTGTTTCTTATAATACGAATGTCAGTTCGAGTGATTTCCCTTTTTTTCGAAATTGTATCGAGAACTTGTTTGCTTTTTGAGATTTCTCCTCGTTCCTCGTTCGAAATAACAAATTGTTGAATTATTTCAACAGAGTCATCAGTAGAAGCATCATCAACCAAAATAAATTCAACCAAGTCTTTTGGGTAATTCAGTTCCTCAATTGATTGTAATAAAATAGGTAGGTTTTCAGCTTCATTTCTAAAAGGGATAATTACTGAAAATGAGGTTTTATTTACTGTTGCTACTTCCTTAAATTCTTTAACTTTTTTAAAGCCAATTCTTAACCAAACAATTAGAATTGCATAAGAAGTAAATGTGAAAATTAAGAACCAAATCATTTTGTAAAACTAGGTTTAAAAGTTAACACAAAATAACTACCAATAATTGCGGGTAGTACAAAATTTAAAATCCACATTAAAGTGGTTGTAGATAGAATGATAAGAGGTTCTATATTTAAAAACGAAAATATCCAAATAGCTACAGATCCTTTTAAGATAACATCAAATAATGACAGCATTGGTATTGTAGAAGCTATCAAGTAAACGGAGGTAATTGCCGAAATTGCATCAACATAAGAAATATCAACATTAAAAATGAGTAATAAAAAGTAAAACTGATGTGAGAAAACTAAGAACCGAAACAATGATAAAATAGCAACTTTTATATTTAGCGTCAACGGTATACTTTTTATAAAATTCCTTGCTTTTTCAAAAGTAAAGCCTTTGAAGTTAAGTTTTTTTAGTAGAAAAAATAAGACAAGAATTAGAATAAATACTAAAAGTAAAATTTTAAAAATTTGATATAGATCAACATTTATTTTATGACTAAGAACAAAATAACAGAGGCCGATACTTCCAAAAAATAAGGTCATTACCATTTGATAAAAGTTACCAACCAAATTTAAACCTAATATTTGCTTTCTATATTTCTTATTAAAATAAAGTGCTTTTGCTCCGTATTCTCCAATTCTATTGGGTGTAATTAAAGAAGTTGTTAAGGAAGCTAAAGATTGTTTTGTGGCTTCAAAAAAGGATATTTGTTTTACAAAACCGACAAGAGATTTCCATTTTAATATTTCTAAAAACCAATTTAAAAATGTGAGAAGAGATAGAAAAAATATGATTTTGATAGAAAAAATATCATTTTCTATTAAATTTTTATAAAAAACAGTGAATTTTAACTGTTCGTTATCAACCAGTTTTGTGTAAATAAAATATCCGCAACCAATTACAATCGATAGTTTTATTATCAACCAAAAGAATTGTTTAGATTTGTATGAGAGCGAATTATACATGGTTTGCAAAGTAACAAATAATCATCAGTATTTTTGGTGATAAAAACAAAAACAATCTACCAGTTTGGCGATAGAAAAAATTATTTTAGGCATTGATCCGGGAACTACAATTATGGGTTTTGGTTTGATAAAAGTTGTTGGTAAGAAGATGGAATTTATTCAGATGAATGAATTAATGTTGCAGAAATACGATGATCACTACCTAAAATTAAAACTAATTTTTGAGCGTACTATTGAGTTAATAGATACTTATAATCCTGATGAAATAGCTATTGAAGCACCGTTTTTTGGAAAGAATGTACAATCTATGTTAAAGTTAGGTAGAGCACAAGGAGTTGCTATGGCAGCAGGTTTGTCTCGCGAAATTCCGATTACAGAGTATTTGCCAAAGAAAATTAAAATGGCAGTTACCGGAAGCGGAAGCGCAAGTAAAGAACAAGTTGCTTTGATGTTAAAATCACTTTTAAACTTAAAAACATTACCAAAAAACTTAGATGCAACAGATGGTTTGGCAGCTGCAGTTTGCCATTTCTATAATTCAGGAAAAGTAGTTGGTGGAAAGAATTATACAGGTTGGGCGAGTTTTGTGAAACAGAATGAGAAACGCGTTAAGAAATAATGTTTAGTTTTCAGTAGCAGTAGCAGTAGCAGTGTTCAGTTGTGGTAATCAGTAAAAATAAAAATTATGAGTTTTACAGATTTATTAGCTCTTAAAAAATCGTTTTCTTTGGCAATGAATATTTTTGAGGTTTCAAAATCATTTCCGAAAGAAGAAAAATATTCACTTACAGATCAAGTAAGAAGATCTTATAGAAGTGTCTCTGCAAATATATCTGAAGCTTATAGAAAAAGACAATATCCTAAGCACTTTGTTAGTAAATTAAGTGATTCGGATGCTGAAAATTCTGAAACTTACACTTGGTTATTGTTTGCTTTAAAATGTGAGTACTTTGATAAAAATACTTTTGAAAAATTAGCTTCCGAAAATTTAGAAGTAGGAAGATTAATAAATTATATGATTAATAATCCTGGTAAATTTGGTGTCAAGTAATTCTGCCAACTGATACTGTAAACTGAGAACTAATTTATGTCCGGAATATATATTCACATACCATTCTGTAAGCAAGCATGTTTTTATTGCGATTTTCATTTTTCTACTTCGTTAAAGAAAAAGGAAGATATGATTTCGTCTTTAATTAAAGAGATAGAAATTAGAAAAGACGAGTTAGAAAACACCATTATAGAAACTATTTATTTTGGAGGCGGAACACCGTCTGTTTTAAATACAGAAGAAATTAATTTGTTAATTGATGCTGTGTATAAAAATCATACAGTAATTGAGAATCCAGAAATTACGTTAGAAGCAAATCCGGATGATTTGTCTGAAGAAAAAATAATTGAACTATCTAAATCACCAATAAATAGATTAAGTATTGGCGTGCAATCTTTTTTTGAGAAAGATTTAAAACTCATGAATCGTGCGCATAATTCATCCGAAGCTAAAAATTGCTTAACAATTGCAACTCGTTACTTTAAGAATATTTCTGTTGATTTAATTTACGGAATTCCAGATTGTACCAATGAAGAATGGAGAGATAATATACAAACGGCACTGAGTTTCGGAATTCCACATATATCTAGTTATGCGTTAACGGTTGAGCCAAAAACGGCATTAGCAGCGTTGATTAAAAAAGGGGAAATTAAAAATGTGGATGATGAAAAAGCAGAGGAACAATTTCATATTTTAATAGAAGAATTATCGAAAGTAAATTTTGTGCATTACGAGTTGTCTAACTTTGGTAAAGAAGGTTTTTTTAGTCAGAATAATTCTTCTTATTGGTTGGGTAAATCGTATTTAGGTATTGGTCCTTCTGCACATTCTTTTAACGGAACCCAACGAAGTTGGAATGTAAGAAATAATGCGAAATATATAAAAGCGATTCAAGAAAACACGCTTCCAATAGAAAGAGAGACACTCACAAAAACGGATGGTTATAATGAATATATTATGACAGGTTTAAGAACCATTTGGGGAGTTTCTTTTGATAAAATAAAAACAGATTTCGGAGAAAAATATATTAAATATTTAGAAAAGCAATCTGAAAAATATATTGAGCAAGAATTATTGTATATTGAAAACCAAATTTTAAAAACAACCCAAAAAGGAAAGTTTTTATCAGACGGAATATCCTCGGATTTATTTATGGTAAACTAGGTTATTCGGCTTAATTAATAAAGAAATATTTGTAGCATAAATGAAAGCAATAATAGAATATAACTCTAGAAAAATAGAAGTAAACATTTCTAACCCAATAGATATTTCAATTCCTATTGATATGTCTAAAGGTAAAGTTAATGCTTGGGGAATTGATGATCCAAAGATAGAACCAGAAAAATATGACGACTACGAAGTAAGTGTTACAAACGGAGCAGTCGTTAACTTTAATAATATTCATTTTAACCCGCATTCTCATATTACACATACAGAATGTGTTGGGCATATTACAAAAGAAGTACATTCTGTTAATCAACATTTAAAGTATTTTATTTTTTTAGCAGAAGTAGTTACTATTGCTCCTTTGTTTCATAATGGAGACTTTCTAATAGGAGTTAAACAATTAAAACATGCTTTAGGGAATAAGAAGCGTGATGCAGTTGTAATTCGTACTTTACCTAATTTAGAGGAAAAAAAGAGTATGAAATATTTTAACACGAATCCTACTTATTTGTCTGAAAAAGCAGCTATTTATTTAAGAGAAAAAGGGATAAAGCACTTGTTAATAGATTTACCTTCAGTGGATAAGGAGAAAGATGGAGGCAGGCTTTTATCTCACAATGCTTTTTGGAATACAGGAGGTAAATTAAGAATGGATGCAACCATTACAGAATTTATATACGTACCAAATACTGTGGAAGACGGAGAGTATTTATTAAACCTAATGATTGCACCATTTGAAAATGATGCAACGCCTAGTAAGCCTATTTTGTATAAAATTATAAAGTAGATAACATTTAAAATTATTGTACCCTTCAGGTTTTTAGAACCTGAAGGGTCTATTTTTTTATTCTATTGGTTAATAAGTAGGAGTAAGTTAAAGTCAGTGTGTCATGTTTGTGAATCTTATTTCTTAAAACCACTTTTTTCTTTTAAAATACCAAACAGAGACTATGGTTACTATTGCCATAACACCCAGTAATATAAAATAGCCATATTTAGATTTTAATTCAGGAATGTTTTCAAAGTTCATTCCGTAAATTCCTGCTAAAAAAGTTAATGGAATAAATATAACAGACAAAATAGTAAGCGTTTTCATTACCTCGTTTAAACGATGTCCTTGAATACTAAATATTAAGTTTATTTTACTCTCTAATTCTTGTAACTCAAAATCTATATTAGAAATTAAATTACTTGTTTGTTCTTTTAATTCACTAAAATATTTTACATCAAAACCTTCAATTTCAATCTTTTCTAATTTTATTATGGTGTCTCTTAAACTTAAAGTGGCTTTCTTAAAATTGAATAATTCTTGCTTTCTTTTTTCAACTAAAGAAGTAAATTCTGGAGTTGGTTTTATATGTGTAGAGTTTAATTTATCTGCGCTTAATTCGGCATTTTCTAAATACGTATCTTGGTAATTGTCAATAATAGATTCTAATAATAGAAACAACAAATAATCTGCTCTTTTCTTTCGTACAATTCCTTTATTTCCTTCTAAACGCTCGCGAATCCAATTAAAATAATCACCTTGTTTTTCTTGAATAGACCATAAAAAATCTGCGGAAACAATAAAAACCATTTGTTCAGAGTCTAATTTGTTACTTTCTGTAATTAAAACACGCGTGGTTACAAAAAATAAATTATCTAATAAAATAACTTTATTCGGGTGTTCTTCATCACTTAATAATTTAATTAAAAAATCGTCTAATTTATTTTGATAGATAACCCTTTTGTAAACATTATGAAACTGAATTCCGTAAGTATTCAACCATTTTGTAGTTTTTGTATTATCAGAAAAAACAATTTCTGATATGGCAGAAAACTTGGTTTTCTCGTAATTCTCATCAGAATATCTAATTATGGTTGTATTGTCTAAGAATTCATTTTCCATTAAAAAAAGATTTGTAAATTTGATAGATAAAGATACTTTTTAATTTATTAAAAAATACATTTAAAAAGAAGAGTTAATGCACATAGAACAATTAAGAGATTTTTGTATTGCTAAGAAAGGAGTAACAGAGCATTTTCCTTTTGATGAATCTACGTTGGTTTTTAAAGTAATGGATAAAATGTTTTTACTTACCGGATTAAATAATTGGGAAAAAGGAGAAAGTAAAGTCAACCTAAAATGCAATCCAGAAAAAGCAATAGAACTAAGAGAAGAATACGAAGGGATTATTGCAGGTTTTCATATGAATAAAAAACATTGGAACACTGTTTCTATAAATTCTAGTGATGTACCAGACAATTTCGTAAAAGAATTAATTAACCATTCTTACGATTTGGTGGTAAGCGGATTGACAAAAAAACTTCAAATAGAACTAGAAGAATTATAAGTTTCTAAAATGATGGAAAATAATAAAAACGAAATTTTAGAAAAACATTGTTATACCGAATTGGTCTATCAACGGATAAATAAAAAGTTAAAAACAGCTTTTTCTAAGGATGAAACTGAAAAATTGATTAGAAATATTTTAGAAGAAACTACTGTAGAAAACTACTTGAAAAAAGGAAAGAACTTTTACGTTTCTAGTAAAGAGCACAACATTAGAATTACAGTAAATTCGAATACTTTTAGAATTATTACGGTAGATAAGATTTTAAAATAACCATTATTTTATCAAAATGAAAAAACAAGAACTTAGAAAAATTTACAAACAGAAACGTGCAGATTTAACTGAAAATCAGATTATAGATTTTCAGCAAAATATCTATCAACAAATTTATAAGTTAGATATTGGCGGTATTAAAAATGTACACTTATTTTTGTCTCTTACAAAGTTTAAAGAAATAGACACACAACCAATTATCAATTTTTTTAGAAGTAGAAATATTAGAATCGTTGTAAGTACTTGTAATTTTAAAGACAATACACTTTCTCATTTTTATTTAGAAGAAGACACGGTTTTAGAATTGAATAAATTCGGAGTTCCAGAACCCGTAAATGCAGAACAAGTGGATGAAAAAGAGCTCGATTTAGTTTTTGTTCCGTTGTTAATTTCTGATGAATTAAATTACAGAGTTGGTTACGGAAAAGGATTTTACGATCGTTTTTTGTCCAACTGTAAACAGGACGCAAAATTTATTGGAATCAATTATTTTAAGCCTATTTACCAGATTGAGGATTCCAACGATTTTGATATTCCGCTACATCAAGTAATCTATCCCAAATAAACTTTAAATCGCCTTTAATTCTTTGTAAATTTGTTTTTGAACATCTCGATTCAGTTTTGCAAATAAAACACTTAGTGTGATAGTCCGTTCATAAGAATTGATAATAGTGACTGTCAGTTCGAGTGAAATTTCTTTTTCAGAAATTTTGTATCGAGAACATTTTCAATTAAAACTCAATTAAAAAATGATTGTACAAGGAAATATAGTTGACATACAAAACAAAAGAATTTACAAAGGAGAAGTTGAAGTTATAAACGGAAAAATAGCTGCTGTAAAAGAAGTAAATCACAACCAAGAAAACTACATTTTACCAGGTTTTGTTGATGCACATATTCACATAGAAAGCTCTATGTTGGTTCCTTCGGAATTTGCAAAAATTGCCGTAAAACATGGTACAGTTGCAACGGTTTCCGACCCACATGAAATTGCCAATGTTTTAGGTGTAAAAGGAGTTGATTTTATGATTGAAAACGGAAAGAAAGTTCCGTTGAAATTCAATTTTGGCGCTCCAAGTTGTGTGCCTGCAACTTCTTTTGAAAGTGCCGGAGCAATTATAGATGCTGATGATATTAAATTGATGATGGAAAACCCGGATATTAAATATCTGGCAGAAATGATGAATTATCCCGGAGTTTTATTTGATGATGCTGAGGTTTTAGCTAAGATTGAACACGCAAAAAACAACAACAAACCAATTGATGGTCATGCGCCAGGTTTAAGAGGCGATGATGCTACAAAATATATTGCAGCCGGAATTTCTACAGACCACGAATGTTTTTCTTTTGATGAAGCTTTAGAAAAGCTGCAAAAAGGTATGAAGGTAATTATTAGAGAAGGTTCTGCGGCAAAAAACTTCGAAGCTTTAATTGGTTTATTACCAGAACATTTCGAGAATATGATGTTTTGTTCAGACGATAAACATCCAGATGATTTATTGTTGGGGCATATCAATCAGTTGTGTGAAAGAGCCGTTGCCAAAGGAGTTGATGTTTTTAAAGTATTGCAAGCAGCTTGTGTAAATCCTGTAAAACACTACAATCTAGATGTTGGTTTATTACAAAAAGGAGACGATGCAGATTTTGTTATCGTTGATAGTTTAGAAAAATTCAATGTTTTAGAAACGTATATAAACGGAGAATTAGTCGCTAAAAATGGCGAATCTTTTGTAAAGCATGTAGATTTTGAAGTGTTGAATAATTTTAATACGGATAAAAAAGAAGTTTCAGATTTTAGATTTGAATCTTCTGCAGAAAAAATAAGAGTCATAGAAGCTTTAGATGGCGAATTAGTAACCAACCAGATTGAAGCAGATGCTTTAATTGTTGATGGAAATTTAGTATCAAACACTAAAACCGATGTTTTAAAAATGACCGTTGTTAATCGTTATAAAAATGATGTGCCTGCAATTGCTTTTATTAAAAACTTCGGATTAAAAGAAGGTGCCATTGCAAGTTCTGTTGGGCACGATTCTCATAATATTATTGCCATCGGAGTTTCGGACGAAGCTATTTGCAAAGCTGTAAATTTAATCATAGAAAATAGCGGCGGAGTTTGTGCTGTAAACGACACTCAAGAAAAAATAGTTTCGTTACCAGTTGCCGGAATTATGTCTGATAAACCTGCTGAGGTTATTGGTAAAGCGTATGCAGAATTAGATGCAATGGCAAAAGAAATGGGCAGTAAATTACGTGCGCCTTATATGAGTTTATCTTTTATGGCGTTGTTGGTAATTCCTGCGTTAAAATTGTCGGATAAAGGTTTATTTGATGGAACGTCTTTTAAATTTACTTCTTTAGAGGTTTTTTAGAGGTTTAAAAGTAACAAAGATTCAATGTTTCAAAGGAACAAAGTTTTTAAGTCTGATTGTCATTTCGACGATAGGAGAAATTTCATAAAGTTGATTGGTTTGGGCTTTTCTCTGTTATGTGATTTCTCATTCTTCGAAGTGACAATTTGTTGTGGAAATAGAAAATACGCTCGCAAACAAGTTTAGCCCTGATAAAACGGTCTGTTTGAGCTCTTTTTTAGCCTTTTTTTGGCTAAAAAAAGCAAGTAGTGAAAGCAGGAAATAGCTTCGAGTTAAAATTTTATCAAATTCTTAATTTTTAGGATACTTCTTTGGTAATTAATTAGCATTTTTCATTTAAAAATGTACTTTTGCCTAACTAAAATTATATTATGAGTTTACAACAAGATTTAGAAAATAGAAGTGGAAATAAGTGTGAATTATGTACATCAACAGATAATTTAGCAATTTACGAAGTTAAACCAACATCAACAGTTGGGGGTAGTGGAGTAGATGGAAGCTTGCTAGCTTGTGAAACTTGTAGAACTCAAATTGACAATGCAGACCAAACAGAACCAAACCATTGGCGTTGTTTAAACGATTCTATGTGGTCTGAACATAGAGCTGTAAAAGTGGTTGCTTGGAGAATGCTTTCTCGTTTAAGAAACGAAGGTTGGCCAAAAGATTTACTAGACATGATGTATTTAGAAGATGACGATTTACGTTTTGCTAAAGAATCTGGAGATCATTTAGATGATAGCGAAAAGATAATTCACAGAGATGCAAACGGCGCAATTTTAGAGGCTGGAGATTCTGTAGTTTTAATAAAAGATTTAAAAGTAAAAGGATCTAGTATGGTTGCTAAACAAGGAACTGCGGTACGTAGAATTTCTTTAGATCATGAAAATGCTAAGTTTATAGAAGGTAAAGTAGGGCCAACGCAAATTGTAATTATTACAGATTACGTTAAAAAAATGGCAGATAAAGAGTAACTAGCTATAGATAAAAAAGAGAAGTTGGGCGTTTCCTTGCAGGTCGCGCTTTACACTATATCTTTTTTTCGTACCTCAAAAAAGGATGCCGTTTCAATCGCTAACGCACTTGTTTGCAAGCTAAAAGCATTGAAATGTGTTTTAAGTTTATTTATAAACATAAAAAAAAACCTCGAAAATTTCGAGGTTTTTTTAGTTTCTATAGTGTAGTTTTATTCTTTTTTACTCGTAATATAAATTGAGCCACCACCATCTTTATTTTTTTCTACGTTTACACTTTCTATAGTGTCTGGCTTTACTTCTTTCATTTCTTTTTTAGAAATGCGTTTTCCGTCTAAGTAATAAATAGGTTCTTTTTTCTTTTTAATAGAGACCGTAGAACTTCCGTTTTCTTTTTTAGTAACGTTTACACTTTCTATATTATCCGCGTTTATTTTGTCCACTTCTTTTTTAGAGGTAACTTCTCCGTTTAAATAAAAAATTGGTTCCTCCTTATTTTTTTCTTTTATAGATGTAAAAGGAAATGGTGCTGCTGTTTTTTTCTGAGACTCGCTTAATTGTACATATAGTTTTTCTAACTTTTCTATATCTTCTTTTTTTGTAACGGCATTATCTTTAGATTTTACTTTTTTAGCTAAAGAATTATATTCTATAACTATTTTGTCTTTTGCTTTTTCTTGTGCTTGTACACGTTCTGCAAATAAGAAAAGGAAGCCAACTAACAACGGAATTACTGAGAGTTGTTTTAATAAAATTTTAGTTTGTGAACTTTGTTTTGTCATCATTTTTAATCTTTTTTTAGTGAGTGAATAATTCAAATTACTGGCCAAGTAATATTCGTTGTTCCAAGCAGCTTTGTTTAATAATAAGTGCTGGTATTTATTGGTGTTTTTATGTTGATTGATAACCTTTTCGTCGGCTAAAAATTCGTGGTTTAATTGTATTGCTTTCTTTAAGAAGATAAATAATGGGTTTACCCAAAATATAATTTGAAGTAACTCAATTATTAGAACATCTAAGGTGTGTTTTTGCGTTACATGGGTTAGTTCATGTGTAAAAAGTTCTTCTTCAATTTTCCCTTCTTTGTAGTCTTTTTTATTGATAAAAATGAAATTCCAAAAAGTGTGAGGTAGTATTTCTTCCTCCACCAATACAAGTACTCCTTTTTGATATTTTATAGTTTCGTTTTTTCTTATTTTTTGAATAATCTTTGCAAAGTTTTTTACAAATCGAATTAAAAATAAGATTGATATCATTAAATAAACACCAATTAATAACTGACTGTAATTAAAAGTTTCATGAACTGTTGCAAAGGCAGTATTTCCCATGAAAATAGGCTCTCCGTTGGTTTCTAAAATATTTTTAGACTGAACAGTAATTGTTGCTAATGGGACTAAAAAAGAAACAATAATACCTATTAAAAGATAAAAACGATTAAACGTGTGCATTTTTTCCTTTTCTAATATAAAATGATAAAAGAAAAGTAATAACGCTAAACAACTTGCGGATTTTAGTAGATAGAGAATCATTGTTGTTGCTTTTTAATTTGACTGTCAATTATCTTTTTTAAATCTTCTAGCTCTTCTGTAGAAAGGTTGGTTTCTTTAGTGAAAAACGATGCAAACTGACTAGCAGAGTTATTAAAGAAATTTTTAATCAGGCCGTTTACGTGTTTAGAGAAGTAATCTGTTTTTTTAATTATTGGAAAATATTCTCTCGATTTTCCGAATAAAGTATAATCGATAAACCCTTTGTCTGCAATTCTCTTTAATAAAGTGGCAACCGTTGTAGTTGCTGGTTTAGGTTCTGGAAAATCTGCTAACAATTCTTTTAAAAATGCTTTTTTACGTTTCCATAAATATTGCATTAATTGTTCTTCGGTTTTAGATAATTGCATGGTCTTTTATTTTACTCTACAAACATAGAGTAAAAAATTGTATTCTACAAATGTAGAGTTAAAAAAATTTTATGAAGTAGTAAACCTCAAAGGTTTTAAAAATCTTTGAGGTTTGTATGTAATAAAAAGGTTTCTAGTTTTACTTA
Source organism: Polaribacter sp. 11A2H (assembly GCF_011379025.1). Classification (NCBI taxonomy): domain Bacteria; kingdom Pseudomonadati; phylum Bacteroidota; class Flavobacteriia; order Flavobacteriales; family Flavobacteriaceae; genus Polaribacter; species Polaribacter sp. 11A2H. Next base: position 208,124 of record NZ_WTLD01000004.1, read on the forward strand.
AAGTAGGCAAGTACATTTGCATTAAGGATTACAGTAGTTGTTTGAGCTCTTTTTTCTTTTTCAGAAAAAAAAGTGAGTGTCCTTCTACAAGCTCAGGATAAACTCCAAGCCTGACGCAATTATTTTTTTCAAATAATTGGGGAATGCCCTAAAAAAAAATCCGCTCATTGCTGAACGGATTAGTTATTTTATTTAGACATTTCTGTAAAATATTTATAGAAATACGGAATGGTTTCAATCCCTTTTAGGTAATTCCAAACTCCAAAATGTTCGTTTGGCGAGTGAATGGCGTCAGAATCTAACCCGAAGCCCATTAAAATAGTCTTGCTTTTTAAATGCTGCTCAAATAGGGCAACAATAGGGATACTACCACCGCTTCTTTGAGGAATAGGTGTTTTTCCGAAGCTAGTTTCATAAGCTTTACTAGCAGCTTTATACGCAATATTGTCTATTGGAGTTACATAACCTTGTCCGCCATGATGCGGTTTTACAAGAACTGTTACCGATTTAGGAGCAATGCTTTCAAAGTGTTTTTTGAATAACTCTGTAATTTCTTTCCAATCTTGATTCGGCACTAAACGCATAGAAATTTTAGCAAATGCTTTACTCGCAATTACTGTTTTTGCGCCTTCGCCAGTATAACCACCCCAAATTCCGTTTACGTCTAAAGTTGGTCTAATTGCGTTGCGCTCGTTGGTAGAATAGCCTGCTTCTCCGTGTACATCGTCAATTTTTAAAGCATCTTTATATTTCTCTAAAGAAAAAGGTGCTTTTGCCATTTCTGCTCTTTCTTCTGTAGATAATTCTTCTACATTATCGTAAAAACCAGGAATTGTAATGTGGTTGTTCTCGTCGTGTAAAGAGGCAATCATTTTGGTTAAAATATTGATAGGATTTGCAACTGCGCCTCCGTATAAACCAGAATGTAAATCTCTGTTTGGCCCTGTAACTTCTACTTCTACGTAACTTAAACCACGTAAACCTGTTGTAATAGACGGAATATCGTTGGCAATCATTCCTGTATCTGATATTATAATAACATCATTGGCTAGTTTTTCTGTATTTCTTGGTACAAACCATGCCAAACTTTCTGAACCTACTTCTTCTTCTCCTTCTATCATAAACTTTACGTTACAGGGTAAGTTTCCGGTAGATGTCATGTATTCTAATGCTTTTATGTGCATGTACATTTGTCCTTTATCATCGCACGCACCTCTTGCAAAAATTGCGCCTTCTGGATGAATTTCTGTATTTTTAATAACAGGTTCAAATGGAGGAGAGGTCCAAAGTTCTATTGGATCTGCCGGTTGAACATCATAATGACCATAAACTAATACGGTTGGTAGGTTCTTATCGATGATTTTTTCTCCATAAATAATAGGATATCCAGGAGTTTCGCACATTTCTACGTTGTCACAACCTGCTTTTTTTAAACTTTCTAAAACAAAATCTGCGGTTAATAAAACATCCTTTTTATATGCCGAATCTGCACTTACAGAAGGGATTTTAAGGAGTTCTATTAATTCATTTAAGAAGCGTTGTTTGTTGTTTTTTATGTAAGATTGAATGGTATTCATAAAATGTTTTTTTTATTTCTTCATCAAAAGTAGAAAAATTATTATGAACTGCTTTGCAGTTTGCAAGGAATGTTTATATTTGCAGCCCAATTAAATGGGAAAAATTGCAGGCGTGGTGGAATTGGTAGACACGCTAGACTTAGGATCTAGTGCCGCGAGGTGTGAGAGTTCGAGTCTCTCCGCCTGTACAAAAAGAGAAAGCTGACTTTTTAAGTCAGCTTTTTTTGTTTATAGGTAACACATAGGTAACACATTAGTGGTGTTTTATGGATTATTTAGGATCAAGTCCAAAAGTTGTGGGATTTGATAATTATGCATAAATATTTGAGAGTCTAAAAAGGAAGAATTCAATATTTCTAACGCCTCTAAACTGTGCTCTAAAAGCTTTAATTTTAGCATTAAAAGATTCTGCTGATGCATTTGTACTCCTGTTGTCAAAATAGTTGAGTATATTTTTATAATGAATTGACATTGTTCTAGCAATACTATTAAAACTTTTAAACTGAGCTTGCCTTACTTTTTCGTCCCATTTAGCAAGTCTAATTAATGCTGTCGTTTTGTCTTTTGTTTGATTATAAATCCAAGATAAATTTTGACATAATTTGTACGCTTTTTCTATATCAGGGTATTTTTCAAAAAGAATTTTAGCTCTTTGATGTTGATTTACAGTCTATTTAGTGTTCGATTTGTACAATAGATACCTGCTTCTAGCTAGTAACTGCTTTAAAGTATCTCCGTTTTTTAATAGTTTTGGTGTGTATTTTAACGATTTGTTTCTAGCGTTTTCTATAGCATCATTTTCTTTATCTAAAGCTTCCCAACGATGTTTAATTCTAATTTCTTGTAATGCATCTAAAGCCAATTTTTGCACATGGAATCGATCTATAACTTGAGTAGCTAGTGGAAGCGATTTCTTAACGATTAGCCCCATATTACCAGCCATGTCAAGGGTTACTTCATTTACTTTTTTGCGTTTTTTTAATGAGATTTTTTGAAGTATTTTAATGACAGTTTCTGCTTTAGTCCCTTTTATCATTGCTATTAGTGCACCTTTTTTACCTTTAGCAGCTTTGTTTGTAACAATGGTATATAAATCTCCATTAGAAAAAGCAGTTTCGTCAATGGAAATATATTTTCCAATATTTTCAGGAAAAAGCAACCAATTTTTAGCGTGTTGTTTTTGATTCCATCGTTTAAAATCACTCAAATAATCTTTGTACTGTCTCTGTAGGTTTCTAGGATTTACTCCGTAAAAGGTTGCCACAACAGATGTACTTGTGGCATTATTACAGACTGATTTGTTTTAAAAAAGCAGCAAATTCACTAGTAATTCTAGTTCCTTTTGCTACTAATTGCCAGTCTCTTATTACTAATTTTTTAGAATGATCATCAATCCAGCGTCTTCTAATAACATGTAGAAAAACGTTTTTACCTCGAATAGGAAAATCTTGAATAGTGGCTTCTGGAAAAAATCCTTTAGAGCTTAATTTAAGTGTTTTAAATTCTTCTGGAATTGTGTTTAACTCAGTAAAATAGAAATGGAGTTCTTCATTTTTAACTTCGTGTTTGGTAAGTTTAAAATAGTCAACAAGTATTTCTGGTAGTAATAATTTAATAAGTTCAATAGAAGTATCCAAAATAGAAGTAATTTAAAAATCAAAGTTCTTACTTTTTATTTTACTCCACAACTTTTTGTATTGATCCATTATTTATTAAAAAGAGGTCAAATCCAAAAGTTGTATGATTTACTAATTATGCATAAATATTAGTTATTAATATATGTTCTTTTTGGTGCTGTTTTTAAATTTAGTATGTTTGAAAATAAATTAAATAGAACAGTTTTGATTGGGTATTTTCTTTACCTTTTTAAAACAAAGTAGGTTCTATATAACCTAAAGAAGTAGTAGTGAAATCATATTTGGTAGAATATCTTTACGATTGAACCAATCAGAAAAATCAATATCTGATTTTAAATTGAAAGACATTCTTGTTTTTGTTTTATGAATTTCTCACATGTCGCTGTATTATTCTACAAAAGCAAAAAAGTTCGTTATTAAAGCCTATCTTATATTTAATTTTTGACTTTACTTGATATTGGATGTAATAAAGAGTAAAACATTAGAAAAAGGTTGTTATTATATCACTTAGCAATTAAGTATTAATTGAAGTATCCTATTAAAGAGAAATACTAATGAAATTAGAGAGTAAAACCCACAGCAATATGCATTTAAACAAATCCAAGAATTTCAAAAAACTAAAGAATATAAAAAAGTTGTTATTTTAAAAAAAAGGCATATAAAATGTAATCAAGTTTCGAGTATATTTTACTTTTCTTTTTTTAAATGTTGAATTTCCTTTTCTAACTTTACTATATATTTTTTCATAATTTCTATGACTAATCCTGAATATAAATTGGAAGTATTATTATTATTGCCAAAATTTCCATTTGTCGTTTCATTATTTATTACATAAATACCATCTTGAGGCGCATAAATATCTTCTAAAGTAGTTTCTAAAATTTTGGCCATTAAAGACCATTCCTTTTTTGATATTTTGGTTTTGCCATTTTCTCGTCTGCAATATTGAGATTGCTCAAAACCTAACTTAAAAGCCATATCTGCTTGAGATAAACCTCGTTCTCTTCGTTTATTTATTAATTTTTGCATAATCATAACAATATTTTTTTTGTGAAAATAACAATTATGTTTTAATTCACATATTTTATGACTGAAAAAGTATTTTATTGAAAGATAAAAATCACAATATTTGAAAAGTAATATTACGTAAGGAGGAAACTGAAAAGCCTTAATTAGAGTAGGTAAATTGAAAATTATATTTAATTATGAAAAAATTAGAAGATTTTAATGTTGAGAAAATAGAAATTGACTCAATCTATGGAGGAAGAATGAAAGCAGCAGCATCATTCGATTGTAATACTATGACAATTGGAGGAAGTAATAGTGGTGCTGATGATGGTTCAGATAATCATTGGGATGATTAATTAACACATTCAAAGTGTAAGAGAAATCTCTTACACTTTTTTTTTTAAAAAAAAATAGATGATATTAATTTTAAGTACGCCTACAGATTATGACACACAGGCTGTTATAGATTGGTTGCAATATAAAAATGCGATTTTTTTTAGACTAAATGATGAAGATATTATGACTGGTAATACTATTTTTAATTTAGATCCAGTTACAATTGAAAATTCATATATTCAAACTAAAAATAAATTTATTTATTTAAAAGATGTAAAGATAGTTTGGTATAGAAAATTTGGTTTTTTTGAGAGTTATAAAGATCAGTTTGGAGCTAAAAATGATATAACAAGTTATATTAATTCAGAATTTTCTGTAATTAGAACAAACATAATTAAAATTTTAGAAAAGAAAAAATGGTTATTTAATAGAAATAACATGCTAACTAAGCTAGAAATCTTAAATTTCGCAAATAAATTTGATATTAAAATACCAAATACAATAGTCACCTCTGATAAGAAAATTCTTTCCACTTTTTTTAATAATAATAGTAAATCCGTTATATCAAAATCATTGGGAGAAGGAAAACATATTGAATATAATAATAAAACGTATCCTTTTTATACGCAAAAAATTGAAAACATAGAGAGAATTAGTGATACATTTAGTCCTTCTTTATTTCAAAGTTATATTGAAAAAGAATATGAATTAAGAGTTTTTTTTCTAGAAAATAATTTTTACAGTATGGTTATTTTTTCTCAAAATAATGAAAAAACTAAAATTGATTTTAGAAATTATGACTTTCAAAACCCAAATAAAGTAGGTCCTTATAAATTACCAAAAGAGATAGAAGAAAAATTAGTTAAATTAATGAATTTTCTTGGGCTGAATACTGGTTCTATTGATTTAGTAAAAGGATTAGATGGGAGTTATTATTTTTTAGAGGTCAACCCATCAGGGCAATTTGGAATGACAAGTTTCCCTTGTAATTATAATCTACACAAAAAGATTGCAACCTATTTGATAACAAAATAAAAATATGCTAATAGATAAAATCCCGTTAGACTTTAAAAACAAATTACCAATAAGTGCTTTCTTCGTAAAAGGAGAAAAAAAAAATTCAGATTTAAGAAAAGATTTAGCTTATGTTAATTCAGAATTTTATAATACTAATAAAATGCGCTGCTATGGATTATATAAACCTGCTTTCCTATGATTGAGAAAAAAAAATACTTTAAATTTCATAGCTCTTGTGTCCCTGTTAAAGGACAAAAAAGAGGCGTTATTTATGATTTACAAAGAGGAACTTTTTATTTTGTTCCTAACTCTATAATTGATATTTTAGTTGAGAATTCAAAAAATAAAATTGAATCTTTATTTTTGAAATATCCAACTCAAGAAGAGTTAGTCGAGAAATATTTAAAATATTTAATAGAAAATGAATTAATTTTTTTAGTAAATGATTTAAATCATTTTCCTGAGATAGAAACTAATTTTGATAGACCTTTTCTCTTAGATATACTCTTTATTGAATTAGATTCATTATCTAAAAGTAAGATAAAAGTACTCGAAAAAATTAATGAGTTGGGCTGTACACAACTAATTATTATAACTTATAAAATAGTTAACATAGATATTATTAAAAAAGTCATAGACTTGTTGTCTAAATCAAAGATTCAAGTTATTAACTTAATAACTAAATATAATAATGAAATTTGTTCTGAAATTTTAGAAATTCATAATAAGTCACCACGATTAAGAGAAACTATTTTTTTTGAAAGTCCACAGGATATAAATGACAACTACATAAAGTTCACAAAAAAAAATTTAAAAAATGTATTGACAAAAAGAATTACAAATATTAATGACTTAATTATTAATCAAGATGCATATTTTGAATCTTTAAAATATAACCTTTTTTTTAATAGAAAAATATACATTACAAATAGTGGAGAAATAAAACATTATTTTAATGATACTGGACTATATGGAAATATAAAGTATGATGAAATTCAAAAAGTTGTAAATTCGGATAATTTTCAAAATCTTTGGAATATAAGAAAAGTTGAAGTTGAAGAATGTAAAAACTGTGAATTTAGATACCTTTGCCCAGATAATAGAATTCCAATAAGAGAAAATAATATTTTTCTACATCAAACATCTTGTAGTTATGATCCAAAAGAAGCTAAATGGAATTAAAATTTATATACTTCTATTAATTTGTGTATTAATGATTTCATCCTGTTCTTCTGGTTCAAAATATATAAAGTATAATTATTTTAATGGGGTTCACTATTATAATGATTCACTAAAAATATATGCAACTTTTTTTGCAGACACAGAATACAGTAATGTGAATAAAAAAATCAATAAAAAAGTATTAAAAAAAATTGGTTTTGATAAAATGTTAGTATATGGGAGAGCAGTTTCAGATATTGAAGAATATAATATTTCATTATTTTATAAGATTGAAAATAATGAATCTAAATCTGACTTTATTGAAGGAGGATTAGTGTTGAATGACACTATTAATAAATATGTAATCTATAAAAAAAATAAAAATAAAAAATCAATTTATTTATACTTAAAATCTTTGACAAACTCAAATCAAACTATTTTAGAAGATGGTGAATCAATAATAAATTCTATTAGCTTTGATGGTTCTCTCAAAAATGAGTTAAGTTATTCTAAAATATTTAACACATATAAAGATGAAAACAATTTTTTGTATGTGAAAAATAAATTTGATGAAGCACCAATAAAAAAAAGTAAAAAAAATGATTGGATGAAATTCCAATTTTTGACAACTATTTTATCTAAAGATCCAACTTACCAAGGATACAATGATTTAATTGAAAAATTTGAATCTCCCAAGAAAAAATATTTTGATAAGAAAATAGACTCATTATTTGAAAATAAAGAAATACTAACAAATGAAAATGATTTTTTAAATGAGTTAAAGAGTATCTCTAAAGATGAAAAAGTTATTATGCTAAATGAAACGCATTGGCATCCAAAGCACCGAATATTAGCCTTAAAATTACTATCAACTTTAAAGAAAAGTGGTTTTAATTACTTAGCGGTTGAAGCTTTAGGTCAAAAGAAAGATTCTTTGCTTAATATAAATAAATTTCCAATCAAATCTACAGGTTATTATACTAGAGAACCATATTTTGCTCTCTTTTTAAGAGAAGCTCTAAAATTAAATTATAAAATTATTAGTTATGATAATTTTGACACACAAAATAGAGAGAAAACACAAGCTAAAAATATAAAAGCTATCATTGATAAAGATTCAAAAGCAAAAATATTTGTTTATGCAGGAATAGACCACATTTTAGAAAAAGACCTCAAGAAAAAAAGAATGGCTGAATACTTCCAAGATTTAACAGGAATAAACCCTTTAACAATTGATCAAGTTGAAATAGTAAGTAATTCATCAAACGAAATAACCTTCGTAAAATCATCTTTATTTAAAAATTTTAAAAAGGTTAATTCAAATGTTGATTTCTTCTTAATTAATAACTTAAAACCTCAATTAAAATCTATTTACAAAGAAGAGGAACTGAATAAATTTAATTTAAATAATATTAAATTAGAGAAATATAAAAATCAAGAGTTATTAGTTTCATTCTATTTTAAGGAAGAATATTTAAGATATCAATCAAGGAGTATACCTTTTTTAAACAAAATAATTAAATCAAACAATGTGAAATTTCATTTACCTAGTGGTTCTTATCAAATAGTGATAAAAGATAATAACAATAATTTAATTATTTCTGAACAAATTAAAATATAGTAGATATTGAACTCTTTCCCACATTACAAGCAATCAGACCAAAAAGATTGTGGACCAAATTGTTTGAAAATTATTTCCAAATATTTTGGTAAGATTATTTCCATTCAAGAATTAAGAAAACTTACTGAAACCACTAGAATAGGTAGTAGTTTATTAGGGATTAGTGAAGCTTCTGAAAAACTAGGATTTAGAAGTTTAGGCGTTAAAATATCTTTAGAAAAATTATTAGAAGCACCATTACCCTGTGTATTACATTGGAATAAAAACCATTATGTTATTCTCTATAAAATAAAGAAAGGTGTTTTTTATACTTCTGACCCAGCACACAGTTTATTAAAATATAATAAAGCAGATTTCATAAAACATTGGATGGGTAATAATGCTGATGACATTACTGGAGAGGGTATTGCATTATTGTTAGAACCTACACCTAAATTTTATAATTCAGAATTTGACACCAAAGAAAAATCATTAGGTTTTTCTTTTTTGTTCAAATATCTATTTCGTTATAAAAAGTTTCTTATTCAGCTAATTATAGGTTTATTGGCAGGAAGTTTATTGCAACTTATCTTTCCTTTTTTAACACAAAGTATTGTAGATGTTGGTATTAAAAATCAAGACATTCATTTTATTTATTTAATTTTATTTGCACAATTGGCGTTGTTTTTAGGGAAAACAGCAATAGAAGTAGTAAGAGGTTGGATATTATTACATTTAAGTACACGAATCAATATTTCTTTAGTTTCAGATTTTTTTATAAAACTAATGAATTTACCTATTGCTTTTTTTGACACAAGAATGACAGGAGATATTTTACAACGTATTAACGACCATAAACGAATTGAACGCATATTAACCACTTCTTCATTAAATGTGTTGTTTTCTATGGTTAACTTAGTGCTTTTTAGTTTTGTACTTGCCTATTATAATTGGCAAATATTTGCTATTTTTTTAATAGGAAGTATTCTTTATTTTCTTTGGATTACTCTTTTCTTAAAAAAACGTAAAGATTTAGATTACAAACAATTTTCTCAAGTAAGCCAAGAGCAATCTAAAGTAATTGAACTTATAAACGGTATGCAGGAAATTAAATTACACAATGCAGAAAAGCAAAAACGATGGTCTTGGGAATATTTACAAGCACGTTTATTTAAAATTTCTATGGAAGGTTTGGCATTAGAGCAATACCAAAATGTAGGTTCAGGTTTTATTAATGAATTTAAAAATATTTTAATTACTGTGTTTTCTGCAAAACTAGTTATTGATGGAAATATTACTTTAGGTATGATGTTAGCTATTACTTATATTGTAGGTCAACTAAATTCGCCAATTGCACAATTAATAGGTTTTGTAAGAGAATTACAAGATGCTAGAATTTCTTTAGAAAGATTGTCTGAAATTCACGAAAAAGAAGACGAAGAACCTCAAAATGAGAAACGTATTTCTGAAATCCCGACAAACTCTAAATTTATACTAAACAAGCTTTCTTTTAGATATATTGGATCTGACAAACTTGTTTTAGAAGAGTTAGATTTAGAAATACCAACCAATAAAATTACAGCAATTGTTGGTGTAAGTGGAAGTGGAAAAACTACTTTAATGAAATTACTTTTAAAGTTTTATGAACCTAATTCTGGAGAGGTAAAGTTAGGAAACTATGATTTAAAAAATATATCTCAAAGGACTTGGAGAGACCAATGTGGTGTTGTAATGCAAGAAGGTTATATTTTTAGTGATACAATTGCGAATAATATTGCTGTAGGTGTAGATTCTGTAGATAAGAAAAAATTAGCACACGCTGTTGATGTTGCAAATATTCAGGAATTTATAGAAAAATTACCATTGTCTTACAATACAAAAATAGGAATGGAAGGAATTGGTTTAAGTACAGGACAAAAACAACGTTTATTAATAGCTAGAGCCGTTTATAAAAGTCCTAATTATTTATTTTTTGATGAAGCAACTTCTGCATTAGATGCCAATAACGAAAAAGTAATTATGGGGAAATTAAATACTTTTTTTGAAAATAAAACGGTTGTTGTAATTGCACATCGATTAAGTACGGTTAAAAATGCACACCAAATTGTAGTATTGGATAAAGGAAAAATAGTTGAGGTTGGGAATCATCAATCTTTAATAAAACAAAAAGGAAATTACTATCATTTAGTAAAAAATCAATTAGAACTAGGTAAATAAGATGCCAGATAATATAGAAGATATAGAATTAAGAAGCGAAGAGGTGCAGGAAATTCTAACGAAAGTTCCTAGTTGGATGATTCGTTGGGGAAATACTTTATTTCTTATATTAATTATAATGTTATTGTTTATTTCTTGGTTTGTAAAATACCCAGATATTATTTCATCTGAAGCTATTATTACGACTAAAATTCCACCTCAAAAAGAATACGCAAGAATTACAGGAAAAATAGACACTATCTTGGTCAAAGACGGAGAAAAAACTTATAAGAACAAAATATTAGCTATTATAGAAAATACAGCAAATTATACAGATGTTTTCTATTTTAGGTCTATTATAGATACCATAAAAATCCAAAAGAAGTCTTTTTATTTTCCAATTGATAAAATGCCTATTTTATTTTTAGGAGATATAGAAACTAGCTTTGCAGTATTTGAGAATAATTACATTCAGTATATTTTAAATAAAGAGTTAGATCCATTTTCTAATGAAGCAAATGCTAATAAAATTACAACTTCAGAACTAAATAGACGTTTAATTAATCTTCAATCTCAAAAATTATTAAATAAAAGAGAATTAGAATTCAGACAGAAAGATTTGAAAAGAAATAAATCTCTTTTTGGTAAAGGGGTCATTTCTGAACAAGAATATGAGACTAAACAATTAGAGTACTTACAGGCGGAAAGAAATTATAAAAATATGTCTTCTTCTATCTCTCAATTAAGAGAGTCAATTTCTAATAGTAAAAAAACTTCAAAAGGAACTGAAATATCTCGTATTCGTGAGGAAATGACCTTATTAAAGAATGTAATTCAATCTTTTAATCAATTGAAGAAGAGTATTAAAGATTGGGAAATGAAGTATGTATTAAGTTCTGAAATAGACGGTAAAGTTTCATTTTTAAATTACTGGATTGAGAATCAAACAGTAAATCAAGGTGATTTAGTTTTCACAATTTTACCTGCTGAAAACTCGGAATTTATTGCCAAATTGAAAACTCCTGCTCAAAATATAGGAAAAGTAAAAGTTGGGCAAACTGTAAATGTAAAACTCCAAAACTATCCTGATTACGAATTTGGTGTTTTAAAAGGGACCGTAAATACTATTTCAGAAATTTCTAATAAAGAAGGTTTTTATACAATTGATGTTTTGTTGCCAGAAAAACTAATAACTTCTTATAATAAAGAAATAGAATTCAAACAAGAAATGCGTGGTACAGCAGAAATTATTACAGAAGATTTACGCTTAATTCAACGTTTCTTTTATCAGTTTAATAAGATTATAAATAGATGACTTTTATATTTTCATCTTGTAATATTATAAAAAAAATGACGAAACAAATTGTTATAATTTTTTGTGTGTTATCCATTTCAATACCGCTATCATAAGTCATCGCTATTAATATTTAGTGTTTAATTTCACTACTAGCATCCAGATTATTTTAGGAATCTATAACTTAATTTCCATCTGTTGGTTTTCCGTTTTAGAAATCAGTTGATTTTTTCTTCATAAGCAAGCGTTAAAAATCAACTGATTTTTAAAATGAGCCTCAGCGGCAGGCGACACGAACAGTTTTTCTTTATGCATATCCCTTTTTTTAATAGAAAATTATCTTTTAAAACCTCTATCTTTTTTGATCATCTGTTTTTCTTGCTCTTCATAAGATAATTGCTTTTCAATCCCTTTTAAAGAATATTTTCTATCAATATCAGAACCTTTTATATAAACCCCTTTTTCATCTATAAAGCCAATTCCTCTTCCTTTTTTTGTTTTAACTCCCATACTTTTTAAATGGAATTCAAAATCTTCATAAGAATCAGATTGACTAATTGCAGATTTAATTTTTTCTTTTAATGGTGCAATCCTTTTATCATTTTTAATAAATACTTCTTGTTTTTTCACTGCTTCTAAAACACGTTTTACTTGTCTTAGTTTGTACTTTAATTCAATATCTCTGCAAAAGTCCATATTCTGATAATGGGTATAACCATCCTTTACGGCTAAATTATTAGATTGAATACGTGATGCTACAATATGAATATGTTCCTTATCCGTACCTTCTTCATGCATATACACAGCATAAGGGTTCTCTTGAAAACCAATTTTTTTAGCATAATCATTTGAAATATCAATCCAATCTTGGGTATTTAATTTTCCTTTGTCTTCTGGAGCAATTCTTATTTTGATATGAAAAGTATTTTTTACGCATCTATCATTAAGAGCGTTGTTTCTTTCCATCTGAAAGTTTATTTCAGTGCTATTTCCGATACATTTATTGGAAGCTATTAATTCTCCTCCACGTTCACAATAATCAAGTGCATTTTGTAAGTATGCTATGGATTCTAGTTTAGCGATCATTATTGTCAAGTAATTTTAGTTCTTCTTTTAATTCTTGCTTTCTTATTTCTCGTTGATAAGTGCTTAAAAGTGTATGATATTCTTTCATAAATAAGGTGTCTTTTTGTTGAACCTTTTTTAGAATTTCATTAGCATTAATAATTTTATCGTTGTTTAATTGTTTTAAATAAACAAAATTATAGAAAAGTTGATATTCCTCTCTTTCATTACTTAACATGCTTTTTTCTGTAAAATAAGAAGGAAGATATTTTATAGAACACCAAATTATTACCAAGCTAAAAAACATAATAATTAATGACCTAGGTTTAAAATGCGATTTACTTCCTAGTAAACTATATTCTGCATAATTATTAACGGTTGGAGTTATTTTATTTTCTTTTAGACAACTACTAACTTCATCACTAATATCTGAACTAGTTTGCAGAAGTTTTGTTTGGGAATTAAACATATCAGTAACCAATGCAGTTATTGCAATATTTGTTTTTTTTACAATATCTACTAATTCTGTTTGGTCTTTTTTATTTACATCTTTAGAAATAGTATCTAATTTATCTACTACTTTTTGCATTAAAGTAAAGATGGCTTTGTTTGTGTTTTCTTCCATAATAATGGTTTATAATTTAGAATTGATTTCTATAATATGATTACTAATTTGTTTAATTTCATCCAAAACAACTTGTTGATCTATAATTAAAAATTGCTCATTTGAATTTAATTTCTTTGCTATCTGATTTAAATTATTTCCAATTCTAATTAAAGAAGTCAAATATTTCTTGGTATCTAAATCATGCACTTTTTTTGTAAATATTGGTTTGCCTAATTTTTCTAAAACTGCATTTCTGTAAAAAAAAGAAGGTTTTATTTGTAATGATTCACATTGAATTTTAATGACTTCTTTATCCTCTGAATTGAGGTAAAAAACGACTTTTACTTTATTGTTAGAATTTGATTTCATTTTGCTTTTGTTTTTTTTCTTATGAACATTTTCTGTGAATAAGCCAGCGGGTTTTAATTTCTTTTTAGGGCACGAAGCGGGCCATATAAAGGAATTAAGACCACGACTGGCTAAGAACAGACTGCATTAATTTATATTCATTAAATAATTATTTAAATCATTGAAGTTTTTATAATGTATTCTGTTGTCTATAATTTCACTACTTGTATTTTCTATTAAAAAATTGGTAGCTTTATTTCCTGCTTCATCGTTGTCCATAAATGATTTTATTATAGAGTAATCATTTAGTAAATCAATTGTTTTACTAACTAAAGAAGTAGAGTTAAGTATGATAAAATTTTCTTTAGGTATTTCTTTTTTCAAAGTGAGATAAGAAAGGAAATCAGACCAGGATTCAAATATTGAAACAACATCAGAATTATTATTTATGGTTGTAATTTCTTTTTTTCCTAAGCAAATTTTCCTGAAATTTTTATTAAAAATATTTACGATTTCTAATCCACCAACATCATTCATAAACCCAATTCCGTACAATTCTTTACCATTAGAAAAAGAGTAATGAACTTGAAAACAAAATTGTTTTGCAAATTTCAAATTGATTTTCCTATTGCTTAAATAATCCAATAATTTTTGATTTGTTAATTCAGTTACTTTTTTAATAGAGTAGGTGGGTTTTGTCTTGTTCTTAATTTGTTTTTTTTGCTGGTGAATAGGAAAAGTATCTTCAGATAAAATAACTAAGGCTTCTTTAATTGAACAATTATTGTATTTCATTACAAAGTCAATTATTGTGCCTCCAACTCCTTCTGCAAAGTCATACCAGACGTTTTTAGTAATATCAATTTTAAAAGAGGGTGTTTTTTCGTTATTCCTAAAAGGAGAATAATACCAAACTTCATTTGTCTTGATTTTACCTATCTTAAAACCTTGTTTTTTTAGGCAAGAAACTAAATCTATTGTTTTTGCTTTTTTACAATTCATATTTATTTTTCTTTTGGTGATTTTATCTTACCCATCTTACCTTTTTTATGAAATAGGTAAGATGGGTAAGGTAGTTTGATGAAAAATTTTATTTTTTTCGTAACTGAATTAAGTATCCTTTTACTCCTGTGTCTCTGCTGTTAACTCTCTTAAACTTTAACTTTCTTAAAATTTTACCAATCGTTATGTGGCTTACGGATGAATACTCTTTCTTAATTATCATTGTCACTGTTGTAGTTGTCATAAAATCATCTCTATTTTCTGATTTCAGGAATAATTGATTGATAAGATCTTCTTCAACTGAAGAGTGCATAAAATTTTGATTTCTTTTCTCATTATTAATTTGATCTTCTTTTGTAAACTCACAATTAAGACTTTCATCCTTATAGGCTAGATGATAAGCTTGCGCCCAAACTTTATTGATATCGATGTCTTTTGAGTAACTAAAATCGATTTGACCTATGAGTTCTATACAGATCCATCTGACATTACCTGTTTCGTCTCTTAAAAAATTTATAAGATTAGTTGAGCCAATAAAGGAGCAATTTCGAGTCTGATGTGAATTGTTTTTTGCGTACGGTAACCTAATGTTTATGTGTGTTTTTGAAAACATAGATTTATAGGCGTTTATGTATTTTGTTGGAAGTTTATCTATTTCATCTAGATTGATTATGATGTTCCTACACAGTTGGGTTAATCCGTCTTTATCATCACTGATGTTCTCTGCTATATTTTTTTTTAATTCAGGAGGACATAAAAACTTACATAATGTGCTCTTTCCAGAGTTTTGTTCTTCCTGAGCAAATACAAGACATTGCTTATTGTAGAAATTTTCTTCAAATACAGTTTTTACACTTCTTGCAAGCCATTTTTTTAAGTGATATTCAAAAAACACATTATCATCAGTTGGTATATATGAGGTTAGATTTTTAATATGGTCTATTCCATCCCATTTATTAAGGCTATTAAAGTATTCCTTTAACGGGTTAATTTGTTTTATATAATTAGAACCTAAATATGTTTCTAATTCAAATTTTTTAAATTTAATTTTCTTTTTGGTTAGTTCAATCATTAAAGATTTTTCATTGAGAACTACCCATTCTTTAGAGCCTTTGTACCTTATTAGTAATTCGTTTGTTATTATATTGAGTACGATTTCATATCTACCGTTCACATATTTATGAATCGTATCATACACTGTAGTGTTCTTTAGTAATTTATTATTTATGTATAGTTCTTCATTATCCATTTTTGTAAATAGAGTTTAAAACCGTATATTTGACTTAGATAATACGGTAGTTATTATTGTCTTTTTGAAAATATTATAAAGCAGTGAGTTCGTACCTCGTTGCTTTTTTTATTTAGATTCCTTCATAAGTTCTAATGCTAGTTCAGCATCAACAATAATTTTACGTCCATTTTGGATAATGGCTTCATCAATAATTCCTGATTTTTTAATTCTGTTTGCTGAGGATTTACTACAGCCGAAAAGTTTTGCAATGCCTAGTATACCATATACATGTTTTTCCCTTTTTTCAGGTTGAACATTTTTTAAAGGTACTTCGTGGTTTAACTTGTTTTGAAGGAATATAAACTCTTCTCCTGTCATTTGGAAGAGTGGTTTTTCTTTTAGTGTTTCTAAATTCATAATATCTAATTTGTTGTATTAAACTTAACCGTGATCTGCGGTTGTTACATTCGAATACTGTAAAACTAGATAAAATGACGTTTTTTGGAAGGTGGAAATAGCGTGGAAACTTGAGTGAGTTTTCACGCTAAATAACTGTAATCAATAGCTTGTTGATTATTTAATTGTGGTATTTCTATGGAAGGTGGTTGTTAAAAAAACTCTAAGAGGTTAATAGAGTAATTTTATCCTTAAACAGAGTATCAACTTCATTAGCAAATGCTTCTTCATTCTCTGTGGCACTTTGTGATTTTACAATTCGATATTTTCTATCGTAATACCTCTTGGTAAACTTAAATTCTTTTAAAATTCCTTTTAACCACTGTTTTCCAATCTGTTTGGTTAAGGTTTTGTGTAATTTGTGAAATATATAAGTTATTTTAGTTACGTTTTTTATTTCAAGGTAATTTATAGTGTTTTGTAAGTTCAACACTTTATATAATTCAATTTCAGAAATCTCTTCAAAAGCTAAATCGCTATAATTTTTATGAATTAGATGAACAATACCCATGTTAAAAAATATTTTATCATGAATCATTAAATAATTCTTGTCATATGGTTTAAAGTTTTTAAAATTTGTAGTTATTAATTTATCAATATAACTGCTATATAGATAAAGTTCTTCATGAAAGTCATGCGCTAAAAACCCTATATTATTATATAAATCTGAGGAAAAATATTTTTCTCTATTTTGAATCTCTTTTATTTTATATAAGAGTAACTCTAATTCTTTATCATTTTTAGTGCTTTTAGAGTGTTTTCTTTTTCTAAACTCATTTAACTCTAAACTTTTTCTTGGTAAATTTTTAAAAATTTTCTCATATTTTTTATATATGGTAATGTTTGGAATTATTGATTCGTGAAGATGCTCTAATAGCACGATTCTTTCTTCTTTTTCAGTTTCTGGATTTATCTTTTCTATTATTTCAGAAACAAGCATAATATTCTCAAGTAAATGACGATAAATATCTTGTGAGTCAAAATCAAAATTAGAACCATTGGAATTTACCTCTAGTGCCCAATATTTGTTGATGTCTGAATAAAGTTTGGCTAATAGAACAATACTACCATCGATGTTATTTACATTTACTTTTTCTTCTTCCGTGTTTTTCATAATTTATTAAATCTTCCGTTATGTTTTCTGTAACTATATTATCTATAAATTAATTTTTTAAAAAGTTAAAATAGAATCTAAGGCATCATCAGCACTTTTATGAATGAAATTACCCTGATAACCAATTGTAGTGCTAAGATGTGTATGACGATATAGTTTTTGAAGCATTTGAGGTGAAATTTTATCGCCTGCAATATTTCCAAAAGAATGGCGAGCAATATGATTCGTGATTTTTTTGTCAATTTCAGCCATAATACCAAGTTTTTTTAAATTTGTATTTAATTTTTTGGTTTGGGTTTTTGTAGCTGTGTATATTTTCTTTGAGTCCTGCTTTAAAACTTTCTTAGATTGCTTTTTAGATACGTACTTAAGGTGTGGAAAAATATAATCGGAGTTAGAAACTTTATCTTGTTCATAACGTGATAATATTTCAATTATTTGAGTAGGAGTTTTAAGAGATACAGTTTTGTTGTTTTTTCCCATTTTATAATATATCCTGTCATCTACAATATCTTTCCATTTCATACATAAAACATCGCCTATCCTAATACCAGCAAGGTAAAAAGAGAATAAAAAAACATCTCTTGTTTTTGAAATTTCAGGATATTGCGATAAATCCAGTTCTTTAATTTTTCGAATTTCCATTTCATCAAGTCCAATCTTTATCGTTTCAGGATATTTTATTTTTATTTTACCCTTGCCAAAAGGGTAGAACTTTTGATCTACTAAGTTCTTCCTTATTCCATTATTATATAGTAATCGTATTAAAACGTAAATATTCATTATCGACCTTTCAGAAATAGTACCAATACCTGCAAGATGAATTTTTAGTTTTTTGAGAAAATTTTCATCAATTTCTTCAAAGGATAAATTTTCATTCTTTGCAAATTCTTTAATTCTATTAATTTTACTTTGATCTGATACTGCTCTATTGTGTTTTTCTAATTTGGTTAAGTCTTCTATGTGTTCTTTTGCTAGTTCGAAAAAAGTTTGTTTCTCTTTATTGTTTTTAATAACATCCATTACTTGAATAGCTGTATAGCTTTTGTTTTTGGATTCCATATCTAAAATATAATCTTCTATTTCGCCGTACTTTTTCCTAATTAATCGGTTAAGTTGTTTGTGTTTTGGATGTTTTGAATTTACTTCTCTAGCAGGAGCATCCCAATGTTCAGGATCAATGTTTTGTAATAACTGTAAGTAAGATCGTTTTCGGTTAACTGTAAGACGAAGTGCTAATCTATAAACAGTATTACCGTTGTTGTCTTTTTTAGGATGTAAGACAGTTTTTAAAGTACTCATAACTTGAATTTTTTTTCAAAGATAAGTAATTTAGGTAACACATAGGTAACACTTTTTTTGACATTCAGTGATTTTTAGTGAATCCTTAAAACTCTATAAGTCTTTAATTATATAGGTTTTATAGTGTGTTGATAGTTTGATGATCTCTATGAATTTATAATTCGCTAGACTTAGGATCTAGTGCCGCGAGGTGTGAGAGTTCGAGTCTCTCCGCCTGTACAATAAGAGAAAACCTCAGCTTTATAGCTGAGGTTTTTTGGTTCTAGGTAACATATTAGAGGTTGATTGAAAGGTTTAGAATAGATAATAGAAATAGAAGGAATAGAACATACTTACATAATAATCCCTTTTGATATGAGATTACTTTTTTAAGATTATTGCAACTAATAAGAAGTGAAAATTAGTTTTTTATAAATATTTTAGTGAAGTAGGTAGTGTCAAAATAAACATGAATACAAGTTCTATAGATAAAGAATTAACCAATAAACGACTATCTTATTTTAGTAACAGGTTCTACTTATTTAAATGAAGTATTTTATAGAGTAAATTTTTATTCTTCTTCTTATTTTACAAAATATTTTTAAGCACATTTTAGAGTATTACCAGAAGAAATTGAAATAAAAGATAGTGATATTTCAGAAAGCTAAACTTATCTTTAAAAAACATTTATACTACCTCTTATAATGTATTAGTGTTTTTTTAACCTAAAAAGCAACAAAATTACCACCTGATGCGTTGCTTGTTTCACTCATAGGTAACTCAACTTTCTATATTTGGTTTTTATTGTGATAAATTTAAGGAGGAAAAATTACAAATTAAGAGTTTAATTACAGAAACTGAGGTTGTATGTGTATTAGTCTTTTCTTAGGTTTAATTAATAAGGTTGAAAAATTTAGGTGTACATAAAAACATTAACACTTACATTGTAAAAAAAAGATAGATGAATTAGTAAAAAAAAACTGCAATTAGCTGTTGTATATATAGCGTCTCATTAGTGTATTATTCACTAATAAAAAATGGGAAAAGTAGCTTAGAATTATAAGTTTGATGTAGGGAAAGTTTTCTATACTTCATTAATGCATAAATCTGAAGCTCTTAAAGAGATAATTATATAAAACACCTTTTAGAAGGTATATACTGTTTATTAAATAATAAAGAATAATTATGAAAAAAGTAATTTTATTTTCGCTAATTTCTGTGTTTGCTTTTACAGCTTGCTCTGTAAAAAAACAAGAAAAGACAATTCCAAAAATAATTGCAGAAGGCGCTAAGTTAACTTTGGTTTCTGATGATTTTGAATTTACAGAAGGACCAGCATCAGACAAAGAAGGGAATGTCTATTTTACGGATCAGCCTAATGATCAAATTTTAAAATGGAATGCCACGACTAACACTATTTCTCAATATCTGAAACCTTCTGGTCGTTCTAACGGACTTTATTTTGATAACCAAGGAAATCTATTATCTGCAGCTGATGAAAAAAACGAATTATGGAGTATCAATTCAGATAAAAAAGTTACTGTACTTGTAAGCAAATTTGAAGGAAATAAATTGAACGGCCCTAATGATCTTTGGGTAGATAGTAAAGGAGGTATTTATTTTACAGACCCTTATTATCAACGTGACTGGTGGTCTCATAAAGAACCACAACAAAAAGAAAATAGAGTGTATTATTTAGCCCCAAATGCAGATAAATCGATTGTTGTATCTAATGACAATTATGTACAACCAAATGGAGTAATTGGTTCTAAAGATGGAAAAACACTTTATGTTTCAGATCATGGAGATAAGAAAACCTATGTTTTTACGATTGAAGAAAATGGGAGTTTAACCCATAGAAAATTATTTACAGACATGATTTCTGATGGAATGACAATAGATAATTTAGGGAACGTCTATTTAGCAGGAGATGGTATAACGGTTTTTAATTCTGAAGGAAAAAAAATAGAACATATTGCAGTGCCAGAAGGTTGGACTGCCAATGTAACTTTTGGAGGGAAAAATCAAAAAACACTTTTTATAACAGCGATGGATGCCGTTTATACTTTAGAAATGAATGTACAAGGAGTTCGATATGCTAAATAATATATTTTTAAAGCAAATTTTATAAATAAAACAAAGATAAAATTGAGAGCGTAACTTTTTTTGGGAGCTCATGATGGCATTTTTTGGTAAGAGAACTCATCAACTGTAATGTAACGTTTTTTGTAAAGTAGTTAAAAATCAAATTTCTTTAACGATGTTAGTATCTGAAGAGAATTATATTGCTACCAATATTTATAACTTTAATGTATTCGTTAATCATTTGTTAGTAAAGTGCGCTAATGATTAGAATTAATTTTAAAATCACTAAATTTTAATATATCAAAAATTAAAAAATAGAACACTTTAAATATGAAAAGAAAAATTTTTATTAAACAGCTTTTAGCAGCATCTTCTGGTATTGCAATATTTGCATCTCAAATACAGCTATTACAAGGGTGTACAACTCCAGCAAAAACCAAAAAACTTGGGATCGCTTTAGTTGGCTTGGGCTCTTATTCTACAACACAATTAGCGCCAGCTTTATTAGAAATAAAGCACTCTTATCTGTCTGCAATTGTTACTGGTACCAAAGAAAAAGAAGATATTTGGGCAAAAAAATACAACATCAAAAAAGAAAATATTTACAACTATACTAATTTTGATGATATTGTAAATAATGATGATATAGACATCGTATATATTGTTTTACCAAATAGTATGCATGCAGAATTTACTATTAGAGCAGCAGAAGCTGGTAAACATGTAATTTGCGAAAAACCGATGGCAACTTCTGCAGAAGATTGTCAAAAAATGATTGATAGCTGTAACAAAGCAAATGTAAAATTATCTATTGGTTACAGATTACATTTCGATCCTATTAATGGTTATTTAATGGAACTTGGGCAAAATAAAGTTTTTGGAAAAATGGATACTGAAGCTGGTTTTGCATTTACTTTAAAAGATCCTGAAAAATGGAGATTGCAAAAAGAGTTAGCTGGCGGAGGACCTTTAATGGATTTAGGAATTTATGTATTACAATCTGCAATCTATATGTTTGGAGAATTACCTACATCTTTATGGGCAAAAGACACCACCAAAGACACCGATTTTTTTAACAAACAAAATATTGAAGGAAGTTTAGAATGGGAAATGACGTTTCCATCAGGAAAAGCGTTGTGTAAAACTTCTTATGAAGAAGAATTTTATTGTTATATAACCGCAACTACAGAAAAAGGGAATATAGAATTAAACCCTTCATTTACCTATGGTGAATTAAAAGGTAAAACACCAAATGGTCCAATAGAAATAGAAAATGTAAATCAGCAAGCATTTCAAATTGATGCTTTTGCTTTAAATATTTTAAATGATACTGAAAGTATTGTTTCTGGTGAAATGGGATTACGTGATTTATACATTATCGAAAAAATTTATGAATCCGCAAGAGCAGATGGTAAACAAGTTTTGTTAGATGAAATACCTAATATTTTGGACTTAAGAATAATATAATTAAATAATCTAGTTATAGTATATTGCTATTATTTACTTGTGTACCGAAACCAAAAGAGTGACCTACTAATAAAATAATTTTTACAGCAAGACATAAATGTGCTTATAGTGATGAGTTAATAGCTCTAGGTAGACCTTTATCTGATTAACATAAATTAGATAATTTTTAAGCCTTTTAAAACAACATTAGGTGTTGTAGATTATTTAGATTTTGAAACAAGAAAACCAAAACTAACCACAATATAAATATATAAATAAGAATTATGATCAAACAAATAAAATCAATTTTAATTTGCGCAGCAGTTTGTTTTTTAAGCTGTAAAGAACTAAAAAAAGAAGCAGCACAAGAAAAAGAAGTTACACAAGAAAAAGAAGAAATTAAAGCTTCATTAAAAAGTACCTTTAATAGCGATTTTTTAATAGGTGCAGCAATTAATTCTGCCCATATAAAAGAAACAGATTCTATTGGTGTGGCTTTAATAAATAGAGAATTTAATTCAATTACGCCAGAAAACGACTTGAAATGGGAGGGGATTCATCCGAAGGAAAATGAATATTTCTTTGATATAGCTGATGCCTATGTTGCTTTTGGGCAAAAAAATAATTTATACACTATTGGCCATACATTGTTGTGGCATAGTCAATTATCTCCTTATGTGAGTAAAATTACTAAAAAAGAAGATTTAGAAAATCACATAAAAACACACATAAATACAATTGCAGGTAGATATAAAGGTAAAATAAATGCTTGGGATGTTGTTAATGAAGCTTTAAATGAAGATGGTTCTCCAAGAACTTCTCATTTTTACAATGTTTTTAAAGGTGAAAGTTATTTAGAATTAGCATTTAAAACAGCTTCAGAAGCTGCTCCAGATGCAAAATTAGTGTATAATGATTACAATCTTTGGAAGCCAGAAAAAAGAAAAGGAGTTATTAGAATTGTAAAAAACTTACAAGAAAAAGGTATTAAAATAGATGGCGTTGGTATGCAAGCGCATTGGAGTTTAGATGGACCAAGTATTGAAGATATTGAGAATAGTATTTTAGCTTATTCAGAATTAGGTGTAAAGGTTTCATTTACAGAATTAGACATTACAGTTTTAAAGAAACCAAAGGGATTAAACGGAGCAGCTATAGAGCAAAACTACGATCGTTATAAAAATGATCCTATATTTAACCCTTATAAAGACGGATTAACAGAAGAGGCAAAACAAAAATTAGCAACCCGTTATGAGGCTGTTTTTAATTTGTTTTTAAAGCATAAAGATAAAATTGAAAGAGTTACTTTTTGGGGTGTAAATGATGGTAATTCATGGTTAAATGATTGGCCTATAAAAGGTAGAACAAATTATCCATTATTGTTTGATAGAAATAATCAACCTAAAGATGTATATAAAAATGTAATCTCTATAAAAAAATAAACCAATTTTTAAATTATGAAGTCAATTTCGCAGAAATTATCAGTAGGAGAAAAAATTGGTTACAGTTTAGGTGATTTAGCAGCCAATTTAGTGTTTCAAACACTTGTAACGTATTTGGCTTTTTTTTATACAGACATTTATGGATTAGAAGCAAACCATGCTTCTGCTATTATGTTAACTGTAGGTCTTATTGCCGCCTTTGGCTTTAATCCTATTATTGGTGCCATTGCAGACAGAACAACTTCTAAATGGGGAAAGTTTAGACCATGGATTTTATTTACAGCAATACCTCTTGGTATAGTGGCGCTCTTAGCATTTAGTACACCAGATTTTGAATATAGAGGAAAAATAATTTATGCAGTAATAACTTATACGTTATTATTATTACTATATGCTGCCAACAACCTACCTTATTCTGCTTTAAGTGGTGTTATTACTGGCGATATGGGAGAACGAAATAGTATTTCTGCTTATCGTTTTGTAGCGGTAATGTTTGCTCAATTTTTTGTGCAAGTGTTTATGTTACCAATTATTGAATCTGTAGGAGAAGGTGATAAGGCTGTAGGTATAGAAATTGTTATGACTTGGTTAGCAATTATTGGTACTATTATGTTATTGATAACATTTTTTACTACCCGAGAACGTATTGTACCAAAACCAGAACAAAAATCAAGTGTTAAAGAAGATTTATCCGATTTATTTAAGAACAAACCATGGGTAATAATATTAACCGTTACAACCTTAGTTTTTGTAACACTAGCTATGAAAGGTGGCTCTTATGTGTATTATTTTAAGAATTATGTAGATGAAGAGAGATTGACAAGTTTTATAAGTCCTATTTTAGATTTCTTATCTAGTATTGGAGTTAATTTTTTTGGTGAAGATCCTGTTTCAGCTGGTTTTGGATTATTTAATGCCGGCGGTATTATCTTTATGATTGTTGGCATTGGTTTATCTAAACGATTAGCTGATAAATATGGTAAAAGAGATATTTTTAAAATATTCTTATTCATATCTACATTATTCATCATTTTCTTTTATTTCTTCTCACCAAAATCTGTCGAATTTATGTTTGCATCGCAAATTCTACATGGTTTTTTCTACGGAATTACCATACCACTGCTTTGGGCAATGATTGCAGATGTTGCTGATTTTTCAGAATGGAAAACAAACCGTAGAGCAACGGCAATTATTTTTTCTGCTATGATGGTTGGTTTAAAAGGTGGTCTAAGTATTGGTAGTGCATTATTAACATGGATTTTAGGTCTTTATAACTATATACCACAAAGTGACACAGTACAAGCAGAAAGTGCAATTTTAGGGACAAAAATGTTAGTGAGTATCTATCCTGCAATTCCTTTTTTATTAGCAGTTGCACTCCTTTTTTTCTATGAAATAGATAAAAAATTGGAAGTTAAATTAGAAGCAGAATTAAAAGAAAGAAGAGCAAATTAAAATAATTTTGTAATCTATTTAGAGAATAAAGAATACTAAAAAGATGTGCATCCTTTATGTAAAGCAGAAATGTTTAGACTGATGATTTATAAAGGTAATTATATAGAATATTGTTCATGAAATTTTCAAGTAAGAAAAGTTTATTCTGTAATAATTAAGGCTAAATAATCTAAATGTCGATTGTAAGAAGCTGTTGCATATTAAAACCAAAAAATCATCTAAAAATTACTTTTTAGATGATTTTTTAATTTTTAAAAGTTTGTAAATGTTACAAACAGTCTTTAATCATTTTAACTGCTTGTTCTGCAGTAATATCTCTTTGTGGGGTTCCAAACATTTCGTAACCTACCATAAATTTCTTTACAGATGCGCTTCTTAATAAAGGTGGATAAAAACTCATGTGGAAATGCCAATGTTTGTTTTCATTACCATCTGTTGGCGCTTGATGAATTCCGCTAGAATATGGAAAAGAAGTATTAAAAATCTTATCGTATGCTTTTGTTAATACAGAAATTGCTTCTCCGTATTGTAACGTTTCTGCTTCCGTCATTTCTAAGATGTTAGGCAAAGGTCTTTTAGGAACAATCATAGCTTCGAAAGGCCAAATAGCCCAGAAAGGAACTAAAACAACAAAACCATCATTTTCAAAAATAATACGTTCTTGTTTTTCTAATTCTTGCGCTAAATAATCGCCCAATAAACTACTGTTATTGTTATTGTAGTAGTTTAATTGTTGTGTATTTTTTTTATCAACTTCATTAGGTAAAGAAGATTGACTCCAAATTTGACCGTGAGGATGCGGATTACTACAACCCATTACTGCACCTTTGTTCTCAAATATTTGAACGTAGTTAATGTTAGGGTTTTCAGACAATTCTTTAAATTCTTTTTGCCAAGCAAAAACTACTTTTTGAATTTCCGTTGCAGACATATCAGCCAAACTTTTTGAGTGATCCGGACTAAAACAAATTACTTTACAAATACCCGTTTCACTTTGTGCTTTTAAAAGTCCGTCGTTTACACTAAACGTTGGCGAATCATTTTGTAATGCAGCAAAATCGTTTGTAAAAACAAAAACATCTTTATAATCTGGGTTTACTTCTCCGTTAATTCTAGTGTTTCCAGCACACAAATAACAAGAATCGTCATGTGTTGGTCTTTTTTCATTATTAACTTCTTCATTTTGTCCTTGCCAAGGTCTTTTAGCTCTGTGTGGTGAAACTAAAACCCATTCTCCTGTAAGAATATTAAATCGTTTGTGCGAATAATCTTGTAAATTTGTATTGCTCATTTTTTTGTGTTGTAGTTATTGTTTTACGATATGGGTACCTTCCGAAAGTTCAATAAAATACACTGAACATTCATTATCAAATTCATTTTTATAGGCTTTAGATGCTGTTTCTGCAAATGCTTTTGCTTCGCTTTTATCAATTAAATTAATGGTACAACCACCAAAGCCACCACCCATCATTCTTGCGCCCAAAACGTGTTTATTTTTCTTTGCTTGTGCAACTAAAAAGTCTAACTCATTGCAACTTACTTTGTATTGATTAGATAAACCTTCGTGAGATTGATAAATTAAAGCACCTAACAATTCTAAATCGTTATCCTCAATTGCTTTTGCTGCTTTTATTGTTCTATTATTTTCTTGAATTATAAACAATGCTTTTTGATAATTAGCTGGCGTAACTTTGTCTACAATAGTTTCTAAATCTGCTTCTGTAGCATCTCTTAATGCCTTTATGTTTAACAATTCAGATACGCCTTCGCAAGCAGAACGTCTGTCGTTATAAGCACTGTCGGATAAACTATGTTTAACGTTGGTGTTTATTAACATTAATTGATGATTTTCGAAGTCAATTTTATAAGGATTCGACGCTACAGTTCTACAATCTAAATGCAATGCATGGTCTTTTATACCAAACATACTTGCATATTGATCCATAATTCCGCAGTTAACACCCACATAATTATGCTCTGCTTTTTGAGATATTAAAATCATTTCATGTTTGGTTAAACCTAAATTAAACAATTCATTTAAACCAAAAACAACACTATTTTCTAGAGCGGCAGAAGAAGACATACCAGCTCCAGCAGGAATATTTCCTTTAAAGATGATATTAAAGTTGCCAATTACTTTGTTTTTATTCTGTATTTCTGCAACAACACCAAAAACATAGTTTTCCCAGCATCCTTCTTTAGAGGGTTTTATTTTATCTAATTCAAATTTTATGGTACTGTCTAAATCTAAAGCGATGGCTGTAGAATAATTAGCACCACTTTTTTGAATAGCAGCAGCAATACCTTTATTTACAGCTGCAGGAAACACAAAACCATCATTATAATCTGTGTGTTCTCCAATAATATTTATTCTTCCAGGAGAAAAAATTAATAGAGGTTCTGTTTTAAATTCTTTGATAAATGTCTCTTTAACATCCTTAATTAGTATTGTGCTCATAATTTGCCTAGTTAATTGTTAATTATGTTTATTTTCCAAATAATAGAATATTTTTCATTTGGGTTTAATGTTTGTAATCCAATTTTATTATTAAAACTATTAGAAACACCTGTAGTAGGCTCAATGGCAATGGTGTTTAATCTAGGAGGAGTATATGTTTGTAAAAAATTATCAGTACCTGTTGATTGAAAATTTAATTGGTATTTAGGAGTGTTAAATTGAACTTTATCAGAATTTAAACGCCAACAATCATCTAATTTTTTTTTCTCGATATCTAAATTTATCATAGAATTTTTAGCTTCAGAACCAGTAGTAATATTACGATCTCCAATAATTATTTTTTCATTACAATCAAAATATAATGAACTTTCCGCTAAATTATCACTGATAAAATACGGGTGCCAACCTAAAGTAAACGGAAAAGTTTTAGCATCGGTATTTCTTACAGTAACAGATAAATCTACCCCATTATTTGTAAAAGTATAAGTGACTAGAATGGAGTATGTGTACGGAAAACCATCATTTCTAATGTTTTCATTATACTCTAAAATTATTTTTGCACTATCTGTAGATGCTTCTTTTGCAATTACTTTAAATGTTTTATTATAAACAAAACCATGTAGTGCATTTTGTTCTTCTTGCTGATTTTTTTCTAATTGATAATCTTCATTATTAAAAGAATACTTACCATCTTTAATTCTATTTGCAAACGGAAATAAAATAGATGATGCAAACGTAGAGTCGTATGTTAAAGGTGTTAAATCTTGAATAATGGCATTTCCGCCTAAAGTTAATTCTTGCAAGCTAGCTCCTTCATTTAGGTAAATCTTACCAAAAACCGTGTTTTTAGCATTTTTTACTTCTAAAATAGTACTTTCTGTATTATGGTTTATAGTATACAATGTGTTGTTATATTGAGTTTCGAATAATTAATTTATTCAGATTTTCTATTTTACCCTGTTCCTTGTTCAAAATCATTTTAGCTAATCTTTTCCCCATTTCATTAAAATCTGTAGTAATGGTTGTAATGCCTCCTTCAACAATTTCTTTTAATAGTGTGTCATTATAAGAAATTACGCCAATATCATTGACTAAAGTCATATTCTGACTCTTCATTTTCTTTATAATTCTTAGCAAGCTTTTATCATCAAGTAAAACGTAGAGTTCTCCTTTTGTAAGAGGTTCTTCTTTTACGTTGCTTAAAATTTCGAAAGGTATTACGTTTTGTTCGCAGAATCGAATAAACCCTTTAAGTAAGCCTTTAGGCTGTTTTTCTTCAGAAAAGATAAGATTAATTTTATGGTATTTTAAAATTAACTCTGAAGCTTTATTTAGGTTTTCATAGATAACTTTTTCAAAATTTTGATAGATAGATGGGTACGCCATCAAATCTTCTGGCACTTGATCTAAAATGTAAACTTTATCATCTGGTAATAATTGAATGCTCTTGCCAGTGTTTTCTAAATTGGCAGGCATAATTACATAATAATTATAACCACCGGCATTGTCTTTTATTAGTTTTTTAAAAATAGTTTTATTAAAATGATGAAAGAAAATATCTACCTGAATTGTATCGTTTAAATTTTCTAAAAAAGAATTATACAGGTCTTCTTTAAATGAATTTAACTCATCAAAAAGTAAAAATATTTTTTGATGCACATTAATGTCTTCACTTAAAACATAATAACCTTTACCTACAATAGATTCTATGATGCCTCTATGCTTTAATTCATTAAAGGCCATTAAAACGGTATCTCTAGAAAGCTTATTGTTATTTTTAATGGTATTAATAGAAGGCACTTGATCTCCTTTTTTTAATGAACCATTTTCTATAGCATTTTCTATAGCATTAATGATTTGCTTGTATTTTGGGATCCCTATTTTTTTTTTAATTTCTATCATAATTAATTACAAATATATGTTTTTTTAATTAAAAAACCTGCTAGACCCTACTAGTTTGGTAAAAATGTACTGAGAGACACATTTCTTTAGGCTTACAGATACATTTTCTGAAATGTATATACATATATTTGATTTTTATATATAATTAACTAAAACAAAAATAATAATTATGAAAGCAGGTTTTGAAATGTGGGACTATATAGTCTTCATTGCGTATGCCATTTTAATTTTAGGTGTAGGTTTATGGGTTTCTCGAGATAAAAAAGGACATCAAAAAAATGCAGAAGACTACTTCTTGGCAAGTAAGTCTTTACCTTGGTGGGCAATTGGTACTTCTTTAATTGCAGCCAATATTTCTGCAGAACAATTTATAGGAATGTCTGGTTCTGGTTTTGCACTAGGTATTGCAATTGCTTCTTATGAATGGATGGCAGCTTTAACTTTAATAATTGTTGGTAAATATTTCTTACCTATTTTTATTGAAAAAGGATTGTATACCATTCCAGAATTTGTTGAAAAACGTTTTTCTACCAACCTTAAAACCATTTTAGCTGTATTTTGGTTAGGTTTATACATATTTGTTAATCTTGCTTCTGTTTTATATTTAGGAGGTTTGGCTATTGAAACCATTATGGGAGTAGATATGATGTATGCGATTATTGGTTTAGCGTTATTTGCAGCTGCATACTCTTTGTATGGTGGTTTGTCTGCAGTAGCTTGGACAGATGTTATACAAGTAGTATTTTTAGTATTAGGTGGTTTGGTTACTACTTACTTAGCTTTGAATACGGTTTCTGGAGGAGAAGGAATGTTAGCTGGTTTTTCTAAAGTATTAGATGCGGCACCAGAAAAGTTTCATATGATATTGGATGAATCTAATGATAACTATGTAAACTTGCCTGGTATTTGGGTATTAGTTGGTGGTTTATGGGTTGCAAACTTATATTATTGGGGTTTCAACCAATATATTATTCAAAGAACTTTAGCTGCTAAATCTTTAAAAGAATCTCAAAAAGGTATTTTATTAGCTGCATTTTTAAAATTAATTATTCCATTAATCGTTGTTATTCCAGGAATTGCAGCGTATGTAATGGTAAACGATCCAGCTATTATGGCTAATTTAGGAGAAGCAGGTATGTTAAATGTGCCTTCTGCCGGACAAGCTGATAAAGCATATCCTTGGTTACTACAATTTTTACCTACAGGTCTTAAAGGTGTTGCTTTTGCTGCTTTAGCAGCTGCAATTGTTTCTTCTTTAGCTTCGATGTTGAATTCTACATCTACCATTTTTACAATGGATATTTACAAGCAATACATCAACAAAAATGCAGATGATAAAACAACGGTAAATGTGGGAAGAATTTCTGCTGCAGTTGCTTTAATAATTGCTGTTATTGTAGCGCCACTTTTAGGAGGAATTGATCAAGCATTTCAATTTATTCAAGAATATACAGGAATTGTAAGTCCAGGTATTTTAGCGGTATTTATCTTAGGTTTGTTTTATAAGAAAACAACTAATAATGCAGCGATTTGGGGAGCTATCTTATCTATTCCAATTGCATTGGCATTAAAGTTTATTCCAATTGCAGTATTTGAGCCTTGGATGCATCAAATGGGTATTACAGCTGTCTTAACGCTTATTATCATTATGGTTATGAGTAATATTCAAAACAAAGGGAAAGATGATCCTAAAGGGATTGATTTTGGAACAGATTTATTTAAAACAACTCCGTTGTTTAACTTAGGTTCTATTGCCATTTGTATTTTAGTAACTGTACTATATTGTTTATTCTGGTAGGAATTACCAAATAGTTTATATAAAAAATCGTCTAAAGAAATTTAGACGATTTTTTCTTACCTAATTTTTTAGGTTTTAGAATTGATGGCTTGTTAAGAAAATAAGACACTGAAAGATGTTCAGTGTGACAAGGTTGAATTCTTTTATTCAGTAATTTTTATGCTCTTAACTTTTTTTAAGTGCTATTTCTTCAAAATCTTCACTTTTTTCTGCAGAGTCAAACAAATATTGTGCTGCTGCTGGAGGCGTTGTTAATTTTCGTTTTGTTAAATCTATCCAAGCTCCATATACTTTTATAATTGCAGATAGTTGGCCAGCTTCATTAAAAACCTGGTGCGTAATTTTCCAACGTTCTCCGTTTTTGGATAAGCCGGAAAGCTTAAAATCTACAGAGATATTTTCGCCTAAATGAATTTCTTTTCTAAAAGAAGTCTCTTCTGTAAATAAAATAGGACCAAGGTTGTATTTTGTAAATTCTTCTATAGAGAAATTTTGGTCTCTAAAATATCGTACTCTTACTTCTGCAGCATAATCATTATATGCTGTGTGACGCATGTGTCTGTTTGGGTCAAAGTCTGACCATTTTGTGTGAAATGTTACTTTAAAACTCATGTTAGCTCTTTTTTTAAACAAAAACCTGATAACATTAGATAATATTATCAGGCCTATTATTATTTTATATTTTGTAATTAATGTTTTATAATTTCGTTTTTTGTATTCATTTTTAATTCACTTAAAACGTTAATTGCTTCAAAAACATATACATCTTTAGATAAGTTTTTATGCCATGCCAATCGTTTATCTGCTAGTGCTGTATCCTTTTTAATTAATGAAAGTTCGTAGGCAGGAGAGTTAAATGTTAAATCTGATTTATAATCAAAAACAGATTTGAATTTCTCTGCATCTTTTTCATTGGCTACATTGGTATCTTCAAATTGTTTGTAGTTTAGAGAGTAAGAATTGTCATCTTGCTTTTGCTTTAACCATTTTGCATATTCGTTTATCAACTTAAATTTAGAATCTGTAGCAATTCTTTGTTTGCTGTTATTAACAACATCATTAAAATTTTGGTACGAATTTGTTTGCACATAATCTGCTTGTTTTACTTTGTCCCAAACCAATGCTCCATCTAAATCTCTTTCGCCAAATTTCATATAACTATATCTGTCTGGCATTGCAATGTCTGAATATACACCTTCAATTTGCGTAGAACCACCATTAACTCTATAGAATTTTTGAATGGTCATTTTTAGAGCACCTAAATCTTTATCGTATTTTGTAAACTGATTAATAGGCAAAACACTTTGTACAGTTCCTTTACCATACGTTTGGTTACCGCCCATAATTACCGCTCTTTTATAATCTTGCATTGCTGCTGCAAAAATTTCTGAAGCTGAGGCAGAAAACTCATTTACAAGAACAACTACTGCTCCTTCCCATTGAATTTTTGGATCAATATCTTTTTTAATAATTGGATCTTCTCCTCTATATTTTACCTGTACAATTGGGCCTTCATTAATAAATAAGCCACTAATTTCAATGGCTGTTTTTAAAGAACCTCCTCCATTATTTCTTAAATCTACAATTAAGCCAGTAACACCTTCGCTTTTTAAGCGTTCTATTTCTTGCTCCATATCTTTTGCAGAATCTCTATAACTTTCCTCATTAAAATCGATATAGAACTTAGGTAAATCTATAATTCCGAATTTTTTACCATCTTTTTCTACAATACTAGATTTTACAAAAGTTTCTTCTAACTCTACAACATCTCTAATAATAGAAATTATTTTAGTTGTACCGTCTAATTTTTTCTTAACGGTTAATCTAGCTTCAGTACCTTTTTTTCCTTTTATAAATTTTATAGCATCGTCTAAACGCATCCCTACAATATCTAAAGGTTCTTCGTCTCCTTGGGCAATTTCTAAAATAATATCACCAGGTTCTAAACTTCCTTCTTTCCATGCAGGTCCTCCAGAAACCAATTCAAAAATTTCGGTATAAATTCCTTTTTTTACTAAACGAGCTCCAATCCCTTCTAGTTTCCCAGACATATCTTGGTCAAAACGCTCTTTTATACTTGGCGCCATATAGGTTGTGTGCGGGTCAAAAGCACCAACAACACTGTTTAAAAAAGTAGAAAACCAGTCTTCATGTTCTAATTCTTCAATTCTAACATACAATTCATCCATGTTTTTTAAAACTTCTGCACGTGCTTCTTTTTCTAATTCATCAAAGCTTTTCGTTTTGTAATTTTTATCTTTAAGTACGTCAGCTTTTTGTTTCTCTAATTTGTCTTGAACTCTAATTAGAGTGCTTAACTTTAGTTGCTTACGCCAGTAGTCTATTAATTCGTTTTCATTTTTAGCAAAAGGAAGTTCTTCATAATTTACATCAATGGTTTCCGTTTTGTTAAAGTTAAATGGATGTTTTAACAAATCACCATAATACGATTTTGCATTTTTAATTTTATCAGTAAATCGTTCATAAACCAAATTGTAGAAAGAGATATCTTCTTTTAAAAGTTGATTATCGATTTCATATTTGAATTTAGAAAAATCTTTCATATCCTTTTGGGTGAAATATCTTTTACTTGGGTCTAAACCATCAATGAATTCTGTATACACATATTCAGAAAAATCGTCATTCATATCTTTTACAACAAAATGACTTCTTGTTAGAATATTTCTAAGAATGTATACTAATATTTTATCTTTTTCAGGATCTGAACTTTTGTCGCTATTAGCAGCTTGGGCTTGCAAGCTAGTTGCAAATAGAAGTATTGCTAATAAAAATGTAGTGATTTTATATTCTGTCTTCATATTTTCTTATGTCGTTGTTTTATTTCTAAAATTACTCCTTGTGCTTTGCTAAACTACTAAAATAATGCCAAAATTATTTAGAGTGTAAGGGGCTTATTTGTTTATTGTTTAAGTACTAAACATTGTTTTGTTCTTTCAATGTATCCTTTTAAACCTAAAGAATAACTTTTTCTTATACAATATTACGCAAAAAAGTGAAATTGTATTCTTTACAAAATGTTAAAAAGGAATCGTATAAAATCAATTATATTTGCTTAAAATAATTCAAAATCTAAAGTTCAATAATTAAATTGAAAACTACCTTTAATTTTGAGTTATAAATTTAGAACTTTAAACGACTATGATGCAAAACAAACCTTTAATTTTAATTACGAATGATGATGGAATTACAGCTCCTGGTTTAAGAGCTTTAATTAATATAATGAATAAAATTGGTGAGGTTGTTGTGGTTGCTCCTGATAGTCCGCAGAGCGGAATGGGGCACGCTATTACAGTTGATAATGTTTTAACGTGTAATGCGATAACTATAGATGATGGTCCGCAATTAGAATACACCT
This sequence comes from Polaribacter sp. 11A2H, assembly GCF_011379025.1. Taxonomy (NCBI): domain Bacteria; kingdom Pseudomonadati; phylum Bacteroidota; class Flavobacteriia; order Flavobacteriales; family Flavobacteriaceae; genus Polaribacter; species Polaribacter sp. 11A2H. The sequence continues at coordinate 243,016 of NZ_WTLD01000004.1, forward strand.
GTTCTGGTACGCCTGCAGATTGTGTAAAAATGGCGGTAAATGAAATTTTAAATAGAAAACCAGATTTATGTGTTTCTGGTATAAATCATGGTTCTAATGCCTCTATTAGTGTTATTTATTCTGGTACTATGAGTGCTGCAATAGAAGCAGGAATAGAAGGGATACCTGCCATTGGTTTTTCATTATTAGATTTTAAATGGCATGCAGATTTTAAACCATCGGAAGAGTTTATAAAAAATATTACATTAAATGCGTTGCTAAACGGAATTCCGGAAGGCATTGTTTTAAACGTAAATATTCCGAAGTTAAAAAAGGAAGAAATAAAGGGCGTTAAAATTTGTAGACAAGCAAATGGGTATTGGAAAGAAATTTTTGATAAACGAAAAAATCCAATGGGAAAAGAATATTATTGGCTTTCTGGTGAGTTTATAAATAAAGACAAAGGGCAAGATACAGATCTTTATGCATTAGAAAATGGATACGTTTCGGTTGTTCCTGTTCAGTTTGATATGACGGCACATCACATGATTCAAAAATTAAACGCTTGGGAACTGTAAAAAAACATATTTTAATAGGCGTATTGGTTTCATTATTTGCCACTTTTGGAGGTATATTTTTATATTTAGAATATATTTCGAAATTTGGTTTTTACGAAACTATCGATTTAATTAAAGAAGGAGAATTGTACGGTAAAGTATTGTCTTTAGCTGCAATGCCTAATTTATTTGTGTTCTTTATTTTTATCAAAAAGAAACAAGACAACAAAGCAAAAGGAGTTTTATTGGCAACTATTTTAATTGCATTAACTACTTTAGTTTTAAAGTTTTTTTAACAGAGATAATGTCTCCTCGAGCGCAGTCGAGAGGTTTAATAAGGTCTCGACTGCGCTCTAGTAAACAAGTAAAAACTTATGAAATATTATATAATTGCAGGAGAAGCTTCTGGCGATTTACATGGTTCTAATCTAATGAAAGCATTGTATAGAGAAGATGCAAATGCAGACATTCGGTTTTGGGGTGGAGATTTAATGCAAAATGTTGGCGGAACTTTGGTAAGTCATTATAAAGAAAGAGCTTTTATGGGCTTTTTTGAAGTTATAATGAATCTTTCTAAAGTATTGGGTTTTATTAAATTTTGTAAAAAGGATATCACCCAATTTAAACCAGATGTGCTTATTTTGATTGATAATTCGGGCTTTAATTTACGCGTTGCAAAATGGGCAAAAGAGCAAGGTTTTAAAACCAATTATTATATTTCTCCGCAAGTTTGGGCAAGTAGAGCAAGCAGAGTAAAAGATATTAAAAGAGATATCGATAAAATGTTTGTTATTCTTCCTTTTGAAAAAGAGTTTTATGAAAAATACGACTATAATGTAACCTTTGTAGGCCATCCTTTAATTGACGGAATTGCAGGTAGAAAGCAAGTAAGAGAAATTGCTTTTAGAAAAGAATACAACTTAACAGATAAGCCAATTATTGCTTTATTACCAGGAAGTAGAAAGCAAGAAATTACAAAAATGCTTTCTGTAATGTTGTCTTTAATAGATGATTTTTCTGAATATCAGTTTGTAATTGCAGGTGCTCCAAGTCAAGATTTAAGCTTTTATCAAAATATTATTGGTAATCGTAAAGTTTCTTTTATCAACAACAAAACATACGATTTGTTAAGTATTTCTTATGCTGCAATTGTAGGTTCTGGTACCGCAACTTTAGAAACAGCTTTGTTTAAAGTACCACAAGTGGTTTGTTATAAAGGCGGAACTATCTCTTATCAAATTGCGAAAAGAATTATCACTTTAAAATTTATTTCTTTGGTTAATTTAATCATGGATAGAGAAGTGGTTAAAGAATTAATTCAGAATGATTTTAATAAGAAGAATTTAAAAACCGAATTGACTAAGATTTTAGATGCTACTTATAGAGAAAAACTATTTTTAGAGTACTTTGAATTAGAGAAAAAATTAGGTGGAAAAGGAGCTTCAGAAAAAGTGGCGAAACAAATTGTAAGTGATTTAAAATAAGAAGGTAATTAGTTTTAAGTTTCATGAATTATAATAATAAAAAGTTTAAAGTTGTTCAAAACGCTGATAATGGAGAAACTTCAAAAGAAACTATTTTTACATACAAGTAAAAAGGTGCTATTTTAACGTCTGAATATAAAGGCGGACAAATAGTTAAAGGTCATTTAATAGGTCTTGTAGATGAGTATGGAAATATAGAAATGCGTTATCACCAAGTGAATCTTAAAGGAGAATTAATGACAGGTATTTGTTACTCTAAACCTGAAATTGCTGCTAATGGAAAAATTACTCTTTATGAAAATTGGACATGGACTTCTGGTGATAAAACAAGTGGAACTTCTGTTTTAGAAGAAGTTTAATTATAATACAAATGATAGGTAAAAGAATATTTAATATGAAGAAATGGAGTTTTTTAATAGTTGTAATTTCTTTATTATTAAGTTCTTGCTCATCCACTAAAACGGTTGTTAAAAAGACACAAAAACCAATTACTAAGGCGGATAAAATAGTAGCAAATGCCTTAGAATATAAAGGTGTTCGTTACAAATTTGGAGGTACTACCAATAGAGGTATGGATTGCTCTGGAGTGATATATGTTGCCTTTGGAAGCGAAAACGTACAATTGCCAAGAATCTCTAGAGATATGGCAAAAAGAGGTCATAAAATTGCTGTTAGTAAAGTTAAAAAAGGTGATTTACTATTCTTTAAAACTAGTAAAAACAGACGAGGAAATATCAATCATGTTGGCTTGGTGGTTTTCCATTCAAAAGGACAAATTAAGTTTGTACACGCCACTACTTCTAGAGGTGTAATTGTTTCTACACTATCAGAAAAATACTGGAAAAATGCCTTCGTAAAAGCAACAACAATCTTGTAATTAATAGTTAACTTTTTTTTAGTAACTTTAACTTGCTATGAAAAGGTTGTACAATTACATACCCTTGCACTTTGTTGTGCTTGTAATTATTGGAATTTGTTTCCAGTTTTTTACCCAATTTTGGACTTTTAGTTTTCTTAGAACCACGATTTTTTTGTTAGGTTTAACTGTTTTATTCTTTCTGATAAAACATAAGGTTTTAAGAACATGTACTGCTTTTATTTTATTCTTTGGTATCGGTGTTTCGGCTGTTTATGTGAGTGATGAAAGAAATTATGATTCATATTATCAACATCATTTAAAAGATAATTCTAAGGTTGTTTTACAGATTCATAAAATATTAAAACCTGGGAATTATTACCAAAAATATGAGGCTGTAATTGTTCAGGTTGATGATTTGAAAACTACAGGAACAGTACTTCTAAATGTTAAGAATGATAGTAGTGCAAATTCGTTACAAATTGATGATCAGTTATTCTTAAAACCTACTTTAAAAGAGCTAATTCCGCCTTTAAATCCGCATCAATTTAATTATAAGTTTTATTTAGCAAAACAAGGTATTCATCATCAATTATTTGTGGAAGAAAATCAATTTTTAAAGATGGATTCTACGGCTAATACCTTATTTGGATTGTCGGCTATTTTTAGAAATCAAATTCAGGAGGCGTTAGAAAAATACCATTTTAAACCAAACGAATTAGCGGTCATAAATGCACTGTTATTAGGTCAGCGACAAGACATTTCTAAAGAATTGATTGTAGATTATCAAAGAGCAGGAGCAATCCATATTTTGGCAGTTTCTGGCTTACATGTTGGTGTTATTCTATTGATTTTATCCTTCGTTTTTAAACCTGTTGAAAGAATTAAGCACGGAAAGTTTATAAAAACAATCATTATTGTTTCTTTACTTTGGATGTTTGCTTTTGTAGCAGGTCTATCTGCGTCGGTAGTTAGAGCGGTTACCATGTTTACTTTTTTAGCCATCGGTTTGTCTTTTCAAAGAAAAAAGGTAATAGATTTTTCCTTTATTTCTTCGATGCTTTTTTTACTACTAATAAAACCAATGTTTCTGTTCGATGTTGGTTTTCAATTAAGTTATTTAGCCGTTTTCGGTATACTTTGGGTACAACCAAAGTTGTATGAAATTTACAAACCAAGATATATACTTGACAAGAAAATTTGGCAATTATTCACTGTTTCAATAGCGGCTCAAATAGGAATCTTGCCTTTAAGTATTTATTATTTTCAACAATTTCCAGGGTTGTTTTTAGCATCGAACCTTGTAATTATTCCTTTTTTAAGTGCAATTTTAATCGGAGGGATTTTAGTCATTATTACATCACTTTTAAATACTCTACCTCAGGTTTTAGCAAATATCTATGGAATGATTATTTCTTGGATGAATGGTTTTGTAAGTTGGGTTTCTCATCAGGAAGAATTCTTATTTAAAGAAATTTCCATTTCATTTATTGCGATGTTATTTTGGTATATACTCTTGTTTTTAGGAGTTTCTTTTTTTATTAAAAAATCACCTAAAAATTTGATTTACTTTTTAGTTTCAATACTATTTCTACAAACTATTTTTCTGATTGAATCGAAAGAAAATAAATCGAAAGAAGAATTGATTGTATTTCATAAAAGTAGGTTTTCTGTGATTGGAAAGAGAGTAGGTGCGCAACTCTTTTTACAGCACGATTTAGATAGTGTAAGATTGAAAAATGAAAATAGTATTAAAACATATAGAGTTGCAGAAGGTATTGATGAGGTTAAAGAAATCAATTTTAAGAACTTTCTTCAATTTTCTAAAAAGGATATTTTACTGATTGATAGTTTGGGTGTTTATACCATTTCCGGAATGGTGAAACCTATTGTAGTGTTGCAATATTCACCAAAAATAAATTTATCAAGATTGATAAAAACAATAAAACCATCACAAATTATTGCAGATGGTTCTAATTATAAGAGTAATGTAAATCGTTGGGAAGAGACTTGTTTAAAACATCAAATCCCATTTCATTATACAGGTCAAAACGGAGCGTTTATTGTGAAGTAAACCTCCTGCAAGGTTTCAGAAACCTTGTAGGTGTATAATCTACAATAGTATTATATCAAATGAATTTTAAAATGATTGATGATAAATTTAAATTATTTTTTCTTAATAAGAGATAGAAAATCTAATCATAGCCATAGCTACGATTCTATTTTATATTGAATTAGTAAGGAAAAAGGAATGAATTTAATCAGTCATTTTGATGTTTATTTGGTATTATTTTAAATTACTTTTAAAATTGTTATCAAAGTCTTCCCATTTTTTAGTTTTGTATAGTTCTTCAGAAAAAAAGACCAATACTTTTTCCATGATTTCTTTGTCTAAATAACCAGGAATTTTATCTAATAATTTTACATCTTCCGACAAAAATAGCGTGGTAGGATACGACAATTTACCATCCATTAAAGAAGCTGCAAGTTGGTGATAACCTCGTCTACCTTCTTTTTGAAATTTAAATGTATGATCATTAAAAATGATATCTTCTTTACCCTCACCATCTAGTTTAACGGCATAAAAGTTTTTATTGATATAATTGCCAATTGTTTTATTAGAATAGGTATTTAAATCCATTTTTTTACAATAGCCACACCAATCTGTATAGATATCAACTAAAATAGGTTTTGGATTCTCTTTGTTTAGTTCAATAGCCTCTTCAAAACCAAGCCATTTAATATTTTCTTGAGCGTTTGTATTTAAATAAAATAGAGAAATAGCAATAAGTAATATTCGTTTTTTCATGAATACTGAGTCGTTATAATTTTGTTGAATTTACAAAAATAAGTGATTGTCTAAAAAGTATTGAATCTTGTCATACTGAACTTGTTTCAGTCTCTAAATTAACTGAATTTAATAACTCACACAAGAATCTGAAATAAATTCAGATTGACAGAAAAACTTACTTTTTAGACAACCATTTTCTCCATTTACTTTACACCGTGCATTAGTTTCTTTAATAATGGTGTTAAACTCATTACTAAAACACCAGCAATGATAGGTACAAAAGTAAAAATTAAAAAGAAAGTACTCATAGAGTATTCTGTAGTTATTTTATCAATCATTCCTCCCATCAATCCAGCTAATTTATTTCCCATACCAACTGCAATATACCAAAGACCAAACATCATTGCAATCATTTTTCCTGGTACTAATTTAGATACGTAAGACAAACCTACCGGAGATAAACTTAATTCACCTAAAGTGTGAAGTAAATATGCTAAAATAAGCCAAATAACACTTACAGAAGCCGTTTTTGCTCCTTGAGGAATACTTGCTGATCCATAAGCTAAAACTAAAAACCCTAATCCTAATAATATCAATCCGATACCAAATTTTACGGTTGCTGGTGGATTGTATTTACTTTCCCATATTTTAGAAAATAAGGGCGCAAATGTTATAATAAAGAATGAATTTAAGATACCAAACCAAGAAGCAGGTATTTCCGTAGAAACTTCACTAAACTGGTTTTTTAACATGATGATTACGATAACCCATATTATTGCAAAACTGATTCCTAAGAAAAGATTAGATAATGCATATTTTTTAAAAGTAATTTTAAATAAACTAAATAAAACATACGTAATAATAATTAAAGGAACAATCGTAAGTAGTGTATTTGCTATTCTAAAAATATTTGCAGCGCTACCTTCTAATACTCTATTGGTATAATCTTTAGCAAAAATAGTCATAGAACCACCCGCTTGCTCAAATGCTGCCCAAAAGAAAATAGTAAAAAATGCTAAAATACCAACAACAATATATCTGTCTCTCTGTACATTGCTTGGTACGTCGTCATAACTTTTTTCTTCTTTGTTAGCAACTGCATCAGATAAATCAACAGCTTTACTAGGCTTTGTACCAACATTACCAAAAATGCTTTGCGCAAAATAGAATTGTAACATTCCGAAAAACATAAAAATACCAGCTAAACCAAAACCAAAATGCCAGCCATAAGTTTCACCTACATAACCACAAAGCATAATACCTAAAAAAGCACCAGCATTTACACCCATATAAAAAATAGTAAATGCACCATCTTTTTTTTCTTGAGCGTTTTTATAAACACCATTAATAATTGAAGTAATATTAGGTTTAAAGAAACCATTTCCTGCAATTAATAAACCAATACCAACATATAATGCCCAAGGAGTATCAAATGCCATAGACGCATGCCCAAGTGTCATTAATAAAGCACCTATAACAACTGCGTTTCTATAGCCTAAAAATCTATCGGCTAAAATACCTCCAATAATAGGAGTAAAGTATACTAACATGGTATAAGTACCGTATAGACTTAAAGCTTCTTCACGACTCCAAGCCCAACCACCATCGGTTAATGATGAAATTAAAAAAATAACTAATAATGCACGCATTCCATAGTATGAAAAACGTTCCCACATTTCTGTGAAAAATAAAATAAATAAACCTGCTGGGTGTCCTAGCAATAATTTATTGTTCATTTCTGAACCTTCAAATCTGTATTTAGCGGTATTCATGTAAAAAAGTTAAAATTAATTTATAAAATAAAAGCCTCATAATTGAATTTATGAGGCTTTTAATTTGTTTGTTATTAGTCTGCTAATTCAAAGCCTTCAGTTTCTTCGTTCTTGGTACTTATTCTATCTTCGGCACCGTGTGTTAACCTCTTTAGTGGTTTTAGAATTGCTATAAGTAGTAAACCAAAAATTGTACAAGTTATTGCAATTCCGGTAAAGACTTCAAAGTCTCCTGCGTTTTCAGAAAGACCTCCAATAAAACCAGCAACTTTGTTCCCTAAACCTGTTGCAGCAAAATAAGCCCCCATCATTAAGGAAGCATATTTTAATGGCGCTAGTTTTGTTATAAAAGACAATGCTACAGGAGAAGCACATAGCTCTCCAATAGTATGAAAAAGATATGCTAATATTAACCATATCATTGCAGATTTTTCTGCTACTTCATCACCATTCATTACAACTTCAGAAGCAGCTTTACTCATAAAGAAAAAACCAAAAGCCATAATAATTACACCTATTGCCATCTTAAATAAAGAAGATGATTCTTTTCCTTTATTTTTCCATTTATGCCAAAAAGCACCAACAGCGGTTCCTAAAACAATTATAAAAAATGCATTTACAGATTGAAAAACAGCTGCAGGAATTTCATTTCCAATAAGAGGTAAAGAAAATGATAACATTCTATTTGTTTTTTGTTCTGTATATAAACTCATTAATCCTCCGGCTTGTTCAAAAGCACCCCAAAAAACAATAATAATTAAGAAAGATAGAAACATTACTAACATTCTATCCTTTTCAATTTTACTTAAAGGTTTTTTTAATAAGTCTTTGTTAGGTGAATCGTCATTACCAATAAAGTTACCAACTGTACCTAAATATTTTGTACCAAACATATATACAATTTGACCTAGTGCCATACCTATACCAGCTAAACCAAAACCATAATGCCATCCATATTTAGCGGCTACTGCACCTACTAATATTGCTCCTAAAAAAGCACCTAAATTAATTCCGATATAGAATACATAAAAACCTTTATCTCTTCTGTCGTCTCCTTGTTTGTATAAACCACCAACCATTGTAGAAATATTTGGTTTTAAGAAACCAACACCAATAACAATAAAAATAAGACCTGTAAAAAAGGCCCATTGTGCATTAATAGCTAAAATTCCATGACCTATACATAGTAAAACTCCACCGACCATTACAGCCTTTTTTTGACCAATAAATTTATCTGCAATCCAACCTCCAGGAATAGATGTTAAGTAAACAAACATGGTATAAGTTCCGTAAAAAGATAGAGTTTCTCCATTAGACCAACCAAAACCAGATTGTGGATCTCCCATTATAATTGGAGCAGCAAGATATAAGGTTAAAATTGCTCGCATTCCATAATAAGAAAAACGTTCCCACATTTCAACAAAAAATAATACATACAACCCTACAGGATGTCCAAATAATTCTTTTTCGTGTGGTTTTTTTATTAAATTACTCATAAGTTTATTCTTTTATTTAGTTGATTCTGTATTTAAATTTTCGTCGATAAAGTTAGTCATTTTTGTGTACAAATTTAAACGCGTATTTCTTCCTCTATAAATTCCGTGTGTTCTGTCTGGTACAATAAACATATCGAATTGTTTATTTGCTTCAATTAAAGAATTTATCATTCTATAAGAATTTTGTACATGTACATTATCATCTCCCGTTCCATGAACTAAAAGGTAGTTCCCTTTTAATTTATCTGCATAGTTAAATGGAGAATTATCATCATAACCACTTGGGTTTTCTTGTGGAGTTTGCATGTAGCGTTCTGTGTACACAGAATCGTAAAAACGCCAAGAAGTAACAGGTGCAACTGCAATTGCTGTGGTAAAAATGTCATTTCCTTTTAAAATACAGTTTGTACTCATAAAACCACCAAAAGACCAACCCCAAATACCAACGTTATTTTTGTCGATATAAGATCGTTCCACTAATTTTTTAGCTGCTGCTATTTGATCTTCAACTTCATATTTACCCAATTCCTTTTGAGTAACCTTTTTAAAATCTGCACCTTTAAAACCAGTTCCGCGTCCATCAATACAAACCACAATAATTCCTTTTTGCGCTAACATATTGTGCCAGTAATCATTGCTTCCGTTCCAAGTATTTCCAACTTGTTGAGAACCTGGGCCAGAATATTGAAACATTAACAAAGGATATTTTTTGTGTTCATCAAAATCTAAAGGTTTCACCATCCACATATTTAAATCGTTTCCGTTAATATTAATGGTAGAAAACTCTTTCGGACTCATTTTATAGGTTGATAATCTTTCTTTTAAAGCATCATTATTTTTAATCACCTTTAACATTTTTCCTTTACTATTATATAAAGAATAAATAGGAGGTGTTTCTGCCGATGAATACGTGTTGATAAAAAAGTTTAGATTTTTACTGAAAGAAGCAGTGTTTTGTCCATCTTTATTACTCAACAATTCTTTACGCTTTCCATTTAAGTTGATAGAGTAAACCCCTCTATTAATAGAACCGTTTTCTACAGATTGATAATAAATAGTTTTCTTACTTTCATTAAAACCATAGTAGTTGGTTACTTCCCAATTTCCATTTGTAATTTGATTGATTAATTTTCCGTTAAAATCATAATGATAAATATGATTGTAACCATCTTTTTCGCTAGTCCAAATAAAACTGTTATCAGCTAAAAAAGTAAGGTTGTCGGTAATATCTATATATGCTTTGTCTGTTTCATTTAATAATAAAGTAGCAGTAGCATTTTGAGTACTTACTTTATATAAGTTTAAGTTATTCTGATGACGATTTAAAGTAGTTGCGACTAAAACATCAGTATCATTAGACCATTTAATTCTAGGAATATATTCATAATCTCCTAAAGTAATTTTCTTTGTATTTTTAGAAGAAAGCGTATACATGTGTAAAGTAACATCTGCATTTTTCTCTCCTGCTTTAGGATACTTAAAAGCTTGTTGTGTTGGGTATAATTCAGTACCAACAACATCCATAGAAAAAGTAGGAACGTTGGTTTCATCAAAACGCAAAAAAGCTAAATGAGTTCCGGTTTTATTCCATTCAAAAGCTCTTACAAAAGCAAACTCTTCTTCGTACACCCAATCTGTAATTCCGTTTATAATTTCATTTATTTTACCATCCGTAGTAACTTGTGTAATATTATTAGAAGCTACATTTTTAATAAAAATGTTATTGTCTTTAGCATACGCTACATTTTTATTATCCGGAGAAAAAACAGGTTCTTGAATTGCCTCACCAATTAAAGTCAATTCTTTAGAAGCAATATCATAAGCATAATACGTTCCTTTTTTAGAGTGACGATAAATTTGCTGGAAGTTGGTTCCTAAAATTAGTTTGGTTTCGTCATTATTAAAACTATAAGAAGAGAAACTATTTAATCCTTCTAAATCTAAGCTATTAACAATTGTTTCTACTTTTTCTAAAGTTTTGTAACTGTATTTATCCACAGTAACCGATCTAGATGCTCTATTAAAATCTAAAACAGCATAATAATCGCCATTCATAGAATTTAAAGAATTCATTCTATCTGCAGAAAATGTTCCGTTCCAGATTTCTTCTAATGTTATGTTTTTTTTGTTTGATATTTTACTTGCATTTACTTGTGCAAATGTTATACAGTTAATTAATAGTAAAATAACTGTAAGGGAGACTCCTTTTCTCATTGTAGACCTTGTATTTGATAAAAGTTTGCCAAGTTTACGCAAAAATCCATAAAAAATATCTTAAAAATCCATAAATGTTGATTATCTATTAATGTTTTAACAGTTTGACTTATCTTTGTTGTTGATAGTTTTATACCCAAATTAATGAGCAAACTTATTTCTGGTTTTTCTAAGTTAACGAAAGATGAAAAAATTACTTGGTTAACAGAGAATTATTTCCATAATCATACCAAAACTAAAGATATAATTAAACAGTATTGGAATGATAATGATGATTTACAGCAATTACATGATGATTTTATAGAAAATACAATTTCTAATTTTTACATGCCTTTTGGTATTGCACCAAATTTTGTAATTAATGATAGAACTTATGTAATTCCTATGGTGGTAGAAGAAAGTTCTGTGGTAGCAGCGGCTTCTTTGGTTGGTAAATTTTGGAGTACAAGAGGAGGTTTTAAAACCAAGGTAATTGGTACCACAAAAATTGGGCAAGTCCACTTTATGTATGCCGGAGACAAAACGAATCTTGAAGATTACTTTAATAAAAATAAAACGGAATTATTTGCAGCAACGGCTTCCATCACTAAAAATATGGATAAACGTGGCGGTGGAATTTTAGATATAAAATTAGTTGATAAAACTGATAAATTAGAAAACTATTACCAACTACACGCAACCTTTGAAACCAAAGATTCAATGGGCGCAAACTTTATAAATTCCTGTTTAGAAGCCATTGCTAAAAAGTTTGAAAAAGACGACATAGAAATTGTAATGAGTATTCTTTCTAACTATGTTCCTGAGTGTTTGGTTAGGGCAGAAGTGAGTTGTAAGATAGAAGAATTAGGTGGTGAAAATCCTCAGAGATTTGCAGAGAAGTTTTACCAAGCAGTAAAAATTGCAGAAATAGAGCCTTATAGAGCGGTTACGCATAATAAGGGAATTATGAATGGAATTGATGCCGTTGTTTTGGCAACCGGTAACGATTTTAGAGCGGTAGAAGCTGGAGCTCATGCTTACGCATCAAGATCTGGACAATATGCAAGTTTATCTCATTGTACTATTGATAATGGGGTTTTTAAATTTTGGATTGATATTCCGTTAGCTTTAGGAACCGTTGGTGGCTTAACAGGTTTACATCCTTTGGCAAAGTTATCTTTAGAAATGTTGCAAAAACCATCTGCCAGAACCTTAATGCAAATTATGGCAGCAGCAGGTTTGGCTCAGAATTTTGCAGCTTTAAGAGCATTAACTACTAAGGGAATTCAGCACGGACACATGAAAATGCATTTGCAGAATATCTTAAACCAGTTTAATGCTACAGAAGAAGAAAAAGAAATAGTTATTGCTTTTTTTGATAAAAAAACGGTGACTCATTCTGCTGTGGTAGAAAAAATAGATGCTTTAAGAAAACCGTCTATCAATTGGATAGATTTTTTTAATAAGAACTTAGTAAGTTATAAACTGTCTAAGATTGATGAAAATACAAAGCCACTTTTTGGAAAAATGAATGGGCAACAAATGATAGAACATTTAAGCCTTCTAATACAAGTTTCTAACGGAAAAGTAGCTGCTGATTATTATGTTTCTGATGAAAAAGCAGCAAGAAGAAAGCCATTTTTAAACACCGAAGGAGAATTGCAAGTTGGATTTAAAGCAAGTATGTTGTCTGAAGAACCAAATGCCTTAAAATTTAATTCTGTAGGAGAAGCAATCCATGATTTATTTACTCAAATAGATGCTTTTAAAATTCACTTTGAAACAGCTAAAGCTGAAAATCATCCATTTTTTGGGGAATTAGATTATGAATATTGGCAGAAATTTCATGTAAAACATTTTACACATCATTTTAAACAATTTGGGTTGGTTTAAATGGTTATAATTTGGCTAAAGCCAATTGTGAATATTAAAACATGAATCATCTTGCTAAAGCAGGATGCAATTGATTAAGATGTATAAATATTTTGTAAATGAATAGATATAATTCATAAATTGTAAAGGGTTTCAAAAGAAAATCACCCATTTTTTGGAGAGTTAGATTATGAATATTGGCAGAAATTTCATGTAAAACATTTTACACATCATTTTAAACAATTTGGGTTGGTATAAATGGTTATAATTTGGGTAAAGCCAATTGTGAATATTAAAACATGAATCATCTTGCTAAAGCAGGATGCAATTGATTAAGATGTATAAATATTTTGTAAATGAATAGATATAATTCATAAATTGCAAAGGGTTTCAACAGAAAATCATCCGTTTTTTGGAGAATTAGATTATGAATATTGGCAGAAGTTTCATGTAAAACATTTTACACATCATTTTAAATAATTTGGATTGATAGAATGAATATATTGGTTGTCATCCTGCTAAAGCAGAATACAATTGATTGTGTATATGGAAAAATGTAATTTATTCTACTGAATAGCAATGGGTTTTAACTGAATAGCAATGCGTTTTAACCCATTGAAATAAATAACAAGATTGATAATTGGCTTTAGCCAAATTTTAAAACCAAATATAATTTTATGTCTTTTATAAAAGTCTATATACATTTTGTTTGGAGCACCAAAAACAGGTGCCCTTTTCTGGCAACAAAAGAGGTGAGGCAAAAAGTTTGGACTCATATAAAAGAGAATGCTAAAGAGAAGGGGATTTATATAGATTTTATTAACGGGTATACCGATCATTGTCATTGTTTAATTTCTTTAGGAGTAGATCAATCAATCCAAAAAGTAATGCAATTAATAAAAGGTGAATCTGCTTTTTGGATAAATAAAGAAAAGATAATTGTAGAGAAATTTCAGTGGCAAAGTGAATATTTTGCAGTTTCGGTTTCGGAGTCTATGATTGATAAAGTTAGAAATTATATTAAAAATCAAGAAATACATCATTCTAAAAAATCTTTTCAGGAAGAATATAAAGAATTTATATTAAAATATAATTTTCAAAAATTTGATGATGAGTAATTATTAATAAAAATGGTTTCAATTGAACAAATTATTTTAACTGAATAGCAATGGGTTTTAACTGAATAGTAATTATAAATAGATTATGTTTGGCTAAAGCCAATTTTAATTTAATAATTATATTCTGCTAAAGCAGAATGCAATTAAATAGGATGTAATTAAATATTAATTAACAAAAAATGAATTTTTATTCTAACGGAAAATTATTAATAACAGGAGAATATCTTGTTTTGGACGGAGCAAAATCTTTAGCCATTCCAACAAAATTTGGGCAAGATTTAGTTGTTGAAAAAATAAAAGAACCTCAGCTTATTTGGGGAAGTTTTACACACACGGGAGAATGTTGGTTTGAAGCGATTTTTGATTTAAAAAAACTGCGTTTGATAAACTGTACCTTCAACTCAGATAAAGAAGGAAGTGGAGAAGTTATTGCAGAAACCTTATTAAGTATTTTAAAAGAAGCAAAAAACTTAAATCCAGATTTTTTAGCATCAGAAAATGGATTTGTTGTAAAAACAAACCTTACATTTCCAAGAAATTGGGGATTAGGGACTTCATCAACATTAATAAATTCGATAGCTTCTTGGGCAAAAATAGATGCTTTTAAGTTGCTTTGGAACTCCTTTAAAGGAAGTGGTTACGATATTGCTTGTGCACAAAATGATACACCAGTTTTTTATCATATTAAGGATAAAAAACCTGTTGTTGAGCCAGTAGAATTCAACCCAAGTTTTAAAGAAAATTTATTTTTTGTACACTTAAATCAGAAGCAAGATTCTAAAGAAGGAATTTCAAAATTTAGAGAAAGTAATATCAATTTTGATAAAGAAATAAAGAGAATTTCAGAAATTTCTGAGGCACTTTTAAAAGTTGAATCATTAGAGAAATTTGAAGATTTAATAGTTGAGCATGAGCAAATTATCAGTTCAATCATTAAATTAACACCGGTAAAAGAAAAATTATTTCCAGATTATTTTGGAGTAATAAAAAGTTTAGGCGCTTGGGGAGGAGATTTTGTGTTAGTAACAGGAAATTCGGATACACCAAGCTATTTTAAAAATAAAGGATATGAAACTATATTGACTTACAGTCAGATGGTTTTATAAACTCACATTAGACCTCACAGTTTTTTAAAACCTGTGAGGTCTCAAAATAAAAAACATGAAAAAAGTAATCATTATTGGAGGAGGAGCAGCAGGATATTTTACAGCGATAAACGCGAAAGAAAATAACCCTGAATTAGATATTACGATTCTCGAAAAAGGAAAAGACGTTTTACAGAAAGTAAAAATTTCTGGAGGTGGAAGATGTAATGTAACCCACGCATGTTTTATTCCGAAGGATTTAACAGAATTCTATCCAAGAGGAAAAAAAGAATTGTTAGGGCCTTTTCATCAATTTATGACAGGCGATACTTTTGAATGGTTCGAAAATAGAGGAGTTC
>NZ_WTLD01000004.1:258587-365134 GCF_011379025.1 Polaribacter sp. 11A2H
CTTTAAAAATTGAAGCTGACAATCGTGTTTTTCCTGAAGCAAATACAAGTCAGGCAATTATAGATTGCTTTCAAAACGCTGTTGATAACTTAGGAATTAAAGTGTTAACAAACTGTGGTGTAAATTCGGTTTCTCAACAAGAAAATAAATGGGTTATCAACACCAAAGAACAAGTTTTTGAAGCAGATAAATTAGTAATCGCTGCAGGAAGTTCTAAAAAAGTGTGGGAGTTGTGTGAAACTTTAGACCATGAAGTTATAGAACCTGTTCCGTCTTTGTTTACGTTTAATATCAATGATAAACGTTTGGTAGATTTATTAGGGACTTCAGTTCCAAACGCAACAGTTACCATTTCTGGAACAAAATTAGAGGCTTCCGGACCTTTGCTAATTACACATTGGGGAATGAGTGGACCTGCAGTTTTAAAATTATCCGCCTTTGGCGCAAGAATTTTAGCAGACAAAAATTATCAATATAATGTTGAGGTAAATTGGTTGTCTAGACCAACTGATAAAGTTTTAAATGTTCTTTTAAACTTAAAAAAGAAAGAGCCTAGAAAAACGGCAATTTTAAAATCTCCATTTGCTGAGGTTTCTAAAAGATTGTGGGAACGTTTTGTGCTCGCTGCAGGAATTAGTGCAACTCAAAATTGGGCAGATTTAAATAATAATCAACTAGAAGGTTTAGCAAATCAATTAACCAAAGGAGTTTTTAACGCAAACGGAAGAACTACTTTTAAAGATGAGTTTGTAACCGCAGGAGGAATCGATTTAAAAGAAATTAACTTTAAACGTTTTGAAAGTAAGAAACATGAAAATCTGTTTTTTGTAGGTGAAGTTTTAAATATTGATGCTGTTACTGGAGGATTTAACTTCCAAAATGCTTGGACAAGTGGTTTTATTTGTGCGAATGCTTTGGCAGAAGATTAGTAAAATATAAATTTTATAACCGTGTCATTCCGAATGAGGAATGAAGAGGGGGCTCATCATAATTATAATGAGATTCCTCAATCGCCTAAAAAGGCTCATTTCGGAATGACATTCTGAATATAAATAATAATATAGAAAACATAGTTTTTATAAGCTATGTTTCTATGTGGTAAAAGACAATAATTATGGCAAGAGCAGAATCTAACGAGTTTAAAAACGGAACAAAAGCACCAGATTTCAATTTATTAAATACGGTTGATGATACTTTTCTTTCTTTAGAAAAAGCGAAAGGAGAAAAAGGAACCGTAATTATGTTTATTTGTAATCATTGTCCGTTTGTGATTCATGTAAATACTGAGTTGGTAAAAATGGCGAATGAGTATCAGCAAAAAGGAATTAATTTTATTGCGATTAGTTCTAATGATGTAGAGAATTATCCGCAAGATTCACCTGATTTGATGACGCAATTGGCAAAAGATGAAAACTATCCTTTTCCGTATTTATATGATGAAACGCAAGAAGTAGCAAAAGCATATGATGCTGCTTGTACTCCAGATTTTTATGTTTTTGATGAAAGTTTAAAAGCCGTTTATCACGGACAATTAGACGATTCTAGACCAGGAAACGGAAAGCCAGTAACAGGAATTGATTTATGTAACTCTCTAGACAATTTATTAGAAAATAAACCAGCTTTAGAAAACCAAAAACCAAGTATGGGGTGTGGAATTAAATGGAAATAGTATTTATTAGATATCATTATTTACTTCAATCCAATATCCATTGGGATCTTGAAAATACACTTGTAGAATTCCATCATTTCTAACATAGTCTTTGTTTGTTGTACCGATCCAATCGGAATACTCAATTTTTAATTCTTTTAAATGTAGTATAAATGTGGCAATATCTGTGGTTGATAAAGCAAAATGTACAGCTTTATTCGTTTTAATGATCGCATCAGGACGAGGAATTATATGAAGTTGTTTTCCTTCCCCAAGAGATAACCATCTTGTCTTTGAATTAGAAGCAGTATTTTTAATTTCTTTTAGTTGAAGTACTTTTTGATAAAACGCTATAGATGTATCTACATCTTTTACAGAAAGGGCAATATGATTAAATATAAAAGGTTGCATTTATAAAGTTTTATGAGGGGTTTACTTTTCCTAACAACAAAACTAATAAAGAATATCTAATTTCAATTGACGTGCCTCTTTTATTTTAATCAAATTCAATATAGTTTTTTACATCAATTTTCAGGGAAACATCAACGAACTAATGGGTGTTGAGTACTTTGTAAATAAGAACGAATCTTACTTTGTGTATATGAATAAGTAAGATTCGTTATTATTTTAAGGGTATTATGCAGCTTTATTTTGTTGCTGATTTTGAAGTAATGAATTAATTACTTTGTTCCATTTTTCTATAGAATCGAATTCGTTACCAGGTTGAAAATTAATATCTGAATTATAAAATTCAAGAACAATACTAGGTTTGTTTTTACCAATAACGTTCAGTTTTAAGTTTAATTTATCTAGTGTTGTTTCGTTCTTCCCTATAGATTTACTGATGTTATTTATCTCGCTGTTTTTAATAGTGTTAAGATCTATAAATTGAAGATTAACTTGCTCTTTTGTTTTTTGTAAAAATGAAATTGCATGTTTATTTTCATCTAAACCAATAGCATAACACTCACTAATTTCGTGTTCTGTAATTTCAGAATTATGCTGTTTTGCAAACTCTATCAACGAGTTTAATACTTTTTTTTCTTTATTTTTTTTGTTTCTATTTGTTAATACAAAAGGTAGTGCACATAATGCAATACATATTACTCCTATTATTATTGTACCTAAATCCATTTTATGTTTTTTTAATTTTTTTGATATACTGGTTTTTATATGAAACGGGTATCCGCAACATATCAATGTTTTATTTTAACTACGCAAAAGGTAGTTGTTAGTAAATAAAATAAAGGGTTACCAAAAATTATGGAAGGGAAAAATAAGATCAGACTTTCGTTGTCTAATCAGGGTGTTTTCTAAGTAGTTTTTATACTGTTTAAACTTAGAATTAAACTCTTGTTTAGTCGTATAAGAAATTGCTAATAAATCGTCTGAAGACAATTTAAAATTGGGTAATGAAAAATCTATTGTTTCAGAAACTAAGTTTTCTGATTGTTGTGTATGCGCATGAAATACTTTAGAAGCTGTAACTAAATAGGTAAGCTGTTCTGTATCCTGTTTTGCATTTTGCGCGCTAAAATAAGATGTTGTATTTGCAGAAAGATACATCCCAGAACAATAAATTGAAATGAGTAATAGTACTTTTAGTATTTGGTGTTTCTGCTTCATTATTTTTTGCCATACAAATTATGACACTGCAAAATTAGTTAATTTTATAATAGGAAAAATAAAAAAGTGTATTTGTTGTATAATAATTAACTATTCTAAAAAAAAATGCAACCAAATGAAATATAACATTGTTGCATTTTTTAAATATATTAATTTCCTTTAACAGCTGAAATCATAGCCAATTGTCTAGCTTGATCATCTTCCCTTTCTCTCTTTTCTATCTTGTCAATTTTTCTATATATCTCGGCGTTATGTCTTTCAACTTTTCCAGAAATTGTAAAAAGATCTATTAATGCCCAAATTCCAAGTCCACCGAATGTAAACCAGAATAATAATTGAATTCCCCATTTTCCTAGATAAGCGTAATGTGTACCAAATACAAATAAGAAAAGTAAATAGGCAGTTCCGCTTGATTTAATTTGAGATTGAAGTAAGTGTTTATTCATTGTTTTTAATGTTAAGTTATAATTATCACAAACTTAACTTCTCTTAAAGTAAAAATCTTACGGTTTTCCGTAAGGTGTCTTTGTTTTTTTAAGAAAACGAAATTATCCAACTTCTCCTCGATGCGGTTTTAAAGCATCTCTATAAACTTTAATATCTTTTTCATCTACTGTAATGAAGGCAGAAAATAACATAGGATTTTTTTCTTCAATATCTATTTCAAAGAAAGTTAAGTTTTCCATTTCTGCAAACTCTTTTAAGTGAATAGTATGATGTTTTGCTGTTTGTGCTGCATCTGGACCTCTAAAATCCCATAATAATTTTATTTTTCTAGACATTTATTTGTTTTAATGGTTGATGAAAATGAATAACTCGCCACTTTCAAAAGTAATTTTAATCTCGTTATTAGTTGCTTTGTTTCTTGTACCAATTCTTTCTCCGAAAGATAAATCTTCTTTTTTTAACGGATATTGCAATCCTTCTGTACTGATGTTTGTAGCTGTAGGGAAAGGAACCAAAGAAACCATTTTGTTTGTACAATTCGAAATTGAAGTGTTTTTATCAGCTAAAAAATAACGACTATAATCATCAAAAAAAGTAAGCTGTAATTTGTTTTTCCACTGAATTGTTGTGTGCAAGTTTCCTAAAAAATGATCTTGTTCTTTTCCGCTTCCACCATAAATATCAATGTTTTTGTAGCCTTTATCAAATAGAATTTTTAGCATTTTATCAAAATCTGTAAAATCTTGATTCGGAGTATGAATAACCTCTATGTCATTTGGTAAATTTTCTAGAGAGTCAAAATCGCCACTAATAAAATGAGGTGTAGTATTTTGTTCTTTTAAAAACTGATACGCGCCATCTGTAGCACAAATAATTTCATATTCGTCTAAATCAGGGAGTGTTTTTGGCGGTTCTCCGTTTAACAATAGAAAGACAGTTCCTTTTTTCATGGATGCAAAAATACCCATTTCAAAATTAATGAAATGGGTGTTTTGAAAGTGATTATTAGGGTTTATTTTTCTTTTATAATAAGTCCGATTATTCCTAATCTGGCAATTAAAAAAATTGTCATACCAATTATTGTTGGTGTTATGGAATATTTGAAACCTACTGCTAGAACACCAGCTGATGAGTCTGTAGCAATAGCAACCATTTCGAATATCCAAAACAATTCTTGAAAAAGACACCCAAATCCAAAAACTAGAGCAAAAAGACTTATTTGTTTAACAAGTTCTCTGTTTTTCTGTGTATTATTTTTAATGCTTTTTATAAGTAAAATGATAGTAATAATAAAAATGATAATTAATGGGATTATAAATAAAGGATATCCGTTTGTGATTGTTTCCATAGTATATGTTTTAAAGTTCGTTTTTAAAATAGTAAGAATGTTTGTTCTTATAATATAATTGAGACCAGTGGATAGTTTTTAATTTGTTTTTACTAAAACTGTTTTTTTTGTTTATTCTTTTTTCATCCAAGTAAGTGCAATTACACCTAATCTGCCAATAAGAAAAATGATAAAACCAAATATAACTGGTGTAATTTCGCATTTTAAGCCTATTCCTAAGACCTGGTGAGATACATCATTCGCTATTGCAATCATAGTAAACATTTGGTACAAACCAATAAAAAGGTTTAAAAAACCAAATACAAGTGCAAATAAACTGACAGATTTAATGAGTTCCCTATTTTTTTCTGAATTTATTTTAAAACCCTTCATGACTAAGAAAAGTGTTAAAAGTAAAAGAATAATTAAAGGAATCATAAATGTATTGCCTCCATCGATAATATATTTCATAATATAAGTTTTTAAATTCGTTTCAAAAATATTGGTAATGTTTGTTCTTAAAATATAATTGAGACGAGTGAATCCTTTTTACTTGGTTTCTACAAAAAACAGGTAGTTTTAGTATAAAAAGTGTCAAATTTGCTTTTTAGAGATTAAAATAAGTAATCCGTCGTTAATTATCCTAAAAATTAAATCTTTATTTTTATTTTGTAACATATGCAAAAAGAACTGATTTTAGTCTTAAAAAAAATACCAATACATTTTTTATGTTGGATGCTTGTTTGGTTTTTCTTCAAAAGTTTTTTTAGTGTAGGTTCATCAAACAAAGCTTTTTTATTTTGGTTTTCTTCTCTTTTAAGTATTGTAACATTAATTACTGCATATGTTTTTGTATATGATTTAATTCCTAAATATTTATTAAAAAAACAATATAAGAAATTTGTTCTTTATACTATTTATTCAGGTGTTTTTGTTGCTACAACTATTTTAATGATAGAAGTAGTTGGGTTTGTGTTTTATTTTAATTTAGAATTTCAAAAAATGCCAGCATTAACTACAAATCCTGCTGTAATTTTGATTTGTGTTTTTTTTATAGTTGTTCTGGCAAGCGGTTTAAAAATATTAAAACACAGTTATAAATCGTTAGATGAAAAAAAGACTTTAGAAAACAAATTTTTACAAACTAAGTTAGAGTTAAAGGAGCAAGAATTAAAGTTTTTGAAGATGCAAATTCATCCGCATTTTTTGTTTAATTCTTTAAATACAATTTATGGTTTTGCAATCGCTAAAGCGGATGAAGCGCCAGAAATGATTTTAAAATTATCTAATTTACTAGATTATATTTTATATCAAGTAGAAAAGCCAAAAGTACTATTAGTAGAAGAGGTAAATCATTTAGAAGATTATATTTCTCTAGAAAAAATGCGTTTTCACGATACTTTAAAGGTGAGTTTTAAAAAGGAAAATATAGATGATGATTTGCAAATTCCGCCTATGTTATTAATTCCGTTTGTAGAAAATAGTTTTAAACATGGTTTTGCTGCTAACGGAATTTTAAAAGTTGACATTCATCTTAAAATAGATGCTAATTATTTGTTTTTTGAAATAGAAAATTCATCCAAAGAAAAAGAAGATATAAATGCCGGAATTGGGTTAGAGAATATTAAAAAACGTTTAGAAATGTTGTATCCGAAGAAACATCAACTAAAAATTATAGATAAAAAAGATGCATTTAAAGTGTCTTTAAAAATTGAGTTTTAATAATATTGTCATTTCGACCTTTTAGGAGAAATCACATAAGGTTGCTAATTGTTGTGTTATCATTATTATGTGACTTTTCAATGCTTCGAAGTAACAAGTTTTGAAGGTTTTTTTCAAACAGTTTGTCATTCCGACAGAATGAGGTACGAATGACGAGGAATCTCATGCTTTCTAATCTAAAAATAAATAGCTAAAAAATGAACCAAATTACTTGTGTTATTGTTGATGACGAACCCGTTGCTAGAAAAATTATAGAAACTTTTGTAGCTAAAATTCCGAATTTAACTTTGGTTAAAAGCTGTAAGAATGCCATGGAAGCTTTTGATGTTTCTAATTCAAATAGCATAGATTTATTCTTTTTAGATATTAATATGCCCGACGTTTCTGGTTTGTCTCTGGCAAAATCCATCAACAAAAAATCTAAGATTATTTTTACAACTGCCTACAGAGAATATGCTGTGGATGGTTTCGATTTACAAGCGGTAGATTATTTATTAAAACCAATTGCATTCGATCGATTTTTACAAGCAGTAAATAAATTTTTTGAAACTAAGGTAGCTATTACACCTAAGCTTGATGTTGAAGAAACGACAGTAAAGAATAACTATATTTTTGTAAGATCAGATCGTAAAATGGTCAAGGTTATTTTTGACGAAATTCTATATGTAGAAAGCTTATCGGATTATATTAAGATTTATATAAAAGACAAGGTTTTAGTAACGAGAGAAACCATTTCTAATTTAGAAGTAAAATTACCTTCACATCAATTTTTAAGAATTCACAGATCTTATATTATCAATTTAAACAAAACAGACTCGTACACTAATGAGTTGGTTGAAATTGAGAAAAAAGCCATTCCTATTAGTAGAACCTACAAAGAAAATGTACTTAAAAAGTTAACTGAAAATTCTTTGAAATAGTTTTATCTTTGGTGCAAAATCAAGACGTTTGGATACAGCACAATTTATTTCGAAATCAAATAACAATTCAGTAGAAAAAGCAAGTTTTACCTGGCAAACACCAAGTAATATTGCGTTGGTAAAATATTGGGGAAAGAGTAATCCGCAAATACCAAAAAATGCTTCTATTAGTTTTACGTTAAACAATTGTCATACCATTACTACCATTGATTTTGAGAAAAAGCGTAATTCTGATGAGAATCTGAAACAAGTTCAGATTGACAAGAAGGTAGATTTCGATTTATTTTTTGAAGGAAAACAGAAAGATGCGTTTAAACCAAAAATTGCAGAATTCTTTACAAGAATACAAGAATATTGTCCGTATATATTTGAATATAAAATGACGATTAATTCAGAGAATTCTTTTCCGCATTCTAGCGGAATCGCATCATCTGCAAGCGGATTAAGTGCTATTGCAATGTGTTTAATGAGTTTAGAAGCGGAGTTAAATCCTGATTTATCAGTAGAAGAAATCAATAAAAAAGCATCATTTTTAGCACGTTTAGGATCTGGTAGCGCAAGTAGAAGTATAGAAGGCCCAATGGTTGTTTGGGGAAATCACCCAGAAATTGAAGGAAGTTCAGATTTATTTGGAGTTCAATTTCCTTATAAATTACATTCAGTTTTCGAGAATTATCAAGATGCAATTTTGTTAGTAGATAAAGGCGAAAAACAAGTTTCTAGTACCGTTGGTCATAATTTAATGCACAATCATCCGTATGCAGAAAGTCGTTTTACACAAGCTAATGATAATTTAGGTAAAATGTCAGCAATTCTTCAAAATGGAGATATAAAAGCATTCGTTAATTTAGTAGAAAGTGAAGCGTTAACATTGCACGCAATGATGATGACTAGCAATCCATATTTTATTTTGATGAAACCAAATACCTTAGAGATTATCAATAAAATTTGGGAGTACAGAAACGAAAATGATAGTAATATCTGTTTCACATTAGATGCAGGTGCAAATGTGCACGTTTTGTATCCGGAGAATGAAAAAGAAAAAGTAAATCATTTTATAGAAAATGTACTTTCTATATACTGTCAGAAAAATCACTATATTTATGATTCTGTTGGACTTGGCGCTAATAAAATGTAATTTATCAGAATTAAAACTATTTAAATGAATGCTTTTATAAAGTTAGTATCCATAATAATTTTTCTTTTTACAGTATCTATTTCCGCACAAAAAACCACTTGGTTAGATGGTCAGTTAAAAGAAACAAACCAAGCGAAATCTGTTTATTATACAGTAAATTCTAGTAATGCTAAAGAAGTAATTTATTTTTATAAAAGTGGTAAGGTTTTTAGAAAAATAGGATATTCTAAAGGGAAGTATGATGGAGCTTTTTCTGAGTTTTATGAATCTGGAGAATTAAGAACATCCGGAATCTATGTAGAAGGTTTAGAGGAAGGTGTCTGGAAAACGTATTATAAAAACGGTAAGAATCAAGAAAAAGGAAAATATACTAAAGGGGAAAAAGTTGGTGTCTGGAAAACTTTTTACAAGAATTTTTAATAAGGTTTTGTTAATTTATTAATTCGTATTTTTGCAACACTATAAAAAAGAAAAATGAAAGGACCATTATTTTATGCTAAAATCTTACTCTTCGGAGAATATGGAATCATTAAAGATTCTAAAGGTTTAGCAATTCCGTTTAATGCCTATAGAGGAGCGTTAAAAACGTCATCAAATTTATCTGGAAATCGTAAGGTCTCAAATGAAAATTTAGAACGTCTTTGCAATCATTTATCTGCTTTAAAAACAGATTTAGTTTCTTTTAATTTAAAAGATTTAAAAGCTGATATAGCTAACGGAATGTACTTTGATTCTTCTATACCACAGGGTTATGGAGTTGGTAGTTCTGGTGCTTTAGTAGCTTCTATTTATGATAAATATGCAGAAGATAAAATAACGGTTTTAGAAAACTTAACAAGAGAAAAGTTGTTAAAGTTAAAACAGATCTTTTCTTTAATGGAATCTTTTTTTCATGGTAAAAGTTCTGGTTTAGATCCTTTAAATAGTTACCTAAGCTTGCCTATTTTAATCAACTCTAAAGATAATATAGAGCCAGCAGGTATTCCTTCTCAAAAACAAGGAAAAGGAGCTGTTTTCTTATTAGATTCTGAGCAAATAGGAGAAACAGAGCCTATGGTGAACATCTTTATGAATAAGATGAAAAACGAAGGTTTTAGAAAAATGATAAGTGAAGAATTTGCAACAACAACAGATGCGTGTATTGAAGATTTTTTAGGAGGAAACGTAAAATCGTTGTTTGGGAATGTAAAATCTTTATCTAAAATTGTTTTAAAGAATTTTAAACCGATGATTCCGGATGCTTTTCATAAAGTTTGGGAAAACGGAATTAAAACGAATGATTATTACCTGAAACTTTGTGGTTCTGGTGGTGGTGGTTACATTTTAGGTTTTACGGAAGATTATGAAAAAGCTCAAAATAGCCTTAAAGATTATAAGTTAGAACTGGTTTATAGATTCTAAATGTATGCTTAGTTTTAAAGTCAAAAAATCTATTTTTAAACTTTTAAGCTTGGTTTCTGTTATCAGGGGTTATAATATTCTTGTTTTAGTTTTAGCACAATACTTAGCAGCTATTTTTGTTTTTTCGCCTAAAAAATCCCTTAGAAATATTATTTTTGATGTTGACTTGTTATACATTGTACTCGCAAGTGTATGTGTTGTGGCGTCTGGTTATATTATTAATAATTTTTATGATGCAAAGGTAGACCGCATTAACCGTCCTTTAAAAGCGGGTTTAGATAATTATGTAAAGCAGTCTACTAAATTAAAGCTTTATTTTACTTTAAATTTTTTAGGTTTTATTTTTGGTTGCCTAATATCTGTTAAAGCAGCGTTGTTTTTTGCTATTTATATTTTTGCTATTTGGTTTTATTCTCACAAGCTAAAAAAGTATCCTTTTACAGGTTTAGTTTCTGCCACTGTGCTTACCATACTTCCCTTCTTTGCCGTGTTTGTGTATTTTCAGAACTTTTCTAAAATCATTTTTGTACATGCAATTTTCTTGTTTTTAGTACTTATGGTAAGGGAATTGCTAAAGGATTTACAAAGTATGAAAGGGGCAATAGTAAATAATTATGAGACATTTCCTGTATTTTATGGAGAAGTAAGAACAAAACAATTATCAATATTCTTATTAATTTTAACACTATTTCCTATTGTAGCTTTGTTTAGTTATCCTGCTTTAAGCTACATGAGATATTATTTTTACTTTGCTTTATTTGTTCTTGTTTTTCTAGGCTTTTATTTATGGAATTCTTCCGAAACGAAACATTATATATTAATGCATAATGTTTTGAAAATCTTACTTTTAATAGGAGTTTTCTCTTTAATCTTTATAAAGCCTGAACTAATTGTAGAAAAAGTAATAGACCGATTGAATTAAGGTTTTTTTGTGTATTTTTGCAAAAATTTTTAAGTAATGAATTCAAATAAAAACTCGTCGAGAGGACGACAAGAAGGTAAAAAAAGTACTCCTTTAAGTAGAAAGAGCAAACCTGTAGCAAGAAAGGCTCCGAAGAAAACTTTTACCAAAATTAAAGAAGCTCCAAAGGCTAATAATGATGCCTCAGGAATCCGTTTAAACAAATACATAGCAAATTCTGGTGTATGTTCTCGTAGAGAGGCAGATACTTATATAGAGCATGGTAGTGTAGAAGTAAATGGAAAGCTGGTAACAGAAATGGGGTATAAAGTTCAGCCAGACGATATTGTTCGTTTTGATGGAACTTCTATTACACCAGAACAAAAAAAATATATTTTACTGAATAAACCTAAAAACTACATTACCACAATGGATGATGATAGAGGTAGGAAAACAGTAATGGAATTGATAGCAAATGCATCAAAAGAGAGAATTTACCCTGTTGGTAGATTAGATAGAAACACAACTGGTTTGTTGTTGTTTACAAATGATGGTGATTTAGCTAAGAAATTAACGCATCCAAAACACAATGTTCGTAAACTATATCACGCTTCTCTAGATAGAAAATTAGAGTTAAAAGATTTAGAGAAACTACGAGGAGAAGTTATTATTGAAGGTAGAAAAGTATTTATTGATGCTGTTTCTTATGTAGATGGGCAACCAAAATCGGAAATTGGTATTGAAATACATTCTGGTAGAAATAGAATTGTCCGTAAGATCTTTGAACACGTAGGTTATAAGGTAAGTAAGCTAGATAGAGTTGTTTTTGCTGAATTAACAAAACGAAACTTACCGAGAGGTAGATGGAGAGAGTTAACTAATTTAGAGGTTACCAATCTTCAAATAATGAAATAGAATAATTAAAAATCCAGCTTTTAGCTGGATTTTTTTTTACCATATAATCATGTTGTATTATGTTTATAGATAGTTAATCTGTGTCCTTTAATTAGGTTCAGGTTGATAAGGTGTCTGTTTACACTATAAACTTTTACGAAACAATATTCAGGTATAATAATCAAAGGGTGAAGGGGGCTGGGGCGGAAAGTTTGTAAAAGCAAAAAACCGTTGAAAATCATAAGATTAACAACGGTTATTGTACTGAAGGCGGGACTTGAACCCGCACGGCCATTACTGACCACTGGATTTTAAGTCCAGCGTGTCTACCAATTCCACCACTTCAGCATGGTATTTTATCTAAAGTAAATGATTAAATTGAATCAAAATTTACTTTTTTTATTTTAAAAGAACTTTTTATAGTTGTCCTTATTTCTAAGGAGTGCAAATATAGTATCTTTATTAGTAGTACGCAATATTTAAATGGAAAAATAATTAATTATTTTTATTATTTTCTGTAAAGTATTAAAGATCTATTGTTTAAATATTTTTTTTCTTAAATATAGCGCTATTGTTATTTAAAGTTAAATAATAAATAAAGGTTATAATTAAAGAAGGTGGGCGAGCGCCTAAGTTTGTAAAAGCAAAAAACCGTTGAAAATCATAAGATTAACAACGGTTATTGTACTGAAGGCGGGACTTGAACCCGCACGGCCATTACTGACCACTGGATTTTAAGTCCAGCGTGTCTACCAATTCCACCACTTCAGCATGGTAATTGAATAGAGCGAAAGACGGGATTTGAACCCGCGACCCCCACCTTGGCAAGGTGATGCTCTACCCCTGAGCTACTTTCGCAGTCAAAATTTCAAAAGAACTTTCTTTTTAATTACCCTTATTCCTAAGAGCGGTGCAAATATAATATCTTTTATTATTCTGACAAGTTTTTATTTGGTTTTTTTTACTTTTTTTAACCTTGGTTATTTTGTTATTAAAACGAGTAACTTTTTTTGACTATAGAGACTGGTAGAGCTAACAAATTCTAGTTTTTAATTTAGAATAATAGAGAGCTTAAATAGTTAAGGTAAGTTGTATTGTAATTTTATGGATAGAGGCTTCTAGTGGAGCTAATATATAGTAGGGTTGTAATCAGTTTTTTTTAAGAAATGGAATGGTTAAAGGTGTTTTTACTAGTTGTAATCTAAAGTTAGAGTTCAATACAAGTAAGAGCTATTTTTAAGAAAATGTGAATAATAAGTAACTTTAGAAAGAAAACAGGCTTTTTGTAAATGAAAAAAGCATCCTAAATTTAGGATGCTTTTTATTATAATAAAAGTAAACCTACTTAAAATTTAAGTAAGATACTTAAAGCAACTTCGTTGCTTACTTTGCTGTTGCGTAACGTTTTTCAACTTCATTCCAGTTAATTACATCAAAAAATGCATTGATATAATCTGGTCTTCTGTTTTGGTAGTTTAAGTAGTAAGCATGTTCCCAAACATCTAATCCTAAGATTGGAGTTCCTCCACAAGTTACACCTGGCATTAATGGATTATCTTGGTTTGGCGTAGAACAAATTTCTACTTTACCTCCTGGTAAAACACATAACCAAGCCCAACCAGAACCAAATTGAGTAGCTGCTGCTTTAGAAAAAGCTGCAATAAAATCATCTTTAGTACCAAAAGCTGCTTCAATAGCATCTTTTAATTCACCAGATAAATATCCTCTATCATTTGGGTTTAAAACTGTCCAGAATAAAGAATGATTGTAAAAACCACCACCATTATTTCTAACAGCTCCATTGCTCATATCTAAATTAGTAAGAATATCTTCAATAGATTTTCCTTCTAAGTCAGTACCTGCAATTGCATTGTTTAAGTTGTTTGTATATCCTTGATGATGTTTACTATGGTGAATTTCCATAGTTTTTGCATCAATATTTGGTTCTAACGCATCGTAAGCGTATCCTAATTCCGGTAATTGAAAAGCCATTTTTTTATATTTTAAAAAAGTTAGTATATTATTTACGATTGTAAAATTAACAATAAATGGATGGTTTTACAAGTAATTTATGGTCTGATAATTTATTAAGGTATAAATAAGATTTATTCTCCGTGTATTTGCATAAATTCTTCCAGCTGATTTACCATATTTTTGCTTCCACAAATAAAAGGAACTCTTTGGTGTAGCTCAGTGGGCTCCACATCCATAGTTCTTGTATATCCATCAGAAGATTTTCCGTTAGCTTGTTCTGCTATAAAAGCCATTGGATTGCATTCATAAAGTAAACGTAATTTTCCGTTCGGGTTTCTAGAACCTTTTGGATACATATAAATACCACCTTTTATCATGTTTCTATGAAAATCAGAAACCAAAGAACCAATATATCTGCTGGTATAAGGTCTGTTTCCTTCTTCCTCTTGGCAATATTTAATATATTTTTTTACACCTAAAGGAAAGTCTAAGTAATTTCCTTCGTTTACAGAGTACATCGTTCCGTCTTCTGGGAATTTCATGTTTGGGTGAGACAGGTAAAAAGTACCAATTGCAGGGTTTAAAGTAAATCCATTAACACCATCTCCGGTTGTATAAACAATCATCGTAGAGGTTCCGTAAACTACATAACCCGCTGCAACTTGTGCGCTTCCTTTCTGTAAAAAATCTTTTAATTCTACAGGAGTACCTGTTGGTGTAATACGTCTATAAATAGAAAAAATAGTTCCTACAGATACATTTACATCAATATTAGAAGAACCATCTAAAGGATCAATTAAAACAACATATTTATTCTGATGATTTTCATCATTACTATTAATGGAAATAAAGCTATCTTCTTCTTCACTAGCAATACCACAAACAATATTTCTTCTTGTTAAAGTCTGTATAAACTTATCGTTAGCATATACATCTAATTTTTGTTGATCTTCTCCTTGAATATTCGTGTCTCCAGCGGCACCAATAATGTCTACTAAACCAGCTTTATTAACTTCGTGATTTACCACTTTTGCAGCTAATCTTATAGAGTTTAGAAGGCTAGAAAGCTCTCCAGAACTATATTTAAAAGCATGTTGATGTTCTATAATAAATTCACCTAAAGTTTGTTTTTTTCCTGTCATTTTTAGAGTTGTGTAATTATTTCAACAAATATCTATTTTTTTTAAAGTTACTACAACGTTTTCGTTGTTTAATTTGCTTTAGAAATTTAAACAATTCAAAAATAATTGTCTAAAATCTTCAAATATTTTTGGTAGATATGTAAATAACTATCTTTGACTAAAATTTATAAAAAGATGGATTTTATTGTAAGATTAGGAGAGGAAAAAGACATGCAATCTGTATTAGATTTAATTACAGAATTAGCAGTTTTTGAGAAAGAACCAGATGCTGTAGAAATTACAGTAGAAGATTTAATAAAAGATGGTTTTTCTAAGAATCCTAAGTTTAAGGTTTTTGTTGCAGAGCAAGAAAATAAAATTATTGGTATTGCTTTGTTTTACGAGCGTTTTTCTACCTGGAAAGGAAGAACTATTCATTTAGAAGATTTAATAGTTACTAAAAGTAAACAGAAAATAGGAGCAGGAAAAGCTTTGTATACTGCTGTTTTAAAATATGCTCATGATCATAACTTTAAAAGAGTTGCGTGGGAAGTAATTGATTGGAATACCAATGCAGTAGAATTTTATAAAAGTACGGGAGCAACGTATTTAAGCGATTGGTCGGTAGTACAAATGGACAAAGAAAACTTATCAAAATTTATTCAAAATAATTAAAATGAAGATTTTTAAATTTGGAGGAGCGTCTGTAAAAGATGCAGCAAGTGTAAAAAATGTAACACAAATTTTACAAAGCGAAGGAACAGAAAGTACAGTAGTTGTAATTTCTGCCATGGGTAAAATAACAAATGCTTTTGAAGAGGTTATAGATGCTTATTATAATAAGACAGATAAGTTGTCTGAAAGCTTAGGTGTTATAGAGGACTTCCACAAAAATTTAATGAATGATTTGTTTGATAAGGACGATGAAATTTATAAAGAAATAGATATTCTTTTAGGAGAATTAAGCTGGTTCTTAGCCAGAAATACTTCACAGAGATATAATTATGTATATGATCAAATTATCTGTTTTGGAGAGCTTTTATCAACCAAAATAGTAAGTGCGTATTTAACCAAAATTGGTGTAGAAAATAACTGGTTCGATGTTAGAAACTACATAAAAACAGATAGTAACTATAGAGATGCAAAAGTAGATTGGAATTTAACGCAAGAACTAATCAGTAAAAAATTAGATGCATCTAAATTAAATATTACCCAAGGTTTTATTGCAGCAAATGATACAGAAAATACCACTACTTTAGGTAGAGAAGGGTCAGATTATACGGCAGGTATTTTTGCATATTGTTTAGATGCAGAAAATGTGACTATATGGAAAGACGTTCCTGGGGTTTTAAATGCAGATCCAAGAGTATTTACAGACACTACTTTATTAGAGCAAATTTCTTATGAAGAAGCTATAGAAATGGCTTTTTACGGAGCTTCTGTTATTCACCCAAAGACATTGCAACCTTTAGAAAGAAAAGACATTCCGTTATTGGTACGTTCTTTTATCAACCCTAAAGAAACAGGTACTAGAGTTTCTTTAGGAAAAATGTTAGAACCTTTTATACCATGTTTTATTGTTAAGAAAGACCAAATTTTGGTATCTATTTCTGCGTTAGATTTTTCTTTTATGGTAGAAAATAATATCAGTTATATCTTTCAAAAATTACATGATTATCAATTAAAAGTAAATTTAATTCAAAACTCAGCCATTAGTTTTTCTGTTTGTATCGATAATAAATTTAATAAGTTTGATGAATTTTACAATGAGTTAAAAACGCAGTTTAAAATTGATGTTCAGAAGGGTGTAGACCTGTTTACTGTGCGTCATTTTGATGATAAAGCTGTGGCAAGTATTGAAGCTAAAGGAACTCCTTTACTAACACAAGTAAATAAAGAAACTATACAAATTGTTTTAGTAACAAAGTAACTTCAGAATATAAAAAGGACACTAATTTTATCCGTTTTCAACAATAAAGAATCTTAAGTTTTTAATAGCTAAAGAGTCTTTGATATATGTAAAATTGGTGTATTTAATCTGTTTTAGTAACTAAATAGTAATTCAATATTTTTTTTTAGTAAGTTTGCAGTTCGTCTAATTATAATATATGGCATTAGTAACAGCTAAAGAAATTGCACAAGTAATTGGTTTACAAAAGTTTGGTTTTTTTGGAACTTTTATTGGGTGGATTCTATTAAGGATACTTCGTATATCTGCAATCAATAGAATCTACGAGAAAAATAAAAATAAAAAAGATTTAAATTTTTTAAATAGTATTTTAGATGATTGCAATATCAAATTTGAAATTCCGGAAGAAGATTTAAAAAGAATTCCAAAAGAGGGGCCTTTTATTACGGTATCTAACCATCCTTTAGGCGGTATAGATGGTGTTTTATTACTAAAACTACTCATAGAAAAAAGAGCAGATTACAAAATTATAGCCAATTTTTTACTACACAGAGTTGAGCCCTTAAAGCCTTATGTAATGCCTGTAAATCCTTTTGAATCAAGAAAGGATGCTAAATCTAGTGTAGCTGGTATTAAAAATGCATTATTACATTTAAGAGAAGGAAAACCTTTGGGTATTTTTCCTGCAGGAGAAGTATCTACTTATAAAGATGGAAAGTTAAATGTAGA
This sequence comes from Polaribacter sp. 11A2H, assembly GCF_011379025.1. NCBI lineage: Bacteria > Pseudomonadati > Bacteroidota > Flavobacteriia > Flavobacteriales > Flavobacteriaceae > Polaribacter > Polaribacter sp. 11A2H. The sequence goes on from NZ_WTLD01000004.1 coordinate 276,345, forward strand.
TAAACCTTGGGAAGAAGGTGCGGTAAGGTTTATTAAAAAGGCAAATGTACCTGTTATTCCTATTTATTTTCATGCAAAAAACAGTCGTTTATTCTATTTTCTATCAAAAATATCAGATACTTTAAGAACTGCAAAATTACCTTCAGAAGTAATATCTAGAGGAGGTAGAGTAGTCAAAGTAAGAATAGGGAAACCAATTTCGGTTAATGACCAAGATGAATATAAGGAGCTTTCTGCGTTTTCAGAATTTATTAGAAAGAAAACATATATGTTGGCAAATCCGTTTGAGAAAGCCCATAAGTTACTTTCTACTCAGAATATAAAAATTAAAAAAGCAGCAAAAAAAATAACGTCTCAAAGAAATACAGATTTATTTATTAAAGAAGTAGATGCTTTAAGAGAAGGAGATGGTAGGTTGTTAGAAAGTAAGAATTACGAAGTGTTTTTTGCCAGTGCAAAAGAGATTCCTAATTTATTACATGAAATTGGTAGGTTACGAGAAATCACTTTTAGAGCTGTTGGTGAAGGAACCAATAAAGAAATTGATGTAGATAAATTCGACAAATATTACCACCATTTATTGCTCTGGGACAATGATGCAAACTGTTTGGCAGGCGCTTATAGAATGGGTCTTGGAAAAGAGATTTACAAAAAATATGGTATTAATGGCTTCTATATTCAAACCTTGTTTAGAATAGAACCAGAATTATTTCAAATGATGGAAAATACCATAGAAATGGGTAGGGCTTTCATTATTGGCGAATACCAACAAAAGCCAATGCCGTTATTTCTATTGTGGAAAGGAATTGTACATGTTACGCTGCGTTACCCAGAATATAAATATTTAATGGGCGGTGTTTCTATAAGCAATCAGTTTTCAGATTTCTCAAAATCGTTAATGATAGAGTTTATGAAATCTCACTATTACGATCCGTATATAGCGCAATACATTCATCCGAAGAAAGAGTACAAAGTAAAATTAAAAGACGCCGATAAAGATTTTGTATTTGATGCCACACAATCAGACATGCAAAAGTTCGATAAAATTATCGACGAAATAGAACCTGGAGCTTTAAGAATTCCGGTTTTAATTAAAAAATACGTAAAACAAAATGCACGCTTAGTGGCGTTTAATGTAGATCCTAAATTTAATAATGCTGTAGATGGTTTAATGTATATTAAAGTTTCAGACATTCCAGATAGTACTGTAAAACCAGTTATGGAAGAGTTTCAGGCAGAATTAGAGCGTAAAGCTACAGAGTTGCAGAATAAATAAAATACCAGATATTTTTATTAGTGCGTTACCCAAAAGGGTCGGGCTTTCCGTTACAAGTCCTCGGTCGTTCCTCCCTGTGGGCTTTTCACTACAATCCCTAACGCGGGCTTGTTTATACATAAGTGATGTTTGTATTTTTATAGACCAAGTTTCCTTTAAAAGGTAGAAGTAACTAAACATAATATTTGGTGCTTTTCTCATCTAGTTTTGTCGTTTCAACGACAGGATGAATGGCATTACGGTGGTTAGTTTGTGTTTTGTTATCTTTATCAGACTTCCTTAAAAGGGATAAACAAACGTATTGGGTTTTTTCGCTAACGTGAATTGAGTATTATCAAGTTTAAACTCGGTACCCAAACGTTAGCGAACGTTCATTAAATAAATTTACACACGCACATTACCATCTCCAATAATATAGTACTTATTGGTTACTAATTTCTTTAATCCTAACGGACCTCTGTGGTGTAATTTGTCTGTGCTAATTGCTAATTCTGCACCAACACCTAATTGTCCACCATCTGTAAATCTTGTAGATGAATTTTTATAAACAGCAGCACAATCTACTTGTTGCATAAAATCATCTGCATTTTCATCATTGGTTGTCATTATAGCTGCAGAATGTCCGCCAGAATAGGTGTTAATCATTTTGGTAGCTTCGTCTAGATTTTCTACGGCACCAATACAACATTTTAAAGCTAAAAACTCTTCTTTCCAAACGTTAGCATCCGGAATTAAAGTCTCATCTGTTAATACTTTTTTAATGCTTTCATCAACTAAAATAGTTACATTTCTTTCTTTTAAAACAGCTTGTAAGTCTTTTAATTTTGCCTCGTAACCTTCTATATTTTTATTGATAAGAATTTTATCTAACGCATTACAAGCAGATATTTTAGCTGTTTTTGCATTGATAATTACCGCTAAGGTTTTATTCCAATCGGCGCTTTCATCAACATAAATAAAGTTATTTCCTCTTCCGCTAATTAAAACGGCACACGTTGCATGCTCTTTTACAAAGTTAATTAAGCGTTCTCCACCTCTTGGTACAATTAAATCTAATTGTTCCGTTGGGTTTTTTAAGAATGCTTGAGTTTCTGTTCTGTCCATTTGCAAGAACTTAATATAATCTTCACTTAGATTATTTTCGGTTAATGCTTTGTGCCAAAAATCGACTAACATTTTATTACTGTGTAAAGCTTCTTTACCACCTTTTAGTAAAATTCTATTGTTAGATTTAAAAGCTAAAACTGCTGCTTCTACAGTAACATCTGGTCTAGATTCGTAGATGATCATAATAGTACCAAACGGAGCCGTTTTATTCGTTACTTTTAATCCGTTTTCTAAAGTAATATCACTAATGATTTGATTTACTGGATCTTCTTGTGCTTTTACTTCATTGATGGCTTTTATCATTCCATCAATTTTTTGATCATTTAAAATTAAACGGTCAAACATTGCCTGATCTTCTTTATTAAAAGCCTCTAAATCTTTTTTGTTTGCTTTTAATAATGCTTCTCGATTTTCATCAAGAATTTTGGTCATGCTTGTTAATACGTTATTTTTAATGGTTGTTTCTAATAATTTCATTTGGTAGATTTTAAAGTGCCACTTTTGTACCAACAGATTTTCCGTCAATAATATCAATAATGGTGTTATCTCTTTTTCCGTTTGCTATATAGGTAGGTATGTTGTTTGATGCTGCTTCTTGTGCATAATCTAATTTAGAACCCATTCCGCCTCTACCTTCACCAGGTTTCTTGTTGCTGTCTTTTATGTATTTGTCTAAATCTTCAGTAGGGTTTACATTGGTAATTAAATTACTACTTTCAGCCTCTGGGTGTCCTGTGTACAATCCGTCTATATCTGTTAGAATAATTAATTTATCCGCATTTATTAACTGTGCAATTAAACTAGCTAACTCATCATTGTCAGAAAACATAGACATGGTAACAGAAACAGCATCGTCTTCATTAGCAATAGGAATTACACCTTCAGATAATAAACCTTCGCAACAATTTATCATATTCTGTCTGTGAACACCAGGAGTAAAATCTCTCTTTGTTGGTAAAACCTGAGCACATTTCATTCCGTAATCATTAAAAATATTGTAATAATGGCGCATCATTCTTGGTTGTCCAATAGCAGAATAGACTTGTCTTCTTTGAGTTTCATTTTCAATACTAGATTCTCCTAGAATTTCTTTACCTGCAATTACAGACCCAGAAGAAACTAAAATACAAATAATACCACGTTCGTATAATTCTGCAACTTGTTTTACCAAACGTCTTAAAACAGGTCTAACAATTCTGTTATCTCTGTTTGTCATTACGTTGGTACCTACTTTAATTACTATTCTTTCTTTGTACATTTTAATTTTCTTTACCCATTTCTACAGCTCTGTTAAAAGCAGCAAAAGCGGCGTCTTTAATTAATTCATTTACATTATTATCTTCCATAGAATCTAACGCAGCACGTGTAGTACCACCTTTAGAAGCTACTTTTTCCATCCAAGAATTTGGCGATAAGTTAGATTGATTAAACAACTCGATAGCTCCAGTAAAAGTCTGACTAACCAAAACAGAAGAATCATTTTTAGAAAAGCCCATTTTTAATGCGGCCTCCATCATACTTTGCATAAAATAAAAAACATACGCAGGTCCACTACCAGAAATTCCTGTAGAAGCATCAATCAATTTTTCGCTGGTTACTTCCATAGATTTACCAGTGGTGTCTAATAAACTTTCTACGGTTAATTTTTCTAACCTAGATACTTCTTCAGATGTTACGTAAGACGTTAAACCTTTACCTATTTGTGCTGGTAGGTTTGGCATTGCTCTTACTATTTTGTTTAATCCAGAATATTTTTTAATGTTTTCTATATTAACACCGGCCATAATAGATACAATAACCTGACCTGGTTTTGTAAATGGTTTTAACGCTTTGAATAAGTTTTCTGCGTGGTATGGTTTTACGGCAATAAAGATAATGTCTGCTTTTGGCACACAGTCTCCTAGTTCTTCAAATGCATCGAAGTGAGATATTCCGTTTAGCTCTTCTAGCTTTTCTGCAGATTTATCTAAAACCATGATGTTTTTTTTCTTTAACAATCTAGATTTAGACATTCCTTGAGCATACGTTAGCCCCATGTTTCCTGCTCCAATTACTAATATTTTCATTTTTTTGTGTTAAGTGTTACTATTATTTTTGATTTTTATTTTGTGTATTATTTGTACAATGTCATTTGAATTTTCTCTGATTCAAATCCGTTTTTCTTAAATAATTCAATGGCATTATTATTTCTATTGATGTTTAAAGAAAGATTTCCGTTACAGTAGTTGGTAGCCTCTTTTATTAGTTTTGTAGCAATTTTTTGTTCTCTATATTCTTTATGAACTGCCAAGTAGGTAATAAGGTTTTCAGATTGATATTCACTCATGCCTGTTTTATTAACTACAATTGCGCCAATTATTTTGTCTTTTTCTTCTATAACAAATGCATAGCCACCTAAGTTAGATGTTTCTTTGGCGGCATATAAAAGTGATTTACGAATGGCACTTTTGTCCTCTTTACAGTCGTCTTCTAAGTGCTTGTGTAAAAATTTTGAAATTTTATTAATATTAATGTAGGACATCCTCGTAAAGGCGTCAAAAGTTTTAATCATCATCATTATTTCTATTGATTTGATTTATCTAAAACGATAAAAAATGAAAAGCTAAAAAAGCTTAAAAAAGAAGTGAAACGCTAGGAGCGTTTATTTAAAAAAAAGAGTGAGGAGGTATGAATTTTTTAGGTTGGTTTTTAAACACTAAAAAATTAAAGTTGAATATTCTAAAGTTACGCTGTTTGTGTATCCTTATTTTCATTCTGCAAAGGTACAAAAAGCAAATGCCACTATCAAATTATATAGATTTAATAAGGGAATATCTTGTTTTAGTATTTTTATAGGTATTAAAAATGTTCACAAAAGAGTTGTAGAAATCTTAATGGTAGAGGCTCAATTGTAGGTCGTATATATACTGTTTTTATGCAATGCATTCATCCGAAGCAAGAGTAGAGCAACATATTACTGATACAGACAAATGATTGTGATTTTTTTAATTTTTCTAGTTTTTATGTATTAATAGATATAGTGATAGACTTGTATCTTGTTTTAACGTACTTATTTTGCAAAAGTTATTCGTATTTAAGATTCAAAACAAACGAACTCAAAACCAAAACATGACAAAAATGCAGACTTTTTCATTTGGTACAGTTTTAGCAATTATCTTTAAAAATATACAGTATGAAAACCTTTTTAAAAATTTTATTAACGGCTTTAGCAGTAATTGTTTTAGCTAATATTTTACCAGGTATTTCGGTAGCAGGGTATGTTGCGGCTATTATTGTTGCAGTGGTTATATCGTTACTAAACATGTTTGTAAGACCACTTTTAATCTTCTTTACATTGCCAGCAACTATTGTCACTTTTGGCTTATTTATTTTTGTAATTAATGCTTGCATTATATTATTGGCAGATAAGTTAGTAGATGGTTTTGCTGTTTCCGGATTTTTTGCAGCGCTATTATTCAGTGTTTTACTATCTGTTTTTAGATCGGCATTATTTTCATTATTAAAAGAGGATACCAAAACAATTCAAAACTAAATAACATTACTGAATTAGAAGTATTTAACATTTGTGCAATCAATTAAAATTATTAATTTTGCACTCGATTTTTCAAGATAAAAGAACAAGAAATGAATATTACAAAAGAAAACATTGATGCGTTAAACGCAGTTGTAAAAGTAGATATCGTAGCAGAAGATTATCAAGCAAAAGTATCAAATTTATTAGCAGATTACCGTAAAAAGGCAGATGTTCCTGGTTTTAGAAAAGGACATGTACCAATGGGGATGATTAAAAAGCAGTACGGTAAATCTATTATGATGGATGAGGTGAACAAGCTTTTACAAGAGTCTTTAAATAAATTTATAGCAGAAGAGAAATTAGAAATGTTAGGTAATCCTTTACCTAGAATGAAAGAAGATTTTAACTGGGATGCTGAGGTTTTTTCTTTTGAATTTGAATTAGGTTTAGCACCTGTTTTTGAGGTAGATTTAAAAGCTAAAGATAAAGTTACACAATACAATATTGTTGCAACAGAAGAATTACTTGACGAAGAAGTAAAGAACATACAAACTCGTTACGGAAACGTAAGTGCAATAGATGAAGCTACTGAAGAATCTAATATTACAGGTACTTTTGTAAATGAAGAAAAAGAAATAAACAAAAAATCTACTTTCATTGTAAAAGATGTAAATGGAGAAGCAAATATTGCTAAATTAGTGGGAGCTAAAGTTGGTGATGTAATAGAATTAGCAACTAAAGACTTGTTTGAAGACGCTCATAGATTACAACACCTTTTAGATGTTGAGCATGATGTAATTCACGATTTAGATATAACAGTTACCTTTACTGTAGAGGAAATTACAAAAACAACCCCAGCAGATTTAGACAAAGAATTGTTTGATAAATTATTTGCAGATGGAAGTGTAACTACTGTATCTGATTTAAGAGGAAAAATTAAAGAAGACGCAGAAAAGCAATTTCAACAACAAGGAGATCAACAATTATTAAATGCTATTACAGAGTATTTAGTAGAAAGTACAAAGTTTGATTTACCAGCAGAGTTCTTAAAAAAATGGTTAAGAACAGCAGGAGAAAAGCCTTTAACAGAAGAAGAAGCTACTGCAGAATTTGAAAAATCAGAAAAAGGTTTACGTTATCAATTAATCGAAGGAAAAGTGATGAAAGATAATGATATTAAAATAGATTATACAGAATTGGTAGACTATGCTAAAGGATTTATCCGTACGCAAATGGCTCAATTTGGTAATACAAATCCAGAAGAAAAAGAATTGGATGATATTGCTGGTAGAATCTTACAAAACCAAGAAGAAGCTCAGAAATTACAATCTCAGTTAATTAGTAACAAGTTATTAACTTTTTACAAAGAGAACATGAGTTTTAAATCTAAAGAGCTTTCTTACGAAGACTTTATTAAAGAAGTATATAAATAACAGCTCATTTGTCATTGAGAGGAACGAAGCAATCTGTTTTTTTTAAAATAGAATATCTTTCCCCTTTAATTGGCAATAAAAAAATAGAAAACCTGAATTGTTATATTCAGGTTTTTTTAGCGGCAAACCGAAGCAAAATAGTAAGAAATAGTTCTTATATTTACAATATTAAACTTAAAAAAGCATCAGAATAATGGATTACGGAAAAGAGTTCGAAAAATACGCAACAAAACATCACGGAATTAACAGCAACTATTATGGTAAAATTACAAGTAGTGTAACGCCATATATTATGGAAGAGCGCCAAATGAATATTACGCAAATGGATGTTTTTTCTCGTTTAATGATGGATAGAATTATCTTTTTAGGAACAGGAATTAATGACCAAGTAGCAAATATTATTCAAGCTCAGTTGTTATTTTTAGAAAGTGTAGATGCTAATAAAGATATTTCAATTTATATCAATTCTCCTGGTGGAGGAGTGTATGCAGGTTTAGGTATTTATGACACTATGCAGTTTATAAAACCAGATGTAGCAACAATTTGTACTGGTATGGCAGCTTCTATGGGTGCCGTTTTAATGTGTGCAGGAGCAGCGGGTAAACGTTCTGCATTACCACACTCTAGAGTAATGATTCACCAACCTTTAGGTGGTGCACAAGGTCAGGCTTCAGATATAGAAATTACTGCAAGAGAAATTATAAAGTTAAAAGGAGAGTTGTATGATATTATTGCAAACCACTCTGGTCAAACAGTAGAAAAAGTACATAATGATTCTGATAGAGATTATTGGATGAAGGCAGATGAAGCAAAAGCGTACGGAATGATTGACGAAGTTTTAGCAAGAAAAAAGTAAAAATCATTCTGTCATTGTGAACGCAGTGAAGCAATCTGATTTTTAAAATGAGATAACTTCGTAAAAACTCGTTATGACTTAAAGTAACTATAATGTCGAAAGAAGAAAATTTAGAATGTTCGTTTTGCGGACGAAAAAAAGCAGAAACAGACTTGTTAATAGCAGGTATAGATGCTCATATTTGCGATAAATGTATAGAACAAGCGCACGGAATTGTAGAAGAAGAAATTTCTGAAGCAAAATCTGGCGACTTGTCTAAAGATTTAATGCTAAAAAAACCTTTAGAAATTAAAGAATTCTTAGATCAATATATTATTGGTCAATTAGAAACTAAAAGAGCAATGGCGGTGGCTGTATATAATCATTACAAAAGATTATTACAAACCAAAGACGATAAAGACGATGTAGAAATAGAGAAATCTAACATTGTTTTAGTTGGAGAAACCGGAACTGGAAAAACCTTAGTAGCAAAAACAATTGCAAGAATGTTAAACGTACCTTTTGCTATTGTAGATGCCACTGTTTTAACACAAGCTGGGTATGTTGGTGAAGATGTAGAAAGTATTTTAAGTAAATTATTACAAGCTGCAGATTACGACGTAGAAAAAGCGCAAAGAGGTATTATTTTTATAGATGAAATCGATAAAATTGCAAGAAAAGGAGACAATCCTTCTATTACCAGAGATGTTTCTGGAGAAGGAGTACAGCAAGCGCTATTAAAATTATTAGAGGGTACGGTTGTAAATGTTGCGCCAAAAGGAGGAAGAAAACATCCTGAGCAAAAATTTATAGAAGTAGACACTAAAGAAATTTTATTTATTGCAGGTGGTGCTTTTTCTGGAATCGAAAGATACATTAGCAAGCGTTTAAATATGCAAGCTGTAGGTTTTGGTGCTTCTTTAGATGATGACAAAGTAGATGAAGAAAACTTGTTGCAATACATTATTCCTTCAGATTTAAAAGCTTTTGGTTTAATTCCAGAAATTATTGGACGTTTACCTGTTTTAAGCTACATGAATCCTTTAGATGCAAAAACATTAAGGTCTATTTTAACAGAACCAAAAAATGCTATTATAAAACAGTATACCAAGTTATTTACAATGGATGATGTGGCTTTTTCTATAGACGAAGAAGCATTAAATTACATTGTAGAAAAAGCGGTAGAATATAAATTAGGAGCAAGAGGTTTGCGTTCTTTATGTGAGGCGATTTTTACAGATGCAATGTTCGATTTACCAAGTTCTAACGAAAAAGAACTTAAAGTAACGAAAGCGTATGCAGAAGCAAAATTATCAAATTCAACCTTAAAGAAATTAAAGGCAGCTTCTTAATTTTTTTTGGGCGTTACCACAAGGGTCAGGCTTTTGCACTCGCTTTTTTTGTAGAAAAACAAAAAAGAGCTCAAACAATTGCGCAATCCTTAACGCGTAGCGCAAACTAAAAAAGGAAGTTTGTAAAATATAATTTCAGACCTCACAGGTTTTTAAAACCTGTGAGGTCTTTATATTTATAAAAAAACTTCTTATTATATTTGTATACCTTTTAATTAAAACTCAATGATATTAAGAAGTACCATAGACCGCATTTTCGAAACAGCTAGAGTAGAAGAGGTTATTGGAGAATTTGTTGTGCTTAAAAAAGCAGGAAGTAACTTTAAAGGTTTAAGTCCGTTTACAGACGAGAAATCACCATCATTTATGGTGTCTCCAGTAAAACAAATCTGGAAAGATTTTTCTACAGGAAAAGGAGGGAACTCAGTTTCTTTTTTAATGGAGCATGAACATTATACCTACCCAGAAGCATTAAGGTGGCTAGCCAAAAAGTACAATATAGAAATAGAAGAAGCAGAGCAATCATCTGAAGAAAAAGCACAGATGAATGAGCGTGAAAGTATGTATTTGGTTTCAACCTTTGCCAAAGACTATTTTCATGATCTAATGCTTACTTCAAACAAAGGAAAAGCAATAGGATTATCTTATTTTAAAGAACGTGGTTTTACAGATGAAACCATTAAAAAGTTCGAGTTAGGATATTGTATGGATGAGTGGGATAATTTTACAAATGCCGCTTTAAAAAAAGGGTATGACTTAAAATTCTTAGCATCCACAGGACTCACAATTGTTAAAGAAAACAAGCAATTCGACCGTTTTAAAGGACGTGTAATGTTTCCGATACATTCTATGTCTGGACGTATTTTAGGTTTTGGAGGACGTATTTTAACGGCCGATAAAAAAGCTGCTAAATACTTAAATTCTCCTGAAAGTGAAATTTATCATAAAAGTAAAATTCTATACGGATTATACCAAGCTAAAAAAGAAATAGCCAAACAAGACAATTGTTTTTTGGTAGAAGGCTATACAGATGTAATTTCTTTTAATCAATCTGGGGTAGAAAATGTTGTAGCGTCTTCTGGTACAGCTTTAACACCAGACCAAATTAGATTAGTAAACAGATTAACAAAAAATATTACTGTACTTTTTGACGGTGATGCAGCCGGAATTAGAGCTTCCATTCGTGGTATCGATTTAATTCTAGAGCAAGGAATGAACGTAAAAGTAGTTCAGTTTCCAGACGGAGAAGATCCAGATAGTTTTGCAAAAGCAAACTCCAACGCAGAGTTAGCTGCTTATTTAGAAAATTCTGCACAAGATTTTATCAACTTTAAAGTATCCCTTTTATTAAAAGATTCTAATAACGATCCTATAAAAAAGGCCGGTGTAATTAGAGATATTGTAACAAGTATCGCTAAAATTCCAGACGGTATTCAGAGAGAAGTTTACGTACAAGAATGTTCTAGAATTATGGACATTTCAGAACGTGTATTGTTTAGTGAGTTAGCCCAGTTGTTAAAAAAAGGGGCACAAGAAAAGAGTAAATTTACCAGACAACAAAACAATGCACCGCAAAACCCAAATGAGACTCCGCCAGAGTTTGCTAGTGGTAAAGAGCAAACTAAAATGGGCTTGGTTAAGGGAGGTGCTGTAACTAATCAGAAAATAGATCAACTTTCTATTTTAGAAAATGAAATTATTAAAATTTTACTTCTTTATGGAAATGAAGAAGTAGAATTTACGGAAGAGGTTGTAAATGTAGATGATGCAGGAAGAGAAAAAATAGGTACAAGAAAATATGAAAATACAGTTTCTGCAGAAATTTATGTGCATTTGCATGAAGATGAAATTGAGTTTTCTAACGTACTTTTTCAGGAGATTTATACAGAAATTATTCATCAATTAAATCAGTTAGAAAAATTAGATATAGATGGTTTAATTAATCATAAAAACACAGAGATATCTACCATTGTAACTTCTATTTTAATGGAAAAAGAAAATCCTAATAGACAATTAAGTAATTGGGAAGGACAAAATATAGAGGTAAAGTCAGCTTTAGAGGTTTTAGCCAAAGATGTGAATGATGTGGTGTATAATTTAAGACGAGTTTTAATAGGAGAGAAGATAGATGAGTTGATGAGTGAGGCGGTATCAAACCAAGGCGCACCAATAGATTTAGAGGTTATTAGAAATTATACGAGTCTAAAAATGAGGCTTTTTGAAAAGCTAAATAGAGTTGTTTAATATTATTAAATTGTAAAATGGGTGTTTACCCCTATAGTAAAAACTGATAATGATATAGATTTTTTGTATATTGCACTCGCAAAAAGAAAACCCTCATTATCATGAAAAAATTATTACAATTTTTAAGAATTATTCAATTATTTCTACTATTGCCATTTGAAATTTCAAAAGGGTCTAAGAAAAAAGCTTATATGAAGATAAAAAAAACGATGGTAGCTGCAAATTTACTTTAATTTCAAAATCTTAATAAAAAAGCCTTAATTTTATTTAAAAAATTAAGGCTTTTTTGTGCTTTTATTTTATTTCTTCGGGTATTTCACAAATAGGTATTGGCAACATTTTATGTTGGTTAATTCTATTTAATCTTGTGTAAATTTTAAAAACTTCTTGATCTCTTCCCGAAAAATCATTTTCAGATTTTCCCTTTTCTTGCATCACCATGGCCCATTCTAACTCATCATAAGAAGCGCCTATTTGATCTTCATCTGTTCTACTATCTCCAAATAAACCATCTGTTGGTTGTGCTTTTTGTATAGAATTTGGTACACCTAAAAACTCAGATAATTTATATACTTCAGATTTCATTAAATCTGCAATAGGACTTACATCTACACCACCATCACCATATTTGGTGTAAAAACCAACGCCAAAATCTTCTACTTTATTACCGGTTCCGGCTACTAAAGAACTGTGTAAACCGGCTAAATAGTATAAAGTTGTCATTCTTAGTCTAGCTCTTGTATTGGCTAAAGATAAATCTACTTTTGGAGAAGGAGTTGCATTTGGAACTACATTTTTAAAATCTTCGAAAGTAGAGGTTAAATCTACTCGAACGTCAGAAACATTATCAAAATTATTTTTTAATTGTGTAATATGTTCTTGTGCTCTAGTAACTTGAATTGGAGATTGATGAATTGGCATTTCTACACATAAAGTAGGTAAACCAGTTTTAGCACATAAAGTAGAGGTAAGGGCAGAATCTATACCGCCAGATACTCCAACTACAAATCCTTTTACTTTTGCATTTTCAGCATAATCTTTTAGCCATTTTATAATGTATTCGGCAACCTTTTCAGTCTTCATTGATAAACTATTTTAGTATTTTTAGCGTTCTTAAATCTAATGACTAAGGTACAAAGAATATGAGATTTTATTTTATGAATTTAATGGTTTTATGTGTTTTTTTTTCATGTTCTGATAAAAAAAACACTCAAATTGATGTTTCTACAGTAAATGTTGATTTTACCACAAAAAGATACGAAGTTGATTTTTATAATTCAACAGCAAAAACATTGCCCGCTCTTAAAAATGAATTCCCCTATTTATTTCCAAAGTCATTTTCAGATAGTTTAGCGATCTCTAAAATAGCAGATACGGACGAGCAAGAGTTATTTGCTGAAACACAAAAATTATATAAAGATATCTCTCAGCTAGAAGTAGAATTAAGAACCCTTTTTAAGCATGTTAAATATTATAATTCTAATTTTAAAGCGCCTAATGTAGTTACCATGATTTCTAATATAGATTATAATAGTAGAGTAATCTATGCAGATAGTTTATTGTTTATTTCTTTGGATGTTTACTTAGGAAAAACACACCGATTTTATGCAGATTATCCAAAATATATTAAAGAAAATAACAAAAGAGAAAATATAATTGTTGATGTTGCAAATACAATGATAGAAAAGCAATTAATACCATTTTCTAACAGAAGTTTTTTATCAAAAATGATTTATGAAGGTAAGAAGCTATATGTATTAGATTTGTATTTACCTACCATTTTAGATCAATTTAAAATTGGGTATTCAAGTGAAAAGTTAGATTGGGCTATTGCCAATGAAGAAAATATTTGGAAATATTTTATAGAAAAAAAGTTACTATTTAGTACAGAAACAGCTTTGAATAAAAGATTTTTAGACAATGCTCCTTTTTCTAAATTTTATTTACAGAATGATAATGATTCTCCAGGAAGAATTGGCGTCTGGTTAGGGTGGCAGATTGTGAAGTCTTTTATGCAAAATAATGATGTATCTTTGCAAGAATTATTAATTATTGATTTTGAAGAATTATTTCAAAAATCAAATTACAAGCCTAAAAAATAATGTCAATAAAACATAATTCACAAATTAATTTTGAAATTGGTTTAGATGAAAACAAAGTTCCAGAAGAAATTTACTGGACAGCAAACGATGGTGGTATAGATAATGAAGAATCTAAAGCGATTATGATTTCTGTCTGGGATCATAAGAAAAAAGATACTTTACGAATGGATTTATGGACTAAAGAGATGCCTGTAGATGAAATGAAGCAGTTTTATCATCAAACATTGGTCTCTATGGCAGATTCATTTGAACGCGCAACCGATGATCAGAAAATGAGTGCTACTATGCGTGATTTTTGTGATTATTTTGCAGAGAAGTTAGAGCTGAAATAAATACTACTTATTTTTAAACACAAAAAGGTTGTCCATGTTAATTGGACAACCTTTTTGTGTTTTTAATAAGATATACTGGTATTTATATAATGAGTTAAAAACTGATTGTATAACTATTTAGACTAGTTTATATCTACTAAAACTTCTTTAGGAGTATATTTATATTATTCCAAATAAGTGCAAAAGACATAATTTTATTCCTTGAACTTAGATTGTTTTAAATAGTACAACTTAAATAAAGATACTTCATATATGCTTTACAAGGTATATATATTGCTAATTAAATTAAAGAGGTGCTATTTTATATGTTACAATTTTAAATAAAAAAAGAGGCTACATAAGTAGCCTCTTTTTTTATTTAATAGATTAATTAATTATTCATCAATTCTCTCTACCTCACCTATTGCATCAATAGGTTTAATCTCAACTCTTCTGTTTAATTGTCTTCCACCTGCATTATCATTAGAGAATTTAGGTCTAGATTCTCCATAACCTACTGGTTTAAGTCTATCACTTGATATACCTCTCTTAATCATGTATTTTCTAACACTTTCAGTTCTTCTTTGAGATAAGTACAAGTTGTATCTGTCACTATTTCTATCATCTGTATGACCTTCAATAACGAATTTTACATCTGGTATTTTTTTCATTAATCCAATAATTTGGTCAATGGTACTGTAAGAAATTAATTTAATATCATCCTTATTAGTATCAAAGTAAATACTGGTTGCTAACAATCCAATTTGTTGGGTAATGTTAACTGGTGCTACTACTTCTTGTTTAGGACAACCTCTATTTTCTACAGGACCTGGAGTATTTGGACATAAATCTTTTGCATCCATTACGCCATCTCCATCTGTATCTACATTTAAAGGACAACCTTCATTTGATAATGGTCCGTATTCTAAAGGACATTTATCTTTAAAATCTGGTAAACCATCTCCGTCTGTATCTACAGCCTGACCGTTACCGTATACCATTGCACCTTTTGGAGTGTTTGGTTCTACATCTAATTCATCCATTACACCATCTCCATCTGTATCTACAATTGTAAATTGTGCTCCAGGAGCTTCTTCAGCAGCCCATATAATGTATTCTTTTTTCTTTCCTAATTTTAAAACAACACCTAAACTAGTAACAAAAAAGCTTTCCCAAGTCTGTTTATCAGAAACAGCTGCGTCTAAATGATCTTCATTATTAAAGTACATTCCTGTTCTAAATTCAACATCTATTCGTCTACTTATTTTTCTTTTTACACCTAGTTGTGCAGATAAAAAGATAGAACTTGCTTCATTTACACTATTTCTGTCTGGGTTGTAACCAAAGTCTACTAAAAGTTCATCTGGTGTTGCACCAGTTGGGTCTGTTTTATAAAGAGCAGAATCATATTGATGATATCCAACTCCAAAATAACCAGCCGCATGCCATTTAGTTGCATCCCTTTTAAACATATTTGTTAAACTTACAATTAAGTTTAACTCAGCACCGTAAGACCTACCTTCAAATCGTAAGTCAGAATTACTAATAACATTATTTGGTACATATCTAAGAGAATATCCGTTAGAGAAAGATTGTACGCCTCCAGACATTTTGTTATATGTAGCTTTAAGTTCTAAACCTAAAATTGGGTTAAACATTTTATCTACATATACATAACCACCAAAATTCCAATAATTAGAATCATCAGCAACTCCAATTGAACGTAAATCTCCATGCATGATAAAATTACTAAAACCACCACCAATTGCCCAGGTGTTATTGTCTTTAATAATATCCTTACCTTTTACTTCGGTACTGTCGGTGTTTATTATGGTGTTTTCGGTAGATTGACCGAATGATTGAGCTATAATAGTACTGCTCAATAAAATAAATAGTATAATTCTCCTCATTTTAATTTGATTTTTTTGTTTTAAATAGTATAGGGGAATGATTCCCACAAAAATATATTTTTTTTTTTAAAAAAGCTTTATTTTGTTAACAATGTTCTTATAATCATCTTCATTGTTAAGAAAATCCATATCCGAAACGTCAATAACTTGCAAATTTAAACTTTTTTCAGTTTTAATAAAACTTTTATAACCATTATGAATACGTTTTAAGTATTCTGGTTCTATTTTTTGTTCATAAGCTCTTCCTCGGTTTTTAATGTTTTCTAACAGACGTTCTGTATTCTGAAATAAATAAATATATAAATCTGGTTTTGTAATTTCTTTGTACATTAAATCGAACATTTTTCTATATAAGAGATATTCTTCTTTTTGTAATGTTACTTGTGCAAAAATTAAAGATTTAAAAATATAATAATCTGAAATTATAAAGCTCTTAAATAAGTCGAACTGCGCTAAATCGTCGGTTAATTGTTGATATCTATCTGCTAAAAAACTCATCTCTAAAGGAAATGCATATCTTTCTTTATCTTCATAAAACTTTGGAAGAAAAGGATTGTCTGCAAAACGTTCTAAAACTACTTTAGCATTAAAGTCTTTAGATAGTAAGTTTGCTAAAGTTGTTTTACCTGCACCAATGTTTCCTTCAATAGCTATATAGTTATATTTTTCTGAAATAGAGATAGGTCTTTTTAAGGTTTCACTTAATTTTATTATTTCAGAGGTATCATCACAACCGTGTAAACATGCGGCAATTTCTTTTTTCTCTATAGGATGAATTGTAGTTGAAGCTATTTCTGCTAGAGGAATCATAACAAATTTTCGTTGTAACATTTTAGCATGAGGCACTATTAAGGCATTAGATAATATTATTTCATTATCGAATAATAAAATATCGATGTCTATATTTCTGTTTTGATATCCTTCTACAGCACTGCGTTGTCTACCTAATTTGTTTTCTATTTTTAATAAAGAGTCTATTAAGGTTTCTGGTTCTAAATTAGTTGCTACTTTTATACAAATATTAAAAAAATCATCACCTTCAAAACCCCAAGCCGGAGTTTTGTATATAGAAGATATTTTTTGAATACCTCCAATGCCATCATCTATCAAATTAATAGCATTTTGTAAGTTTTCAAGTTTGTTTCCTTGGTTTGTACCTAAAGATAAATATGTAATATGTTGTATTTTCATTGTTGAGTGCAAAGAAAATAAAAGCATTCTATAAATACCCTATAAACCAAAAAAATCGCCAAAATTAATTGGCGATTTTTAATATCAATTATGAGATACTGAAATAAGTTCAGCATGACATTTATTCTTCTTTTCTTGGTTCTCTTGGTTTTCTGTCATCACGTCCGCGGTTATCTCTACTTCTGTTATCACGTCCACCAGAACGTTTATCATCTCTTGGTGGTCTTTCTACAAAACCTTCTGGTTTAGGTAAAATAGCCTTTCTAGAAACTTTTTCTTTACGTGTTCTTGGGTCTAAACCAAAGTATTTTACATCTAAGATATCTCCCATTTTAACAACATCAGAAACGTTATCTGTACGTTCCCAAGCTAATTCACTAACGTGAAGTAAAACTTCGTTACCAGGAGCTTCAATATACTCTACAACAGCACCAAAATCTAACATTTTGATTACTTTTACTTCGTACACAGAACCTTTTTCTGGTTTAAACATCATAGATTCAATTTTAGCAATTACTGCTTCAATTCCTTCTGGTTTTGTTCCTAAAATTTCAATAATACCTTCTTCTGTTACAGCGTCTTCAGTAATTACAATTGTAGTTTCTGTTTCTTTCTGTAATTCTTGAATGTGTTTACCTCCTGGTCCAATAAATGCACCAATTAATTCATTAGGTATTCTTCTATTAACCATTTTAGGTGCATGTGCTTTAACTTCTATGTTAGCACCTGCAATTGTATCTGTTATTTTTCCTAAAATATGTAAACGACCTTCACGAGCTTGTTTTAGTGCATTTACTAAAATCTCATATCCTAATCCTTTTACTTTAATATCCATTTGACAAGCAGTAATTCCTTCTGAAGTACCAGTTACTTTAAAGTCCATATCTCCTAAGTGATCTTCATCACCTAAAATATCAGATAAAACTGCGTAACGATCTCCATCAGAAATTAATCCCATTGCAATACCAGAAACTGGTCTTATCATTTGAACACCTGCATCCATTAACGCCATTGTACCAGCACAAACAGTTGCCATAGAAGAAGAACCGTTAGATTCTAATACTTCAGATACTACTCTTACTGTATAAGGACAGTCTGCAGGAATCATTCCTTTTAAACCACGTTGTGCTAAGTTACCATGACCAACTTCTCTACGAGATGTTCCTCTTAATGGTCTAGCTTCACCTGTACAAAAAGGAGGGAAGTTATAGTGTAAATAGAAGTTCTCTTCACCTTCATAAGATGGCATATCTATTTTCATTGCATCTCTAGATGTTCCTAAAGTTACAGTTGCTAAAGCTTGAGTTTCTCCACGAGTAAAGATAGAAGAACCATGCACAGATGGTAAATAATCTACTTCACACCAGATTGGTCTAATTTCGTCTGTCTTTCTACCATCTAAACGTAAACCTTCAGATAAAGTTAATTCTCTAACAGCTACTTTTTGAGATTTGTTGAAGTATTTACTAACTAAATCTCCATAATCTGCTAATTCTTCTTCGGTAAATGAAGCTTTTAATTCTTCTTTTACTTCAGCAAATGCAGTTGTACGTTCTACTTTAGATGTTCCTTTTTTAGCGATAGCATAACATTTGTCGTAACAAAAGTCATTTATTTTTGCTGCTAATTCTTCATCTTCTCTTTCTCCTTGGTATATTCTAGTTTCTTTCTTACCGAAAGCTTCTGCTAATTTTACTTGAGCAGCACACTGAATTTTAATAGCTTCATGTGCAAATTTAATTGCATCTGCCATTTCTTCTTCAGAAATTTCATCCATTTCACCTTCAACCATCATTACAGAATCTGCAGAAGCTCCAATCATCATATCGATGTCAGATTCTGCTAATTGTGCTCTGTTTGGGTTGATTACAAATTCTCCGTTGATACGACCAACTCTTGCTTCAGAGATAGGGCATTCGAAAGGGAAATCTGATAATTGAATAGCTGCTGATGCTGCTAAACCTGCTAATGCATCTGGCATAACATCTTCATCATGAGACATTAATTGAATCATTACCTGTACTTCTGCATGGTAATCTTTTGGAAATAAAGGACGTAAAACACGGTCTACAAGACGCATTGTTAATACTTCTCCATCACTTGGTCTTGCTTCTCTTTTAAAGAAACCACCTGGATATCTACCTGCAGCTGCAAATTTTTCTCTATAATCTACTGTAAGTGGTAAAAAATCAACGTCAGATTGTTTGTAGTTAGAAACTACAGTACATAATAACATTGCTTTACCCATTTGAACAACAACAGAACCGTGTGCTTGTTTTGCTAATTTACCGGTTTCTAATGAGATAGTTCTTCCATCTCCAAGGTCTATAACCTCTCTAAATACTTTTGGAATCATAAATTTTAATTCTAAATTTTTAATTTGTTTGTTGTTGCGTTGTTGTACGTTGTTGCAATGGAAATTCAAAAATGCTGTTACTATTTTTGATTTTTTTTCCTGCCTTTGCAGGAATGAGGCTAATTAATTTAACCTTTTTTATATAGATTCTGTTTGTTAGTCAGAATTTAATACTTTTTTCTATTCTCTGTTTTGTGAGAATATTTTTCACTATTTTAAAGGAATGCTTTAAAATTTAAAAACAAAAAAGAGGAACGTTTATAGCCCCTCTTTTTTTAAGAATTATTTTCTAATTCCTAATTCTGCAATAATTGCACGATATCTTAAAATATCAGATTTCTTTAGATAATCTAATAAACTTCTACGTTTACCAACTAACATTACTAATGAACGCTCTGTGTTATAATCTTTACGATTACTTTTTAAGTGCCCAGTTAAATGGTTAATTCTGTGTGTAAACAATGCAATTTGACCTTCTGAAGAACCAGTATCGTTTTTTCCTTTACCGTGTTTTTCGAAGATGCTTTCTTTTACTTCTTTAGTTAAATACATTCCAATATTATTTAAATGATTATTATGTATATCAATGATATATTCATTGAAGCTGCAAATATATGATTATTTTTTTAATTTGATATAGGAAAATATATACATTATTTAGCTCTTTCTAAGATACATTGTAATCTGTTTAAGGGTTAAAAACTAAGGGTTTACTTAGTTTTTAACCTTTTATAAGAATGTTTTATATTATGCTCTAACAGGTATATTCTGAATTAGATCGATATACAGATTAATCTGTTTTTTTAAGTTTTTACGTTCGTAAATTGCATCTAAGAAACCATGTTCTAATACAAATTCTGATCTTTGGAAACCTTCTGGCAAATCTTTACCGGTAGTATCTTTTACAACTCTTGGTCCTGCAAATGCAATTAAAGCATTTGGTTCTGCAATATTAATATCACCTAGCATAGCGTAAGATGCAGTGGTACCACCTGTTGTTGGGTCTGTACATAAAGAAATGTACGGAATATTAACTTCTGCTAATTGTGCTAATTTTGCAGATGTTTTTACCAATTGCATTAATGAAAGTGAAGCTTCCATCATTCTTGCTCCTCCAGATTTAGAAACCATTAAAAAAGGAATTTTGTTTTTTATAGAGTAATCGATAGCTCGCGCTATTTTTTCTCCTACAACAGATCCCATAGATCCACCAATAAAAGCAAAGTCCATTGCTGCAATTACAATATCTTTTCCTAAAGATTTTCCAACAGCTGTTCTAACAGCGTCGTTTAATTTTGTTTTTTCTTGTGCAGCCTTTAATCTATCTGGGTATTTTTTTGTGTCTTCGAATTTTAAAGGATCTTTAGAGGTTAGATTGGCATCTAGTTCTTTAAACTTGTTTTCATCAAAAAATAATTCGAAATATTCTTTACTTCCTATTCTTACATGATATCCATCTTCTGGGCTAACATATAGGTTTCTTTTTAATTCTTCTGTATCTATTATTTTTCCACTAGGTGTTTTGTACCATAACCCTTTTGGAGTGTCTTTTTTATCTTCTGTAGAAGTCTGTATTCCTTTATCCGTTCTTTTAAACCAAGCCATACTAGTTGTTGTGTTTTAGGTTATTTCTAAATTTATGTAAAAAAAAATTAGAACCGCAAATGTAAAAGTTTTTTCTTAAAAGTATCCTTTTTGATCTCTAAACTCATAAAAAAAAAGCACTTTGATTTTAATCAAAGTGCTTTTTAAAAATATTTTTAAGATAACTCTTATAAAGTATCTACATTGTTTAAGTCAGAAAATGCTTGTTTTAAACGTGTAATAAAAGTAGCTTCACCTTCACGTAACCATCTTCTTGGATCATAATATTTTTTGTTTGGAGATTCAGGTCCATCAGGGCTTCCAATTTGAGATTTTAAATAATCTACTTTATCACCCATATAATTTCTAATTCCGCTCATAAAAGCATATTGCATATCTGTATCAATGTTCATTTTAATAACACCGTAACCAATAGCTTCTCTAATTTCTTCTAACGTAGAACCAGATCCTCCATGAAATACAAAATCGATATGATTTTCTTCAACACCATATTTCTTAGTAATAAATTCTTGAGAATTTTTTAAGATTTTTGGAGTTAATTTTACGTTTCCTGGTTTATAAACACCATGAACGTTACCAAAAGCTGCAGCAATTGTAAATTTATCACTTACTTTAGAAAGCTCTTCATAAGCATAAGCAACTTCTTCTGGTTGTGTGTATAATTTAGACTCATCAACATCACTATTGTCAACACCATCTTCTTCACCACCTGTAATCCCTAATTCAATTTCTAAAGTCATACCCATTTTACTCATACGAGCTAAATATGTTTTACAAATTTCAATATTTTCTTCTAAAGGCTCTTCAGATAAATCTATCATGTGAGAGCTGTAAAGAGGTTTACCAGTTTCTTCAAAATGTTTTTCTGAAGCATCTAATAATCCGTCTATCCAAGGTAATAATTTTTTAGCACAGTGGTCTGTATGTAAAATAACAGGAACTCCATAAGCAACCGCTAATTCATGTACATGTTTTGCACCAGCAATACCACCAGCAATGGCAGCTTTTTCACCTTCGTTAGATAAACCTTTTCCTGCGTTAAATTGTGCACCACCGTTAGAAAACTGAATAATTACCGGAGCATTTAAGTCTCTTGCTGTTTCTAAAACACCGTTAATTGTATTAGATCCAATAACATTTACTGCTGGTAAAGCAAATCCTTTTTCTTTTGCGTATTTAAAAATAGCTTGAACTTCTGATCCAGTTGCAACACCTGGCTTTATATTATGACTCATGTTTGTTTATTTTAATCATTAATTACCCATCAAAAGTACTAAAAATACGGCTGAATGTAAGCATAAAATAACGAAAACGTTATAGGTTTTATTCTAATTTTAGAAAGGGTAGTTAATACCTATATTATAAACAGCATTGGCAAAGTTGTAGTTTTTAAGCCATTTGTTACCAGCTAAATATGGCTCGTAAGTTTTAAAACCAACATCTAAACGTAAAATTAAAAAACTAAAATCTAATCTTGCTCCAAAACCAGAACCTACGGCAATATCTTTTAGAGATGATACATTATTAAATTTAGACTCTTCATCTACAAAGTTAGAACCAGTAATGTCCCAAATATTACCAGCATCAATAAATAAAGCTCCTTTTAATTTGCTAACTACATCAAATCTGTATTCTGCACTGGTTAAAAATTTAAGGCTTCCTACATTAAATTCTAGACCAGTATTTCTGCTTCCAGGTCCTAATTCATAAGTTTGCCAAGCTCTAATATCATTAGATCCTCCGGCAAAATAACTTTTTGTAAAAGGGATATCAGAATTGTCATAAGGAATAATTGCTCCAAAGAAAGTTCTAATTCCAAAAACGGAGTTTCCGCCTACATCCCAAAATTTCTTGTACTCTAAATCTGTTTTAAAATATTGAGCTAGAGGTATGTTTGCAAGTGTTTTTTTGTTATTTGTATTTTTTTTGCTTGATAGTAAGCCTAAGGCATTTCCAGAATTTGCAATTCTTACTTTAAAGAATGAGAAATTATTGTCATTAAAATTAGATTGATTATTGTAGGTATATGTGTATGCTAAAACGGGTATTAAGAAATCTGATGTTACTATATTGTACCTATTTAAAATATTTAATGCAGTATTATAATCATCTGAATTTGTTGTTTTAAAGCTAGTGTCATTCGCTACTGTTTTCATAAAAGCCAATGCTTTTGGTACTTGAGTAGATATGTTGGTAGAAAGTGGGTGGTTAGTGTTGGTAGTAATATTATTTGCAGTATCGTAAGCTTTTGCTACGTTATCTAAATTTGAAAACTCTGAGCTGTAAATATCAAAATAGCTAGTAATGTTTAAGTTTTGTATGTATTGCGTGTTTAAAACTTCTAATTGAATTGTTTTTTTTGCGTTATACTGCCATTTGTAATCAGACAAAAATGTAAATGTTTGCCTGTCTAAACCTATGTTTTTTTGAAAACTAGATCCAATAGAAAACAAGGTTCTTGGAGACATTTCTTTAGGAACCAATTTATTTAGACCAAAAGGGGCAATAAGCCTTGGTATTTCTAAAGAAGCATCTGCACCAATTTCCCAACCAGGTCCACTGGTAGAGTTAAAGTAAGATCCTAAAAATGATAATTTTAGTAATTCTGCTCCTCTAAATGCATTTCTATTAGTGATAGAAAACTTTGCAGAAGAACCAATTTCTCTAATGTTAGAATGTGTTATTTCTGTTTCTAATCCTAACGTAAATTTTTCTATAGGTGCTAAAAATATATCCATCTTTAGTTCATTATCAGTTCCTGAAATTGGAGTGAATTTGATATTGGTAGATTTAAAATTTTTAAGCGATTTTAAATGATTTCTTGTTAAATTTCTTAAGGTGTCTTTGTAAATACTTCCTGGTTTTAAAAATATTGATTGTGATAAGTATTTTGGGTTGTATTTAATTTTTCTATGACCTAAATAGTTAATTCCTTCGTACTTTAAAGAGTCTAATAGTGGTTCTCCTTTTCTTGTAAAAGAATAATCTGTAGTAACATTTACTTCCGTTACTTTTTGTACTTTATAAGGAGTATTTACATAGATTCCGTTTGTTTCTTTTAGTCTATTTCCAGAAATTAAGAAATCTACATTTGTTTTATTATCGGTTCTTGTAGAGTCTACATAAAACCCCAAAGCAGATTCTGTAAAATTATAGACACCATTATTTCTAAATAGCTTTAAAACCCTGCTTGCTTCATTTCTAAAGGTTTTATCATTATATTGATTTCCTTTTTTTAAGAGTGATGGAGTCTTGGTGCTTTTATAAATAGAATCTAATACTAGAGACTCTATTTTAAAATTGATAGTATCTAACAGTGTTGGTTTTCCTCTATTTACTCTATATGCTACAGTCGCTTTTTTACTAATTGAATCTCTATTGATTTCTGAGGTTACTTTCGATTTAAAATAACCTTGATTTTTGTAATACGTTAACAAGTTGTTTTCGGTGTTTTTTACTTTTCTTTCGCTAACAATAACGGGCCCCTGGTAATTTAAAAACCATCTATTTAATCCAATAAAAGTTTTGGCGTATGCAATACTTTGTTTTTCAGAAAAAACATTTTTAATAAAATTATAAGAACGTAGGTTTTTTTCTCCCCATGTAGCAGGTGTTTTAGGTTTGTTTGGGTTTCCTATATTGTAAAAATACAAGCCAACGGGTAAGTTTAAAAACTTTGGATTGGGTTTTTGTAGAATGTATTTTTGAATATCACTACTTTTGTTTCTTACACTATCTACGTAAATATAATTTTGAGTAAGCATGTTTTTTCCTTCCGCAACATGCTTTGTAGAATTACATGAAACTAAAAGGAGCAAGAATAAAAGGGATAAAGAAAGTTTTTTCATTAATTTAGCAGTGCTATCAAATTCAAAAATAGTATTTTTCGGCGGTTTATTTTCAATTACAATCAATTAATGAGTATCTCAAAAAATCAATTTAAATTAATAACAAGTTTATCTCAAAAAAAGTATAGACAAAAGCATAAATTATTTATAGCGGAAGGTATAAAAGTTGTGCAAGAAATCTTAAACTCTTCATTTGAGCTAGAAATGCTTTTTTGTACGGATGATTTTTCTTCGGATTTTTCAGAAGAAAAAACAGTTCGTGTCTCTGAAGCTGACTTAAAGAAAATAAGTAACTTAAAAACGCCAAATAAGGCTTTAGGTATTTTTAAAATCCCTGATGAAAAACTTAATTTAGATAAGGGATTAACAGTAGCTTTAGACGCTATAAATGATCCAGGAAACTTAGGTACTATTATTCGCTTATGTGATTGGTTTGGAGTAGAAGAGTTAGTTTGTTCTAAAGACACGGTAGATTGTTACAACCAAAAAGTGGTGCAAGCAAGTATGGGGTCTTTAACTAGAATATCTATTCGTTATGTAGATTTAGCTAAATATTTAGCTGAAACTAAAAAACCAACTTTTATAGCAGATATGGATGGCGAAAATGTGTACAAAACAAATTTGCCTAAACAAGGGGTTTTAATAATGGGAAATGAAGCAAATGGTGTTTCTAACGAAATTAAAAATTTAATTACTCATAAAATTTCTATCCCAAGATTTGGAGATACTCAAGAAACGGAAAGTTTAAATGTTGCTACTGCAACAGCTATTTTGTTGAGTGAATTTAAAAGAAGTTACTAAGTATATATTTTTACAAACAAAAATAACTTTATAAGCTAATCTTTATTCAAAAGAAAGTGTTAGAAAAAGACCACGAGTAGCTAAGTAGTTTATTGGTGATGTATACGGACTAGTTCCTCCAAAGGAACTGGCTTTATCTTCTACCAACTCGCTAGGTAATGCAAAAACACCACGTATGGAAGGTGAAAATTTAAAGTAGTATAAGTAAATATCTATTCCTACACCAACCTCATACATATAATTACTTGTTTTTGTTCTAAACTGTCCTCCAGAGTTATCATCACCTTGTTCATTACTAGAAAAATTATAGTCGTAAGAAACGCCACCTAATACATAAGGTCTAATATTTTTATACCTGTCTGTACTAAATTTAAAAATTAAAGGGATGTGTAAATACGTAGAGTTTACCTCTCTAACTTTATCAGTTAGAGGATAACTTGGGTCTGTATTACTAAATGTAATCTGTTTTGTATTTGTCATTAAACCAGGTTCTAAACGTAGATTTACATTTTTATGTAATCGTAAATCTGCTATTAGACCTACATTGAATCCAATAGATGGGTCAATTTTTATAGTTGTGCCTTGAATAGGGGTACTGTTATTAAAACTATATTTAAAATCATTCTGATTTAAACCAAGATAAAAACCATAATGTATTTTTCTTTGATCGAAAGTAGGTAAGTATTCTACTTTTTCTCTTTGCGCAAAAAAAGCAATAGAAATTAAAAGGAAAAAACCGAATATTATAAATTTCTTACTCATATTATTTACTTGCAGTATAAATTGTAGCAACTCCAAAAGTTACTGGTGTATCTTCTGTATGTCTAAACCCATTTTTTTGTAAAATATTGTTGAACGCTTCTCCAAAAGGAAAAGAATTTGCAGATTCTGATAAATAAGAGTAGGCAACTTTATCTTTAGAGAATAATTTACCGACAACAGGTAAAAATAAGTTAGTATATAATTTATAACCTTGCTTAAAAGGGAATTTTGTTGGATTAGAAGTTTCTAAAATAACCAAAACACCGGTTGGTTTTAATACTCTAGCTATTTCTTTAATACCTTTATTTAAATTAGCGAAATTTCGAACACCAAAAGAAACTGTAATTGCATCAAAAGTATTGTCTGCAAAAGGCATTTCTTCAGAATCGCCAACAATCATTTCTATTTTATCAGAAAGATTTGCTTTTGCAATTTTTTGATTTCCTACTTCCAGCATTCCTTCAGAAATATCTAAACCTACAATTCTATCTGGGTTTAAAGCAGCCATCATAATAGCTAAATCTCCAGTGCCTGTAGCAATGTCTAAAATTTGTTTCGGGTTGTTTTTGCCAACAATATTCACAACTTTTTTACGCCATTTAACATCAATTCCTAAAGAAATTACTCTGTTTAAGCCATCGTAATTTTCAGAAATATTATCAAACATTTGAGCAACTTGCTCTTTTTTGCCTAATTTAGAATCTTTGTAAGGGTTTATTTTTTCTGCTGACATTATTTTTGCTTTAAGCTTTAGCACTTTGCTTTAAGCGTTTTGCCCAAAGCATAGTGCGTATTACAAGTTTATCCGTTAATTGCTACTACTTCGTTAATCTGATTTGGTAACATTTCTTTTAGTAAGCTTTCTATTCCGTTTTTTAAAGTAGCGGTAGAAGATGGGCAACCACTACAGGCACCTTGTAAAACTACACGTACTATTTTGTTTTCTTCATCATAAGAACGAAAAGCGATATTACCACCATCACTTGCAACTGCAGGCTTAATGTATTCATCTAAAATATCTGAAATTTGTGCAGAAATTCCTTCTAATGCTACTTGTGGTTCAGCAACTTTACTTTCTGAAGCTAATTTTTCTTCTGTAGGTAATTCTTTAATAATCGTTTTTCCAGAAACTAAATATTCACGAATAAAAGTTCTTACTTCTGCATACACATCATTCCATTCTACCATATCGTATTTGGTAACTGAAACATAATTGTCAGAAATAAATACTTCCTTTACAAAAGGGAAATTAAAAATTGCTTGTGCTAAAGGAGATGATTTGCTAGCTTCATCTATATTTTTATATTCAACATCTGTTTGTGTTAAAGATTTGCTGCTTCCAAATTTCATTACAGATGGGTTAGGAGTTGCTTCTGCATAAACCTCTATAGCTTCTTTTTTAGAAGTTGGAGATTCGTTTACAACAACGCCATTGTCATTTAAATATGCTTCAATTTGTTCTTTAACTTCTTCTTGTACATCTATCCATTCTAAAATGTCATAACGTTGTACAGCAATGAAATTTGCGGTAATAAAAATCTTTTTTACAAAAGGTAAGTAGAATAATTCTTGTGCTAAAGGTGAGTTTTTAGCTTCATCTATATTATTATATTCATAACTTCCTCCATTGATTAAAATTTGATTTGTATTAAATTTTATAATGGTATTGTTAGTAGTTTCTTGAACTGTTATTTTTACGTCTTGCATGGTGCTAAATATTGATTTGCAAAATTAAGGAAAAAAGGGAGATAGAATTGTTTTTGATATGTTAAATAAAAATCCGCTTGCGGATACTAGTTGTATCTACAAGCGGTTTTTTTTAATGTAACTTAATATCGTTTACAAATTAAAGCTAATCGATGCCGTAATTGTTTTATTGTCTATTTGTAGTTCTGATGGGTTTACGCTTGGTTCTGTATTAAGGTTTGAGTATAAGTTATATACACCGGTTCTATTATTGTTACTAAAAGAAAAGTCTAGTTTCATATTCCCAAAGTTGTAACCTGCACCTAAAGAATATCCTTTTAAATTATCTGAGGCTATAGATGATTTGCTAGGATCTTGCTCAAATTTATAACCACCTCTTACACTTATTCTATCTATGCGCCATTCTGTACCTAAATTAAAAGAATGTGTGTTTCTTAAGTCGTTTTCAAAAAAATCATTTTCTTTTATAAATTCACCGTTAGATAATTTTATGTTTTTATAATTTCTGTTGATGTAATCTAAACTGATTAAACCATCCTTCCCAAAAATAAAAGCAGCACTTGCAGTAACTTTACTCGGTGTTTTTAATTTATAAGATATAAATTGACGAGGATTGTTTTCTGAAAAGGAGTAAACTTCATCCGGGAAAAAAGCTGTTTCTCCAATATCAATATCACTATCTTGGTTGTAATTTGTGTCTTGTAAGATTTCTGTATACCAAGTTGGTGTTTGGTAAGCTAAACCAAATCTAAAACTTTCACTAGCTTTGTAAATAAAACCTGCGTTTGCAGAGAAGCCGGTTCCTGACGTAAGGTTTTCTTGATATAATTCTACGTCTAAAATATTAGCGACTTTATCACTATTAAATTCAGTTAAAATAGATTTTTGAGTGAAATTTAAATCATAAAAATTAAGACCTAAACCTACATATAATTTATTTTTATGAACTGATGAAAAAGCGATGTTTAACTCTGTTGTTTCTCCGTTGTAATTTGTATTGAATTGCTGACCATCTGTGAAATTGTATTTGTTACTTAGATCACGAGGGTTTGTGTCAAATCTAGTAACGGCTTCATTTCCTTGTGCAGAAAAACTGTTTTCAAAATCGTTCGTAATTCTATAGTTAAAACCAATTGCAAACTTATTCCAGTCAGATCTGTAAGCACTGTCAAAAACTAATACAGCACCGGCGTGAGAAAGGTTGAAATATTTATTATCAGTTGTCGTCTTTCTTCTATCGTTAAAGTCAGCGTCTCCAAATTTTGCAGAAATATCTGTATTTCTAGAATTTAGAGTTCCTGTAAAATAGCTATTTGTAAATACAGAAATACCAGCAGGGTTAACACTCATAGCAGAAACATCTCCTCCTAGTGCGCCAAAAGCACCGCTCATTGCTGTAAATCGGGCAGAGCCATTATCATCATTCTTAGAAAATAAGATACCTAAATCTTGGTATCTTAAAGATTGAGAATAAGACGTAACTGATGCTGCGAATAAAAAAGCTATCGTTATAATTTTTTTCATACTAGTATTTGTTTATTACCATTTAAAGATTGTAAAACTTTTTTTATCCTCTTCTTTTAGATGAGGATGAAGAAGATCTACTAGAGCTACTACTTCTGGTTGAAGAACTTCTAGTTGGTGTGCTTTTTGTTGATGAAGACCTAGAAGGAGTACTTCTAGTAGATGATGATCTAGATGAAGACGAACTTCTTGTAGATGGTGTATAGGTATTGTTACTCCTGCTAGAAGTATTGGTTCTACTTCTTGTTGATGTATTTTTTGTAGAACTTGAGCTTCTAGTTGTTGCAGCTCTGCTAGTACTTCTATTTGTTGATGAATTAGAACTTCTAGTAGTAGAAGGTGTTGATGCTCTTCTTACAACTACAACTTGCCTGTTGTTTCTACTATTTGTATTGTTGTTTACGCTTGCGCTATTATTTCTTCTTGTTGTTGTAGAACGACTTCTAGTCCCGCTGCTTCTTGTGTCACTACTTCTAGTTCCGCTGCTTCGTGTAGAAGTACTACTTCTAGTACTTCTTGTAGGTGTTGTACTTTTTCTTGTAGTTGTAGTAGATCTTCTTCTAGGTGATGTTGTTGTACTAGTTCTCCTACTTGTAGTGTTTGTAGGTCGTCTATTTACGGTACTACTTCTTCTACTTGTTGTACTTCTGTTTCTAGAATTAATGGTACTACTTCTTCTGTATGTACTATTGTTAGTTGCTCTTCTTCTGTAAGTATTATTAGTATATCTATTATTGTAGTTTCTATATCTGTTAGTGTAACCATAATGATAAGGTTGGTAATAATAAGGAGAATAAAAACCTACATTCCAAGCATAATAATTATGGTAAGGATGCCAATAAGGATTATGATTCCAAGCATATCCTCTATAATTCCAGTTTCTATACCCCCAAGTATCGTAGTAATTATAACCGTAATAATTATTCCAATATGGACTTTCAATTACATTTATATTTACAGCTACATCGTTGTTGCTGTTTTGACCCCAAGGTTGGTTAGATTTATAGTTTAATGTTTCATCTATATCTGCTTCATCAATATAAATGGTGTCTGCAGAATTGTAGTTGTCAACATCTGTAAAAACATCATTATTATCTACATTTTCTAAACTATTTAATTTGTTTAAAAAATAATTATCATTGTAATCATCATATCCATCTTGATCAACATAGATTACATTTCTATTTTCATTATTTGCTGTATCGCTACCATAAATACCATCATTATTATACGCACTTTGGTAAGTACCGCAAGAAACCAATACTAAACTAGTTGTTAGTATAGTTAATAGTTGGCTTAGGTTAAGATTTGTATATTTTAGTTTCATAATGAATATATTTAGATGAATACTTATTTTATTAATTAAATGTAGTTAAAACTCTTTAATTTATAGTAGTTTTGTACTGTTTTCGTATATTATAACTAATTTTTAACAAACATTTACACAATAAAGGTTACAATATTTGTGCCAAACTTTTGATTATGAGTAAACATTTAACAAAAAGAGCCGACGATTATTCTAAGTGGTATAACGAGTTAGTAGTGAAAGCGGATTTAGCTGAAAACTCAGCCGTTAGAGGTTGTATGGTTATTAAACCTTATGGTTATGCCATCTGGGAAAAAATGCAAGCAGAACTAGATAGAATGTTTAAAGAAACTGGGCATGAAAATGCTTATTTCCCTTTACTTGTGCCTAAAAGTCTATTTGAAGCAGAAGAGAAAAATGCAGAAGGTTTTGCTAAAGAATGTGCTGTTGTTACACATTATCGTTTACAAAACGACCCTGAAAATCCAGGTAAATTAAGAGTAGATCCAGAAGCTAAATTAGAAGAAGAATTGGTGGTAAGACCAACTTCTGAAGCAATTATATGGAATACTTATAAAGGGTGGATTGAATCTTATAGAGATTTACCATTATTAATAAATCAATGGGCAAATGTGGTTCGTTGGGAAATGCGTACACGTTTGTTTTTACGAACTGCAGAATTTTTATGGCAAGAAGGGCATACTGCTCATGCAACACAAGCAGAAGCTATAACAGAATCTAAGCAGATGCAAGATGTTTATGCAGAGTTTGCAGAAAATTTTATGGCTATGCCAGTGGTAAAAGGTGTAAAGTCGGATAGCGAACGTTTTGCTGGAGCAGTAGATACTTATACTATAGAAGCTTTAATGCAAGACGGAAAAGCTTTACAAGCAGGAACAAGTCATTTTTTAGGTCAGAATTTTGCAAAAGCATTTGATGTAAAGTTTACTTCTAAAGAAGGGAAACAAGAACATGTTTGGGCTACTTCTTGGGGTGTTTCTACACGTTTAATTGGTGGGTTAATTATGACTCATTCAGATGATTTAGGTTTGGTTTTACCTCCTAAATTAGCACCGATACAAGTTGTAATTGTTCCAATTTATAAAGGAGATGATCAATTAGAGGCTATTTCTGAAAAAATGAATGTAATTGTAAAAGAATTACGTTTAAAAGGAATTTCTGTAAAGTTTGATACCCGAGATACTTATAGACCAGGAGCTAAGTTTGCCGAATACGAATTAAAAGGAGTACCAGTAAGAATTGCAGTAGGAAATAGAGATTTAGAAAATGGTACTTTAGAGATTGCTAGAAGAGATACTTTAGAAAAACAAATTGTAGCACAAGATGATGCTGTTTCTTTTATAGAGAACCTTTTAGAAGAAATTCAAGAAAACTTATTTAACAAGGCAATAGATTTTAGAAAAGAACATACAACGGTTGTAGATGACTTTAAAGAATTTAAGAGTGCAATAAAAAATACAGGTGGTTTTGTTTCTGCTCATTGGGATGGTACAGAAGAAACAGAAGATAGAATAAAAGAATACACAAAGGCTACTATTAGGTGTATACCTAATGATGCTAAAGAAGAGGTAGGTGTCTGTGTTTTAACAGGAAAACCTTCTTCTAGGAGGGTTCTTTTTGCAAAAGCATATTAGTTTTATAAAAAAAAACATTTTTTTTTATAAAACTCTTGCAAGATTTAAAAAACATTGTATATTTGCAGCCGCAATTAGGATATACTTAATTGTTCTGGTCCGTTCGTCTAGGGGTTAGGACGCATGGTTTTCATCCATGTAACACGGGTTCGATTCCCGTACGGACTACAATGTTTTATTAAAAAAAACAAATTAAAGTATTATGGCAAATCACAAGTCAGCATTAAAGAGAATTAGAAGTAACGAAGCTAAAAGGTTACGTAATAAATATCAGCATAAAACTACACGTAATGCTGTTAGAGATTTACGTATTGTAGAAGATAAGAAAGATGCAGAAGAAAAATTAGTAAAAGTTATTTCTATGTTAGATAAATTAGCTAAAACTAATATTATCCATAAAAATAAAGCGGCTAATTTAAAATCTAAATTAACAAAGCACGTAGCTGCATTGTAATATTTTAAGCCTTAAAAAAATTAAAACTCTGAATAGTAATATTCAGAGTTTTTTTTGTCTTAAATTTAAGCTAGAACTTTTTATAGATACATGTTGTCGATTTCCTTAAAATAGACAATATGTAGTGTGTTTAAGATAAATTGCAGAAATATATTTGTTATCTTAAAACTACTTAGAGAGAGTATATAGAGGTTTAATTATTGGTTTTTAAGCTTTTAGAATATTTCTTTAAAGTATGTTTTGAGTACTGATTAAATATTTTTTAAAAAAAAATACTATATTTTATAATATTTACTTGCAGGAATTAAAAAACATTGTATATTTGCAGCCGCAATTAAGGCATTTTTAATTGTTATGGTCCGTTCGTCTAGGGGTTAGGACGCATGGTTTTCATCCATGTAACACGGGTTCGATTCCCGTACGGACTACAAGTTTTAATATAAAAAACTAATAAATTAAGTATTATGGCAAATCATCAGTCAGCATTAAAGAGAATTAGAAGTAACGAAGCTAAAAGGTTACGTAATAAATATCAGCATAAAACTACACGTAATGCTGTTAGAGATTTACGTGCTGCAGAAGATAAAACAGATGCAGAAACAAAATTAGGTAAAGTTATTTCTATGTTAGATAAGTTAGCTAAGAATAACATTATCCACAAAAATAAAGCAGCTAATTTAAAATCTAAATTAACAAAGCAGGTTGCTGCATTGTAAGATTTTAAAAGCATATATAATTAAAAGCTCTGAATGAAAATTCAGAGCTTTTTTTTGTTCTAAATTTAAATAATAATTCTTATAAGGTCTAAAAGTAGCTCTTACTTTTATAAGGGGGAAGTATGTATTATCTAGATTTCTAATTTACTTTCTAAAGGCTTTTATCACTACTGGTGTATAACTTTTAGTTGATACATTATTATCCTTTTAAGTAGTCTTTGTAGTCTTATCTAAGAAGGATCAAGTCCAAAAGTTATGGGATTTAGAAATTAGGTATAAATATTTGATGTTTCTAACACCTCTAAATTGTGCTCTAAAGGCCTTGATTTTAGCATTAAAAGATTCTGCAGAAGCGTTTGTACTTCTATTGTCAAAATAGTTGAGTATATTCTGATAATGTATAGACATTGTTCTAGCAATGCTATTGAAGCTTTTAAACTTTGCTTGTCTTATCTTTTCATAAGGGGAAGTAACTATTATTTAGATCTCTAATTTGCTTTCTAAAGGCTTTTATTCCTGGTTGTGTATAACTTTAGTTTATCCCTTTAAGTAAGGTCTTACAGTCTTATCTAAGAACTGTAATTAATTGTTAATAAAATAGGTTTTGCTATGGAGTTGGCTTAATGCTTATTCTACCAGTCGTAGTGTTTATGAGCATCTAATCTAATAAAGATAAAGAGTAAGATTGTAAATCCCCAAAGAGATGAACCTCCGTAGCTAAAAAAGGGTAGAGGTATACCAACAGTTGGTAGTAATCCTATAACCATTCCTATATTTACAATAACATGAAAAAAGAGAATAGAAGCGACACTGTAGCCATATATTCGTCCAAATTTATTAGCGTGTGTTTCTGCCAGATAAATGATTCTATACATCATCAACATAAAAAGAATAATAACCATGCTACTTCCTAAGAATCCCCATTCTTCACCAATAGTGCTAAAAATATAATCGGTGTGTTGTTCTGGTACAAAATCTCCTTTAGTAATATCTCCCTTTAAAAAACCTTTCCCTGTCCAACCGCCTGAACTAATTGTTAATTCTGACTGGTGTGAGTTGTATCCAATATTTTTTTTATCAGTTTTTAGACCTAATAATACTTCAAAACGATCTCTATGGTGTTGTTTAAAAATGTTATTATAAGTTAGGTTTGTTCCAAATACAAAGAGTGTGGCAACTATATAAAGTGCTAATACTTTATACCAATTAAAACGAAAAAATCTTTTACCTCCTCTATAAATAGCGTATCCAACACCTATTGTAATTAATAATAATAGGGTAAATAAAACGGAAGTATATCCGAAGAATATAGTTGAAATAAAAATAACGATGGCCAAAGTACCTAATATAATATAATTTAGGGTTAATCCCTCTCTGTTTAGAACAAAGAAAAAAGCTAAGTAAATTAAAGCAGAACCTGCATCTGGTTGTAATGTAATTAATACAGCAGGTGTAAAAATAATTATAAAAGCCTTTATCTGGTTTTTAACTAAGCCTAAATTGTATTGTCTATCACTTAAAAGCTTAGAAACAGCTAATGCAGTAAATGCTTTTACAAACTCTGACGGCTGTAAACTAATGCCTCCAAAGCTAAACCAAGATTTTGCACCATTTATTTCTTTACCAAATGGAAATAAAAGAATTAAGACAATCAATGAAATTATGTAGAATATACTGGAGTATTTCTCGTAAAATTTTGAATTAAAAAAAAGAATGATTACAATTAATGGTACACTTAAAATAATCCAAAGAATTTGTTTACCATAATTAGTAGAGAAATCCAATATTTGTGTAGTATCTTCTGTTTTAGATGCAGCATATATATTCATCCATCCAAAACCAACAAGAATTGCAAATAAGAAAACTAAAAGCCAATCGATCTCAGCAAAAATGTTATTTCGTTCTTGGCGCAATTTATTGAGGTTTTTGATTTAATTTAGCGTAAATATCTTTTAAGTTTAAGTCTAACATTCGTTGCTCTCTATATTTATTTTCTTTAGATATACTACCATTTATATATTTTTCTATAAGTAAACTGGTAATTGGAGCAGCAATTGTAGATCCAAATCCACCATTTTCTACAAAAATAGCTATAGCAATTTTAGGGTTGTCTTTAGGTGCAAAGGCTACTAGAATTGAATGATCTGGGAGTTGAATTTTTTGACCGTCTATTCTCGCAAAATTTTCTGCGGTTCCGGTTTTTCCACAAATTTCAATACCTTCTACTTGGTTAAATCTCCCTGTTCCTGTTTTGAATACTTCGTGCATAGCTTCAACAACTGGAGAAAAATACTTTTTATCTATAGTTGTTTTTTTTGCAATTGTATATGTAGAATCTTTTATAGGAGTTTTATTCACTTCTTTTAATACGTGTGGTGTATAAAAATATCCTCTGTTGGCAATTACTGCTGTAAAATTAGCTAGTTGAATTGGTGTTGTTAAAACTTCTCCTTGACCAATTGCGTTAGATATTGTGGTAGAACCGTTCCAAGAATATTTATAAATATCATCATAATATTTTCCGGTAGGAATTAATCCGGGACTTCCGGCAGGTAAATCATACCCTAAATAATTACCCAAACCAAAACTAGCAATATGATTATGCCAAGTGTCTAAACCTTCTGAGGGTTTATTGTTTTTTTCTATAATTTTTTTATAGGTTTGAGAAAAGAAAGTGTTGCAAGATCTAGCAATGGCAGATTTTAGTTGTACTGGCCTTCCTGTAATTCCACAATGGCACCCCATAAAAGCACCTGCTCTGCTACCGTATCTAAAACCATGATGACAACTAAAACCTGTATCTTCTGTAATTACACCTTCTTGAAGACCAATTAAAGCATTCATCATTTTAAAAGGAGAACCAGGTGCATAGGTAGCCAATAAACCTCTGTCATAAGAAGGTTTACTTATAGTATCGTTAAATAGTATTGTAGAGTTTTTAGATCGTTTTCTACCAACTAACATGTTAGGGTCGTAAGAAGGAGCAGTAACTAATGCTAAGATTTCTCCAGTAGATGGTTCTATTGCTACAATTCCGCCTCTTTTACCCGACATTAGTTTTTGAGCATAAAGTTGTAGCTCAATATCTAAGGTTAATGTTAAGTCTTTTCCGTTTTCTGGAATGGTGTCGTATGAACCGTCTAAATAAGATCCTGTAACTTTATTTAAGTTGTTTCTTTGTAAGTATTTTTTTCCTTTTGTTCCTCTTAAGTAGTCTTCATACTGTCTTTCAATTCCATCTTTTCCAATTAACTCTCCTGGTTGATAGTAGGCATTCTCTTTTGCCAAAGTTTCATTTACTTCTCCAATATAGCCAAGTACATTTGCTGCAGCATTTATTGGATATTTTCTAATGATTCTTTTTTGAATGAAAAAACCGCTGTATTTATGTAATTTTTCTTGAAGAAAAGCAAAATCTTCTTTTGCCAATTGTTTTAAAAATACCGAAGGTAAATAAGGTGCGTAATTATCTGCTTTTTTTAATCTTTTTAAGAAATCTTCTTTATCAATTTTTAATAGATTACAAAATTCTATAGTGTCTAATGGTTTTACCTGGTTTGGTTGCACCATAACATCATAAGAAAGTTGGTTTGCTACTAAAAGTTTTCCGTTTCTATCGTATACGTAACCTCTTTCTGGATAATCGTATTCTATTTTTACGGCAGAATTATGAATAGGATCATAGCTGGCACCTCTAATTACTTGTAATTGAAACAGTCTTCCAATAAAAAGGATTCCGATAAGTGTTATTAAAATATAGAGTAAAAAACTTCTTTGCATTATTCGCTTTTAGTAAAAATATAAGTTCCCAGAAAAAATAAAATCAATGTAAAAACACTAGAATATAATGTGTTTAAAAAAACCATAGATAAATTATCGAGACTAAAATTAGCAAAAGAAAAATAAATAAGGTGATGAATTACTGTTAAAGTTACTACATAGTTAAAAACTTTACCAAAAGATTCAGATTTTAAGCTGAAGAAAGGGTAATCTGCAGGTATTTTTCTAAAATAAACATTCACAAAAAACAACCTAATATAAGCAATAAATAAAGTTGCAAAGGCGTGTATACCTCCAGAATCTGAAAAGAAATCAACAAATAAGCCTAAAAGAAAACTGATAAAAAGAAAAGAATATCTTTTTTCATTTAATGGGTATAAAATTACAAAGCTTATATAAAGATATGGATTTATATGCCCTAAAAAATTGATGTTATTTAGTACTAATACTTGTAGGAATAACAAGAATAAAAAAGATAAAATTTGATTTATACTTTTATTCATTGCTTGTGTTTTCTAGAAATTGTAGTTCTTCTTTATCTAAATTCTTAATAATATACACATAACCAAGGTTACTCATATCATTAAAAAGCTTAACATCTACTTGGTTATTAGCAGTGTTTCCTTTGTTTATTTTAGAGATCGTTCCAATAGGTATTCCTTCCGGAAAAATAGTAGATTTTCCTCCTGTTTCAATGGTATCTCCAATTTTTAATGGAGCTTGTCTAGGTATATCGTGTAACTGAACAATATTATAATCTACACTGTTCCATTTTAATGTTCCGTAATAAAATGAGTTTCCTTTAAGACGTGCATTAATACCACTATTCTTATTTAAAATAGATTGAACTCTCGTATAATTGTTTGATGAGTTTTCTGTAATTCCAATAATTCCTTTGCTATTAATTACAGCCATTTCTTTATCTATATTTTGGTTTTTACCTTTATTTATAGTTATAAAATTAAATGGTTTAGAGTAGTTATTTTTGATAATTTTAGCATTTGTAAAAGTGTAATTTTGATGGTATTTTGTTGAATCTATTATCGTAGAGTCAATATTAAAAATTACAGATTTATTTTGCTCTAAAAGATTTTTTAGACGTGTGTTTTCTTCTGATAATAATTTATTTTCAGACTTTAATCCTAAATATTCTGTAGAATTAGAAAGGGTTGTAAGAAAACCACCTGTAACACTATTCGCAGAGTTTATAAACTTGCTTTTATGAAAACTTAGGTTGTTAAAAGTAAAAGTTAGCGCTATTAACTCTAACAATATAAAAAACAGAAAATACTTAAACTTCTGAAAAAAATAGATAATCTGCTGCATTGTAAGAACTTAAAAACTACTATTTCATTAATACATTTTTGTATTTTTTTAATTCTTTTAACGCAATTCCTGTTCCACGAACAACTGCTCTTAAAGGATCTTCTGCAACATAAACAGGTAAATCTGTTTTTCTAGATAAACGTTTGTCTAAACCTCTTAACATAGAGCCACCTCCTGCTAAGTAAATACCTGTATTGTAAATATCAGCAGCCAATTCTGGCGGAGTTTTAGATAAAGTTTCCATTACAGCATCTTCAATTCTTAAGATAGACTTGTCTAATGCTTTTGCAATTTCTCTATAAGAAACTTGTACTTGTTTTGGTTTGCCGCTCAGTAAATCTCTACCCTGAACCAACATTTCGTCTGGTGGAGTTTCTAAATCTTCTGTTGCTGCACCAATGGTGATTTTTATTTTTTCTGCAGTAGATTCTCCAACATGTAAATTGTGTTGTGTACGCATATAGTACATAATATCATTTGTAAAAAGATCTCCTGCAACTTTTACAGATTGATCACAAACAATACCACCTAATGCAATTACAGCAATTTCTGTTGTACCACCACCAATATCAATAATCATGTTTCCTTTTGGCTCCATAATGTCTATACCAACACCAATTGCAGCAGCCATAGGCTCATAAATTAAATAGATTTCTTTAGCATTCATGTGTTTTGCAGAATCACGAACAGCTCGTTTTTCTACTTCTGTAATTCCAGAAGGAATACAAATAACCATTCTTAATGCTGGTGGAAATAAACGCTTCTTAATAGAAGGAATCTGCTTTACAAATTCTTTAATCATCTGTTCAGATGCCTCAAAATCTGCAATAACTCCGTCTTTTAACGGACGAATTGTTTTAATATTTTCATGGGTTTTTCCTTGCATTAAATTGGCTTCTTTACCAATTGCAATGATTTCTCCAGTAATTCTGTTCCTGGCAACAATAGAAGGACTATCAATAACCACTTTACCGTTGTGAATTATTAAAGTATTTGCGGTACCTAAATCTATCGCAATATCTTCCGTCATAAAATCGAAAAAACCCATAAAATATCTTTGTTGTTTATTTTTGATGTAACTCTACAAACTTACTAAATTTCTGAGTGCAAATTACATATTAAAAATTAATGTTTAAAATGTCTTGTTCCTGTCATTACCATAGATATATTGTGTTCATTACAATAGTCTATACTTAGTTGATCTTTAATAGATCCACCAGGTTGAATAACACTTTTTATACCTGCATTATCTGCAATTTCTACACAATCTGGAAAAGGGAAAAACGCATCACTTGCCATTACACATCCATTTAAATCAAATTTAAAAGAATTTGCTTTTTCAATAGCTTGGTTTAATGCATCAACTCTACTAGTTTGTCCTGTTCCTCCAGCTAATAATTGTTTGTTTTTAACAAGTATTATGGTGTTAGATTTTGTGTTTTTACACAATTTAGAAGCAAATAACAAATCATCTAACTCACTTTGAGTTGGTTTATTGTTGGTTACGTACTTTAAATCTGATAATTGATCTGTAATACTATCTTTATCTTGTACTAAAGAACCATTTAAACAAGTTCTTACAGTTGATGTCGGCAATGCAACATCTTTCTGAATTAAGATAATTCTGTTTTTCTTTCCTTTTAAGATAGCTAATGCTTCATCAGAAAAAGAAGGAGCAATTACAACCTCGCAAAATAAAGTATGAATTTTTTCTGCAGTTTCTTTGTCTATTTCTGTATTAGCAATTAATACACCACCAAAAGCAGATACAGGATCTCCTGCTAAAGCATCTGTATACGCTTCACTAATTGTGTCTCTTTGTGCAAAACCACAAGCATTGTTATGTTTTAAAATAGCAAAAGTTGGTGCTTCTCCTTTAAATTCTTGAATTAAATTTACAGCAGCATCTACATCTAATAAATTATTGTAGCTTAATTCTTTTCCGTGAAGTTTATCAAACATTGCTTCTAAGTCTCCAAAGAAATATCCTTTTTGATGAGGGTTTTCTCCGTAACGTAAAACGTTTGCATTTTGTTCACTTGCTTTATAAACTATTTCATCTTCATTAAAATAGTTAAAAATAGCAGTATCGTAATGAGAAGAAATATTAAATGCTTTTGCAGCTAATTTTTTTCTTTCAGCAATTGTAGTTTCTCCATTCCCTTCAGAAAGTGTATTTAAGAAGCCTTCATACTGGTCCATAGAAGAAACAATAACCGTGTCTTTAAAATTCTTTGCAGCAGCTCTAATTAAAGAGATTCCTCCAATATCAATTTTTTCTACAATATCTTGTTCTGGTGCTCCAGAAGCAACTGTTTTTTCAAACGGATATAAATCTACAATTACTAAATCTATTTGCGGAATATTAAATTCTGCCAATTCAGCAACATCGCTTTCATTGTCTTGTCTGTTAAGAATACCTCCAAAAACTTTAGGGTGTAGTGTTTTAACTCTTCCACCAAGAATAGATGGGTAAGAAGTAACCTCGTCTACCGGAATTACATTGATTCCTAAATCTTTAATGAATTTTTCTGTACCACCTGTAGAGTAGATAGTTACATTTAATTCATTTAATTTTTTTACAACTGGTTCTAGACCATCTTTGTGAAATACCGAAATTAATGCGGATTTAATTGTTTTTGAAGTGCTCATTTAGTGTTGTGTTGTTTAAGCGTGCAAATTTAGGTAAAGCAATCTTCTAAGGCAATAAAAGATAGTAACAAAAATAGCAAGTAATTAACAACAAATATTAAATGAAATATTTAGGATAAGAAACACAAGAATCGACTACTCTGCATTTTCTAAAAAATCTCGAAACCAAACAATAAAATGATCTAAAATAGATTCGTTTTTTGTGTTATGGTTAGATGATGAGTTTCTAGAGGTAAATGTAGCAGTCGATTCGTGTTTTCTCATTGTTTTTAAATTTGATAAATATAAATTACATTATATTTATCAAAAATAAGAATAAATTAAATATAAATCAATAAAATTAAAGGATACTTGATAATTCTTTGCAAATATACTCTAAAAGTGCTTCGTCTTTTGCGGAAAATGTATTTGCTGTATGAGAATCTATATCAATCTGGCCGATGTTCTCGCCAGCAACAAAAATTGGTATTACAATTTCAGATTTTACTTTCCATCCACAAGAAATATAATTGTCTTGAGCAGAAACATCTTGTACAACAAAGTTTTCATTGCTAACAGCAACTTGCCCACAAATACCTTTTCCAAACGGAATAATAGTGTGTTCTGTTTCTTCTCCTGTATACTGAGCTAGTTTTAGCTCGTCTTTATCTCCGTTTTTAAAATAAAAACCAACCCAATCATAGTAAGAAATTTCTTTTTCTAAATAATCGCATATAGCT
Source organism: Polaribacter sp. 11A2H (assembly GCF_011379025.1). Taxonomy (NCBI): domain Bacteria; kingdom Pseudomonadati; phylum Bacteroidota; class Flavobacteriia; order Flavobacteriales; family Flavobacteriaceae; genus Polaribacter; species Polaribacter sp. 11A2H. The sequence continues at coordinate 318,831 of NZ_WTLD01000004.1, forward strand.
TGTAATTTCTCATCTTTAGATGTGTTAGATGAAATAATTTTGTCGATCTGTTGTTGTAAAATATCTATATTCATTTTGTATATTCGTTCTGTAAATAAGTCGCAAAATTAAATAAAATTTATTGTGAAGAAACATAAAAGCATCATCATTTTTCTAATTAAGTTTTTTGTAACTTATTTTTTATTAGTTACAATTTATAACAGTTACTTACAGCATTCTCAAGAAAAGGAAGGGATTTATAAAACAGCATCCATAACAACACTTGTGGCAGACCAAACGGTAAAAGTGCTTACTTTTTTCGATTATAATGTAGAAGCTATTCAGCATGATAAAGAAGTTTCTGTAAAACTAATCATAGAAGGTAAATATACCGCTAGGGTTATAGAAGGGTGTAATTCTGTTAGTTTAATTATTTTATTTATATCTTTTATTATTGCTTTTTCAGGGTCTTTAAAAGCTACTTTCTTATACTCTCTGTTTGGTAGTTTGTTTATTTATACAATTAATGTATTAAGAATTGCATTTCTAACAGTAATGATTTATAAATATCCAGAAAATCAAGAACTCTTACATGGTTTGGTATTTCCAGCTATTATTTATGGTGCTATTTTTATGCTTTGGGTTATTTGGGTTAATCAATTTTCTAAGTTTAAAAAATGAGTAAATACCTAAAAATAGTATTAATATTCTTGCTTTTTGTGTTGTTAATTGCTGTAAGAGCTTTTCAAACGAATTTGTTTTATGACCCTTTAATCATGTATTTTAAAAATGATTATTTGTACACAGGTATTCAGAATATAGTTGCTTGGAAGCTGGTAATAAATATGTTATTTAGGTATATTATAAATTCTGTAATTTCATTAGGTATAATTTGGGTGTTGTTTGAGCGTAAAGATTATTTAAAATTTGCTAGTTATTTTTTAATGATAGCATTTGTAATTCTTATTATTCTGTTTGTTTTTTTACTAAAGGATAATTTTAAAAGTGGCTATTTGCTGCCGTTTTACATTCGTAGATTTTTAATACATCCACTATTTTTACTAATATTGCTTCCTGCTTTCTATTATCAAAAAATGAGTAATAAGTAATTTAATAACCAATTTGATTTTGTTGTTGTAAATTTGCAAAAGCGATGAAACAGTTTTTTTCTAAAATAGCGTCTTTTCTGTTAGCACTTCTAGTGTTGTTTTCTACGTTTTCTTTTACGATAGAAAAGCATTATTGTGGAGATTCTTTAATAGATATCTCATATATAGGTGCTGCTAATGATTGTAGTTTAGAAATGCAAAAAATTACAGCTAATGAAAACTGTTGTAAAAATGAGGTTCATCAAATTAAAGGGCAAGATCAATTAAGACAAACTCAAGTTGATGATTTTGATTTTTCAAAACAACAATTTCTAGCATCGTTTTATATTTCTTTTAATGATTTATTTCTAGAACAAGATTCTAAAGAGATAAACTACAACAACATTTCACCACCTGGTATTCTTCTAAATTATCAGATTCTTTACCAATCTTTTTTAATTTGATTTTAATTTTTAAATCTATAAATATTGCCTAAAGGCGATAAAAATTAGCTTTATAAATTAAAATTAAAACATACAATGAAAAAATATATACTTAGTAGTTTTCTACTATTTATTCCTGTCATACTCTTTTCTCAAACTACATTTAAAGGGATGATTATGGACAAAAATAATCCTAAAGATAATTTAGGAGTTGCCAATGTAACTGTACATTGGTTAAACACAAACGTAAGTGCAATTACAAACAATAAAGGTTGGTTTATTATAGATTACAAACCTGAATATAAAAAATTAGTCGTTAATTATTTAGGGTATAAAACCGATACTTTAACTATTGAAAACTTAGATCCTATTCATCATTATATTACTCAAGAAGGTAATTTAGATGAAGTTATTATTAAAAGTAAACGAAATGCAATTCAGAAATCTTTTTTGTCTACCGCCAATATGTTTACGGTAAATTCAGAAGAATTATTAAAAGCAGCTTGTTGTAACCTAGCAGAAAGTTTTGAAACCAACCCATCTATAGATGTTAGCTTTTCTGATGCTTTAACAGGTACAAAGCAAATACAAATGTTGGGTTTAACGAGCCCGTATTTGTCAATTACACAAGAAAACATTCCCTCTGTAAGAGGTGCAAGTCAGGTTTTTGGAATGACTTTTACACCAGGTACTTGGGTAGAAAGTATTCAGATTACAAAAGGAGCTGGTTCTGTTGTTAATGGTTACGAGAGTATATCCGGACAAATAAATGCAGAATTGGTAAAACCTTTTTCGGATAATAAATTCTTTGTAAATGCCTATTCTTCTTTAAATGGAAGATTGGAGTTAAATACACATTTTAACCAAAAAGTATCAGACAAATGGTCTACAGGTGTCTATTTACACGGGAATTATAGAGGTGAAAAATTTGATAAAAACAATGATAATTTTTTAGACAGTCCTTTAGCGAGTCAAATAAATGTAATGAACCGTTGGCAATATGTCGATGCAGAAAAAGGTTGGGTAAGTTTTATTAATATACGTTTTTTAAACGATGAAAAACAAACAGGAGAGATTGATTTTAATCCATCTTTAGATAAAGGAACAATTAATACTTGGGGAAGTGAAATAGATACCAAACGTTTTGAGACTTCTGCTAAATTAGGATATGTTTTTCCAGAATTGCCTTTTCAAAGTGTAAGTCTTCAGTTTGCGTATAGCAACCATCAACAAGATTCTTATTTTGGACAAAAAATTTACAATATAGAACATCAAAGTATCTTTTCTAATATTATTTTCAATTCTATAATAGGAGATACTAGAAATAAGTTTAAAACAGGACTTAGTTTTACGCATGATAATTATGAAGAATTGGTAAATATTACCAATTACGATAGAAAAGAAACTTCTGCGGGAGCCTTTTTTGAATATGCGTTCGATAATTTGAATGATTTTAGCTTAACGGCAGGTTTGCGTATAGATACTCATAATTTATTAGGAACTTTTGTAACCCCTAGAATTCATGCAAGATATGTACCTTGGGAAAACAGTGTTTTTAGAGCATCTGCAGGAAGAGGAAAAAGAAGTGCTAATATTTTTGCAGAAAATCAACAATTGTTTGCAAGTTCAAGAGTTATTAATATTGATGATGTTGGCGGTAATATCTACGGATTAAATCCGGAAGTTGCTTGGAATTATGGAGTTTCTTATATGCAAAGATTTAACTTATTCAATAAAAAGGGAGATGTTACTTTCGATTTTTATCAGACAGATTTTACAAACCAAGTAGTGGTAGATTGGGAAAATCCACAAGAAATAGCATTCTATAATTTAAACGGAAAAAGTATCGCAAATAGTTTTCAGGTTGAATTGAATTATAACATTGCACCGTATTTTAATTTTAGAACAGCGTATAAGTATTTTGATATTTCTACGGATTATACTTCGGGGAATTTGCAAAAACCGATTCAACCTAAAAATAGATTTTTTGCAAACCTTTCTTATGAAACACCTGTAAAAGAAAATAATGCACACTGGAAATTTGATGTTACTTTTAATAACATAGGGGAGCAGCGTTTACCAAATACTGCGCCTAACCCAGCACAGTATCAGTTGGCAACATATTCAGATTCTTATCAATTGTTAAATTCACAAATAACTAAAGTGTTTTCAGACAAGTTTGAAGTGTATGTTGGTGCAGAGAACTTGACAAATGTTCAGCAGAAAAATCCTATTTTAGGTAGTGACAATCCTTTTGGGTCCTATTTTGATAGTACCATTGTGTATTCTCCAATTTTTGGAAGAGCATTTTATACAGGATTAAGATTTAAGATTAAATAACCCACGCAGTGGAAATAAGTAACATAATATAAAATTAGAAAAAAGATGAAAAAATTACTATTCGTATTCAGTTTATGTTTGATTGGTTTCTCTACACAATCACAAGAAGTTAAAAAGAATAAAAGTGCAAAAGTATCTATAGAAGTAGATGGTATTTGTGGTATGTGTAAAAAACGTATAGAAACAGCTGCTTTAAAAACAAAAGGTGTAAAGTTTGCAATTTGGAGTGTAGAAACGCATCAGTTAAATGTAATTTTAGACGAACGTAAAACCGATGTTGAAATGATTCAGCAAAGTGTTTTGGCTGTAGGTCATGATATTGTTTTAGATAAAGAAAATACATTAATTGCAACAGATGAAGCGTATGGTTCTGTACATGGTTGTTGTAAGTACAGAGAAGAAGAAATAATTAAAGACCATAATGGAGAATTGAAAAAGCAAAAGAAGAATTAAATTTAAAACCCTTCAGGTTTTTAAAACCTAAAGGGTCTGTTTATGTCAAAAAAATCCGTTAGAAAATTTTCTAACGGATTTTTTTATTTAAGATTTCTCCATAAAGTCGAAATGACAAAAAGTGGAGAAAAAATGTTTATCTATAGCGATTCGCTATTACATCATTCCTGGCATTCCACCACCCATTGGAGGCATTGCAGGAGCATCTTCTTTAATATCTACTAAAGCACACTCTGTAGTTAAGATCATACCAGCAACAGATGCAGCATTTTCTAATGCAACACGCGTTACTTTTTTAGGGTCTATAATTCCAGCTTCTAGCATATCTACATACACATCATTCTTAGCATCATAACCAAAGTCTTTTTTACCTTCTAAAACTTTGTTTAAAACAACAGAACCTTCACCACCAGCATTCTCTACAATAATTCTTAGAGGAGCTTCAATAGCTTTGTTAATAATTTGCACACCAGTAGTTTCGTCTAAATTATCTGTAGTAATTTTTTCTAAAACTCTTTTAGCACGTACTAAAGCAACACCACCACCGGCAACAATACCTTCTTCTACTGCAGCTCTTGTAGCATGTAAAGCATCATCAACTCTATCTTTCTTTTCTTTCATTTCTACTTCAGAAGCAGCACCAACATATAAAACAGCAACACCACCAGCTAATTTAGCCAAACGTTCTTGAAGTTTTTCTTTGTCATAATCAGAAGTTGTAGTTTCAATCTGAGCTTTAATCTGGTTTACTCTTGCTTTAATAGCATCTGCATTACCAGCACCATTTACAATTGTAGTATTGTCTTTATCAATAGTAATACCTTCTGCAGTACCTAAAAGGTCTAAAGTAGCATTTTCTAAAGAGAATCCTCTTTCTTCAGAAATTACAGTTCCACCAGTTAAAATAGCGATGTCTTCTAACATTGCTTTTCTTCTGTCTCCAAAACCTGGCGCTTTTACAGCAGCAATTTTTAAACCACCACGTAATTTATTTACCACTAAAGTAGCTAGCGCTTGTCCGTCTACATCTTCAGCAATAATTAATAAAGGACGTCCAGATTGAGAAACTGGTTCTAAAATTGGAAGAATTTCTTGTAAGTTAGAAATCTTTTTATCGAACAATAAGATATAAGGATTTTCTAAATCTGCAATCATTTTGTCTGCATCTGTAACAAAATAAGGAGATAAATAACCTCTGTCAAACTGCATACCTTCTACAACATCAACATATGTTTCCATACCTTTTGCCTCTTCAACAGTAATAACTCCTTCTTTACCAACCTTGGCAAAAGCAGTAGCTATTAGGTCTCCAATAACAGCATCGTTATTTGCAGAAATTGCGGCAACTTGTTGAATTTTTTCAGAAGAATTACCAACTTTTTTAGCTTGTTTTTCTAAGTCTTCAATAATGGCAGCAACAGCTTTGTCTATTCCACGTTTTAAATCCATTGGGTTTGCACCTGCAGCAACGTTTTTTAAACCTTCTTTTACAATTGCTTGTGCAAGAACAGTAGCAGTTGTTGTACCATCACCAGCTAAATCGTTGGTTTTAGAAGCAACTTCTTTTACCATTTGAGCTCCCATGTTTTCTAGCTCGTTTTCTAACTCAATTTCTTTTGCTACAGAAACTCCATCTTTAGTAACTGTTGGTGCTCCAAAAGATTTAGAAATAATTACGTTTCTTCCTTTTGGTCCTAAAGTTACTTTTACTGCATTTGCTAAAGCATCAACACCACGTTTTAATCCGTCTCTTGCTTCAATATCAAATTTTATATGTTTTGCCATTGTTTTTAATTTTTCTTTTAGCCGTTAGCTAAAATAAGTTACTATGAATTTTATTTTTTGATTTTGCTAAAGGCAAATAGCCAAAAGCAAATAGCGTTTTAAATAATCGCTAAAATATCAGACTCACGCATCATTAAATAATCTTTACCTTCTAACTTTAAATCTGTACCACCGTATTTGCTATATAAAACAGTGTCTCCAATTTTTACAGTTAAAGGCTCGTCTACCTTTCCGTTTCCAACAGCAACAACAGTTCCTTGTTGTGGTTTTTCTTTTGCGTTATCAGGTATAATTAATCCTGACGCTGTTTTTGTTTCTGCTGGAGCAGGCTCTACAAGAACTCTGTCTGCTAAAGGTTTAATGTTTAATCCCATTGTTATATTTTTAGATAATTAATTTATATGTTACTAACAGTAAATTGTCAGAAATTGTGCCATTACACTAAAACTGACAATTTTTCTTTGATTGATTTTATTGTTAAATTTTAGGCGCAAAAAAAATGCCAACGTGTCATTTACGTTGGCATTTTAAATTATCTCTAACGGATAGTTAATTTAAACTATCGTTAGTTATAGGAGTTGTGTTTTCAACAGGTGTAGAAGTTTCAATACCATCTAAAGTATCGTTTAACTGAAAGTTGTTGTCTCCACTTCTTGGAATTGCAAAGTTTGCTAATAAAATTAATGCAAACATAGCAATAGCTAAAGTCCAAGTTGTTCTGTCTAAGAAATTGTTAGTGTTTTGTACACCACCCAAAGATTGTGCTCCACTACCTCCAAAAGAAGAAGTTAATCCTCCACCTTTAGGATTTTGAACCATCACAATTAAGATTAATGCAACGGCTACAATCAAAATTAGAATTAAAAATGCTGTGTAACTCATGATTTATTTTTTTGTAAAATTTGTATTCTTTTAATTTGGTCTGCAAAGAAACCACTTTTTTCTGGATATTTCAAACTTAAAATTCTATAAGCTTGCATTGCATTTTCATACTTTTTCTGTTCTAAATAAACTTTAGCTAATGTTTCTGTCATTAAAGATGAATCTTGGCTGTTTTTAGCAACCGGTACAGCTACTATTTTATCTTTGGCTAAAGGCTTAATTTTAGGATTATTTTCAATAAAAGTATTTATTAAGTTCTCTTTTTCTGTAGGTTTTTCTACAGCGGTTTTTTCTATGAGCTTTTTTTCTTCTCTAACAATAGGCTTTCTAGATGATAGTTGTAGCCATTCTCCAAAAGAGTGATTCTCTGCAGAAGAAAAAGAAATAGGCTTACCAATTTCTAATGTCGTTTCTATTTCAACAATATTTTCTGAAACTATTATTGCTTTCTTTATTGGAGTTTCAATAATTTTAGTAGGAGTTGCAACTGTTTTTTCTGCGGATATTTTTTCAAATATTTGTTGATGAATATTTTCTTTCTGATTATTAAAATTGGTTGTAGTAATATAATTGAACAATAAAGTTCTGTCTGTGGTGTAAGCAGCGGTTACTTTTAATTCGTTATTATATTTAAAACTATCCTGATTTTTCAAACCTTTTAAATACAAAACCCTAGCTGCTTGAAAATACGGATATTCTTCAACAATAGTTTTTAATTCAGCAGTTTCCACTTCCTGAATTTGAGTTTTATTTTTTATTAAATTGATGAAAATATTTGATTTCAAACCTTAGTTATTTTTATCTCTTTTTTACTGAATACTGCAACTGAACACTGTATACTTATAATATTACCATTTTGCAACGGAAGCATTAAAAATATCTTGTGTTAATCTCTCCATAATTTCATCTAATGCAGCTTCTAAAACACCACCTGTAAGTTGTGCATCTGCAGCAAAGTCTGAGTAAAATGAGAATTGTTTTTCAAAATCATCTTTTTCTATCAATTTGTTTACAAAACGAACATTTACTGTTATTGTAAGTCTATTTTGAGCAGCAGTTTGGTCTGCAGTAGCACTCATAGGGGTAATTCTATAACCCGTAATTTCTCCGCTAAAATATAAATCTCCATTAGAGGTTACTGTGGTTAAGTTGGTTTGTCTTGTAAATAAATCTAGCATGTCTTGGGTAAAACGCTGACTTAAAGTTGGCTCTACTAAAGATGCTTGATTCGGAAAAAAATCTATTTGTAAGGTTTTTGCATCACCGGTACTTCCTCCCGTAAAAGAGTATGCACCACAAGCAACAAAAAATAAAGTGCTTAATGAGAATAATGTTATGTAGAGTATTTTTTTCATTGATTTTGTCTGGTCGAGCGCAGTCGAGACCTAAAAGATTTACTTATTAATACCTCTCGACGGCGCTCGAGGGGACAGTTTTTAGAGATTAAACAATTCAACTTTTAAACAATTACACATTCTTTTACAAATCGTATTGTTTAATTTTTCTGTACAAAGTTCTTTCAGATATCCCTAGTTCTTTAGCGGCCAACTTACGTTTATTGCTGTTTTTCTCTAAAGATTTTTTAATCATTTCTACTTCCTTGTCTTGTAAAGATAAAGATTCGTCTTCTTCAATCGTCTCAATAAAATCATAATCTTTTTCTGTAGATGAGTTTTGCGGAATATTCATTACTTCTACATTAGATTTATGAGCATCTTTGTTTTCATACATCTTTTCAATTAATTGATGATGTTCTTCTTGCACTTCCTCTACATTACCACTTTTCATTAAATCGAGCGTCAACTTTTTTAAATCGTTGATGTCATTACGCATATCAAATAAAATTTTGTACATAATATCTCGTTCGGTAGAAAAGTCATTTTCCTTTTTACCACCAATTACAGCAGGTAAATTACCATTGTTATTAGGTAGGTATTGCTGTAGTTTAAGACCGGAAATAACTCTTTCTTCTTCAATAACCGAAATTTGTTCTGCTAAGTTTTTTAACTGACGAATGTTTCCTGGAAAACGATAGTTTAATAACATTTTTACCGCATTATCATCTAAACGAATAGAAGGCATTCTGTATTTCTGTGCAAAATCTGCCGCAAATTTCCGAAACAATAAATGAATATCTTCACTACGTTCTCTTAAAGCAGGTAAATGAATCTCTACAGTACTTAATCTATAATATAAGTCTTCTCTAAATTTTTCATTATGAATAGCAGATTGCATGTTTACGTTGGTTGCCGCTACAATTCTAACATTTGTTTTTATTACTTTAGAAGAACCAACTTTTATAAATTCGCCATTTTCTAATACCCGTAATAAACGTACTTGCGTTGTAAGTGGTAATTCACCAACTTCATCTAAAAAAATAGTACCTCCATCGGCAACTTCAAAATATCCTTTACGGTCTTGCGTTGCTCCGGTAAAAGATCCTTTTTCATGACCAAATAATTCACTGTCTATTGTTCCTTCTGGTATTGCACCACAGTTTACTGCAATGTATTTTGCATGTTTTCTGTGTGATAATTGATGTACAATTCTGGGTATATTTTCTTTACCAACACCACTTTCTCCAGTAACTAAAACAGAAATATCTGTAGGCGCAACTCTAAGAGCTTTTTCTAAAGCTCTATTTAAGTGAATATCATTACCGATAATTCCAAAACGTTGTTTTAATGCTTGTAAGTTTTCCATATAGCCCCTTTTAATTTCCCCGAAGGGGAAAACACTTATTTCTTTTTACTTTTTTAAAGTCAAGAATCTTTTTATTCAAGAAACATTATGTCTTGGTTCTTGTCTCTATCAGTCTTATCTCTCTTTTTTTACCCACAACAGTTTCCTTCCCTTTAGGAAGGATTAAGGATGGCCTGTTTTAATTATTATCAGAATAGCCAACAACAGTTCCTTTTAAGGTGGCAGAAGTACAATCTTCTACCTTTACCATTACAAAATCGCCTAATTTATAATCGCCTTTATCAAAAACAGCTACGGTATTTTGGGTGTTTCTACCTTTCCATTCATTTGGGTTTTTCTTAGAAGTACCTTCAATTAAAAATTCTTCTGTCTTCCCTAAATGTTGTTGCGTTCTGTATAAAGCGTGTTCTTGTTGTAAGTCGATAATTTCTTGTAAACGACGTTTTTTTGTAGCAAAAGGTACATCATCTACCATTTTCTTAGCGGCTAAAGTTCCGGGTCTTTCAGAATAGGTAAACATAAAACCGAAATCGTATTTTACATATTTCATTAAATCTAAAGTATCTTGATGATCTTCTTCTGTTTCTCCACAAAAACCAACAATCATATCTTGACTTAAAGACATTTCCGGAACAATCTTAAAAATATTATCAATTAACTCGATATATTCTTCACGAGTATGTTGTCTGTTCATTGCTTTTAGCATGTTATTACTACCGCTTTGTACAGGTAAATGTAAATATTTACAAATATTTTTGTGTTTTGCTATTGCGTGAATTACATCTAAACTAATATCCTGCGGATTAGAAGTTGCAAAACGAAAACGTGTTTTTGGAAATTCTGTAGCACACATATCTAATAATTGCGCAAAATTTACAGCAGTTGCTTGTGCCATTTCAGATGCTTTGCTAAAGTCTTTCTTTAAGCCTCCACCATACCATAAGAAACTATCTACATTCTGACCTAAAAGTGTAATTTCTTTAAAGTTTCTATCTACCATAGATTGAATTTCTTCAAGAATACTCTTCGGGTCACGGCTTCTTTCTCTTCCTCTTGTAAAAGGAACTACACAGAAAGTACACATATTGTCACAGCCTCTGGTTATAGATACAAATGCAGTAACTCCGTTAGAATTTAAACGCACCGGAGAAATATCACCGTAGGTTTCTTCTTTAGATAAAATTACATTTACGGCATCTCTACCAGCATTTACTTCTTCTAGTAAATTAGGTAAATCTTTATAAGCATCTGGACCAACAACTAAGTCTACAATTTTTTCTTCTTCTAAAAACTTTTCTTTTAAGCGTTCGGCCATACAACCTAAAACACCAACTTTCATGTTTTTGTTTACTTGTTTTACAGCATTATATTTCTGTAATCTTTTACGAACAGTAGTTTCTGCTTTTTCTCTAATAGAGCAGGTGTTTACTAAAACTAAATCTGCTTCTTCAAGAATTTGAGTTGTATTGTAGCCTTCTTTATCTAAAATAGCAGCTACAATTTCACTATCATTCATATTCATTTGACAGCCGTAGCTTTCTATGAATAATTTTTTAGTGTTGTTTTTTTTATTTTCGGTAACAAGGGCTTTCCCTTGTATTTTCTCGTCTATGATTTTTTCTACGTGTTCCATCTTTCAATTTATCATTTAAAGGTGAGCAAAGATACAACCAAATTTAATTTATTGTGACAAATTGGCAGAAAAAATATTGATGCATTTCTGTATTTATTTAGCGAAAATTGGCAAAATAATTTTTTTTTACAAAAAACTAACTACTTTTGCAACCAAAATAGTGCGTTTTTAACGTGTTTTAGCGACAAAAGAGAGATAAATGGCAAAGAATTTAGTAATTGTAGAGTCACCAGCAAAGGCAAAAACCATCGAGAAATTTCTTGGAAAAGATTTTCAAGTAGAATCTAGTTATGGGCATATTGCAGACTTACCATCCAAAGAATTGGGTATTGATGTAGAAGGAGATTTTAGTCCGAAATATATTATTTCTGATGATAAAAAGCCAGTTGTTAAAAAACTAAAAGCTTTAGCAAAGAAAGCAGATATTGTATGGTTAGCAAGTGATGAGGATAGAGAGGGTGAGGCAATTGCTTGGCATTTAAAAGAACAATTAGGTTTAAAGGATGAGAATACAAAACGTATTGTTTTTCATGAAATAACAAAAAATGCCATTTTAAAAGCAGTCGATAATCCAAGAGATATAGACTATAATATGGTAAATGCACAACAAGCACGTAGAGTTTTAGACAGACTTGTTGGGTATGAGTTATCGCCAGTTTTATGGCGTAAAGTTAAAGGAGGTTTGTCTGCAGGTAGAGTACAATCTGTAGCGGTTCGTTTAATTGTAGAAAAAGAAAGAAGCATTCATGAATTTAATGCGGAAACACATTATAAGGTAGTTGCAGAATTTTCTAATGTTGAAGGTAAAACTTTTAAAGCAACGATTCCAAAGAATTTTGATACTAAAAAAACAGCAGAAAATTTCTTAAAATCGTGTGCAAATGCAGATTTTTCGATCGCAGAGTTAACAAAGAAACCTGCAAAGAAATCTCCAGCAGCACCTTTTACAACGTCTACACTACAACAAGAAGCATCTAGAAAATTAGGTTTTCCGGTAGCAAAGACCATGCAAGTTGCACAACGTTTGTATGAAGCCGGTTTAATTACCTATATGAGAACAGATAGTTTAAATTTATCTGTTGATGCAAGAAACGCTGCCGAAGAAGAAATTACTAATTATTACGGAGCAGAATATAGTAAACAACGTGTTTTTAAAACGAAGTCTAAAGGTGCACAAGAGGCGCATGAGGCTATTCGTCCTACCAACATGAAGATGCATGCTATAGATACAGAATATGACCAAACGAGATTGTATGATTTAATTTGGAAAAGAACATTGGCTTCTCAAATGAGTGATGCTCAGTTAGAAAGAACCAATTTTAAGATAGAAAATTCTGAAAATTCAAAAATATTCACTGCAAATGGTGAAATGATAAAGTTTGATGGTTTCTTAAAAGTATACTTAGAAGGAAAAGATGATGATGAAGAAGAACAAGCAGGAATGCTTCCGAATTTAAAAGTTGGTGAAGCATTAGAGTATTCTTTTATAAACGCAACACAGCGTTTTACGAGTCCGCCTTACAGATTTACAGAAGCTTCTTTGGTAAAACAATTAGAAGAGTTAGGTATTGGTAGACCATCTACATACGCGCCAACAATTTCTACAGTACAGAGAAGAGGTTATGTAGAGAAAGGAGAAGATGAAGGTGTAGAAAGAAATTACGAACAAATGATTTTAGTTGATGGAGCTGTAAAAAGTGAAGCATTGACTGAAAAAACGGGTTCTAATAAAAATAAATTAATTCCTACCGATATTGGTAATATTGTGAACGACTTTTTAGTTGCTAACTTTTCTAATGTTTTAGATTTTGGATTTACAGCTAAAGTTGAATCTTCTTTTGATGATATCTCTGAAGGAAATGAAGATTGGATAGAAATGATTAAAGGTTTCTATAGCAAGTTTCACGTTACTGTAGAAGATGTAAAGGAAAATGCAGAAAGAGAAAGTGGAGAACGTATTTTAGGAAAGCATCCAGAAACTGGTAAAACAGTTTTAGTTCGTTTAGGTAAATTTGGACCAATTGCACAAATTGGAGCGCCAGAAGACGAAGAAAAAGTGTTTGCTAGCTTAAATAAAGATCAGAATTTAGGAACCATCACTATGGAAGAAGCTTTAGAGTTATTCTTGCTTCCAAAAACATTGGGTGGTTATGAAGATGAAGAGGTTATTGTTTCTAACGGTCGTTTTGGTCCTTATATTCGTTTCGGAACCATGTTTGTTTCTTTAGATAAAGGAGAAAACCCAATGGAAGTAGATTTGCCAAGAGCGATAGAATTAATTGTTGCAAAACAAAAAGCAGATGCACCAATTTACCATTATGAAGATTTACCTGTGCAAAAGGGAGTTGGTCGTTTTGGACCTTTCTTAAAATGGAATAATATATTTATCAACGTTAATAAAAAATACGATTTTGATAACCTTACAGATGATGATATTGTTGAGTTAATAGAGGTAAAGAAACAAAAAGAGATCGATAAGGTAATACATAATTGGGAAGATGTAGAAATTCGTGTAGAAAAAGCACGTTGGGGACGTTTTAATGTGATAAAAGGTAAGATTAAGATTGAATTACCTAAAACTACAGAAATAGAAAAATTATCTAAAGAGGAAGCTGTTAAGATGATTGAAGCTAAAACTCCAAAGAAAAAAGTAGCGAAGAAAAAAGCTGTTAAGAAAAAGGTAGTAAAGAAGAAAGTAGCTAAAAAGAAATAATATTTTTCATAAATTATATTTGATTTTAAAAATTTGATGAACCAAGACTTTTTAACACCTGTAAAAGAATCGATTGTAAAATCTTTAGAAGAGCAATCTAATTTGTGCTTAGGTAAAACCTTTAGAATACATACTCAAGAAGATGGTTTGCCTGATTTAGAAAACGTGCAAATTGCTATTTTAGGGGTTCAAGAAGATAGAAACTCAGAAAATAATTTTGGTTGTGGAGAAGATTTGCATTTTATCCGAAAAAAATTATACAATTTGTTTCCTGGCAATTGGAACACTCAAATAGCAGATTTAGGAAATGTTTTAAAAGGAAACTCAGTTACAGATACTTATTATGCAGTTTCAGAAATTATTACGGAATTACTTAAGAAAAATATAATTCCTGTAATTATTGGTGGGGGGCAAGATCTTACTTATGTAAATTACAGAGCTTATGATTCTTTAGAACAAACGGTTAATATTGCTGCTGTAGATAGTCGTTTCGATTTAGGTCATTTAGATGATCCGTTAACTTCTCAATCTTATTTGAGTAAAATAATTATGCAAGAACCTAATAACTTGTTTAATTATAGTAATGTAGGTTATCAGACATATTTTAATTCGCAAGATGAAATACAGTTGTTAGATAACTTATTTTTTGATGCTTATAGATTAGGAAATGCAAAAGAATTAAAAAATATTGAACCTGTTTTTAGAAATGCTGATATTGTTTCTATAGATTTGGGTTCTGTAAGACAAAGTGAAGCACCAGCAAACAATAATGCTTCTCCTAATGGGTTTTATGGAGAAGAAATTTGTGCTATTGCTAGGTATGCAGGTCTAAGTGATAAGGTTACATCATTTGGTATTTATGAGTATAATTCTAAGTTAGATAACAACCATCAGACAGCACATTTAATTGCTCAGATGATTTGGTATTTTATTGAGGGTGTTAACTTTAGAGTAAAAGATTACCCTTTTTCTGGTAAAGAAAATTATCAGAAATTTACCGTTTTATTAGATGATGATGACCCATTAACATTTTATAAAAGTAATAAATCTGGAAGATGGTGGATAGAGATAAAAATTTTATCAGATAATAAATACAAAAGACATGCGTTAATACCATGTACATATAATGATTATACTGAAGCCACTAAGCAAAATATTCCTGAAAAATGGTATAAAGCGATGCGGAAATTGGTGTAATAAATAAAGATTAAAAGATTAGAACGTTAAAAAGCAATTTGATTATTGTTTTTTAACAAAAAAAATAATAGGTTTACGGACTTTATAGTAAAGACATTTTTAAATATGAAGAAAGCAGCAATATTTGCACTTTTAATAGTAGTTTTTTACAGTTGTGGCTCTAATGATAGAGGAGAATTGGTCGGAGTTAAATCGAATAAAAAGTGGTTTTCAGAAAAACCATTTGGTATGGCGTTAATTCCTGGAGGTGCTTTTACAATGGGTAAACAAGACGAGGACCTTATTGGTACAATGAATTCACCTACTAAAACAGTTACTTTAAGACCATATTACATGGACGAAACAGAGATAACTAATAACGAATATAAAGAATTTGTTGAGTGGGTTAGAGATTCTGTTGTAAGAACTAGATTAGGGTATCAGCAAGAATTTGCAGGTATGATGGGGACACCAGATCCAAATGGTGAGCTTCCTACTGGAGGTATTAATGATTATGCATTTGCTGTATTAAAAGATACTACAGGAGCTAATGCTTATGAAAAATACATGTATGAAAATTACACGAGTTTAGAGTTAGATTCAGATTCTGTAAGACCCTTAAACTGGGAAAATGATATTATTTGGGAAAAAGAAGATTTTCCGGATGCAGATTACGTAGAGGTTATGGATACTTTATTTGTGGCTAGAGATGAAGCGGTAGATGGTGTTAGAACTTTTAACGTAAAATACTTAAAATATAAATACACTTGGTTCGATAGAGACAATGCTGCAAGACAAGGTGGTAATAGAAAAGACTTTGTAAAACACGAAAAATTAAACATTTATCCAGATACTACTGTTTGGGTAAAAGATTTTAGTTATTCTTATAACGATCCAATGCACCAAGATTACTTTTATCACCAATCTTATGGAGATTATCCTGTTGTTGGGGTAAACTGGGGGCAAGCAACTGCTTTTTGTAACTGGAGAACTAAGAAGAAAAATAATTATTTAAAAAGTAAAAAAAATTCAATTGGTGTTCCTGATTTTAGATTACCAACAGAAGCAGAATGGGAGTATGCTGCTAGAGGAGGTTTAGAATTTGCTACGTATCCTTGGGGTACAGGTAATACTACTACAGATAGAGGTTGTTTCTTAGCAAACTTTAAACCAGTAAGGGGCGATTATGCTGTAGATGGAGCGCTTTATACTATGGAAGCGAAGTCTTTTAATGCAAATGATTACGGTTTGTATAACATGGCTGGTAATGTTTCTGAATGGACAAATACTGCTTACAACCTATCTTCTTATTATATGGCTTCTACAATGAACCCGAATGTTGAGGATAGAAAAAATAAAAGAAAAATAATTCGTGGAGGTTCTTGGAAAGATGTTGCATACTTTTTAGAGGTGAGTTCTAGAGATTATGAATATGCTGATACTGCAAGAAGTTACATCGGTTTTAGAACCGTACAGAATTACATTGGTACAACTAACAAATAATTAAAAAAAAATAAAAAGAAAAGAAATTATGGCACAGTCAAAATCTTACAAAAAAATAATGAATTTCGTTTACGGAATGGGAGCAGCAGTTGTAATTGTTGGAGCATTATTCAAAATTCAGCACATGAGTTTAGGTCCTATTACTGGAGGTATGATGTTAACAATTGGTTTATTAGTAGAGGCTGCCGTTTTTGCTGTTTCAGCTTTTGATACACCAGAAGATGATTTTGATTGGTCTAAAGTATATCCTGAGTTGGGTGATGAGAGTTTTAAAGCTGTAAAAGTAGAAAAAGAAGAAGTTGGTGCTCAAGGTTTATTATCTCAAAAATTAGATACTTTATTACAAGAAGCTAAAATTGATGCTAGATTAATGACAAGCTTAGGTACTAGTATGAAAAACTTTCAAGGAGCTGCAGAAGGTTTATCTGCTGCATCAGAATCTATTTCATCTACTAACAAATACAACGAGCAAATGTCTATGGCTGCTATTCAAATGGAGTCTTTAAACAATTTGTACAAAGTACAAGTAGAAAATGTAAGCAAACAGTCTGCATTAAATGGAGCTGTTGTAGAAAATACAGAAAAATTAAAAGATCAAATGGAGTCTTTAGCAAAAAACCTATCTTCTTTAAACGGAGTTTATGGAAATATGCTTTCTGCAATGTCTAAATAATAATTAGTTAACAAATACAAATATTAATTTAAAAAACTAATTATAATGGCAGGAGGAAAATTGTCCGCAAGGCAGAAAATGATAAACTTAATGTACCTTGTATTTATTGCAATGTTAGCAATGAACATGAGTAAAGAAGTTTTATCTGCTTTTGGTTTTATGAACGAAAAGTTAAGTGAAAATAATGTTTCAACAACCGCAAAAAATAATGAAGCGTATGCTAATTTAGCAACTAAAGCTTCAGAACAAGCTGCAAAATTTGCAACATTAAATCAAGAAGCAATAAAAATTAAAGGCTATTCTGCAGATTTTTATACTTATTTAGAGGAGTTAAAAGCTAAAATGACATCTGATATAGAGGATAAAAATGATTATGAATCTATGGATAAAACCGCTTTTTTAGATGAACATTTCTTTAAAGGTGATAAATTTACAGCAGAAGGTCAAGAGTTTTTAGATAAAATAAATAGCTATAGAACAAGTGTAACTGGCGCCTTAGGAAAAGACAGTAAGTTTGCACCAATTGTTGCCAATAGATTTTCTACAAGTGATGTTACAAATAAAGATGGTAAAACCATCAAATGGTTAGATTATAGATACAAAGGATTTCCTTTAGTAGCTTCTTTAACAAGTTTAACTCAAATGCAAGCAGATATTAAAAACACAGAAAGTGATATTGTATCTGACTTATTAGGAGGTAAAATGGAAGAAGCATTGTCTTTAAATAATTATAAAGGTATTGTTGCTTTAGACAAGAACGCTTATTTTGCTGGAGAAAAAGTTACAGGAAAAATTGTTTTGGGTCGTTATGATGCTACTATGATTCCAGATAATGTTACTTTAAATGGTAAAAACTATAAAAACATTCAATCGGGTCAAGTAATTATAGACATGCCTGCCGGTAATGTAGGTAGTCATGATATTAAAGGTAAAATAGCTTTTACACAAAATGGAGAAGTGGTAGAAGTACCTTTCGAAAGTACGTATTCTGTAATACCACAACCAGGTGATGCTGTTGTTTCTGCAGATAAAATGAATGTTGTGTATAGAGGTTTAAGCAATCCTATTTCTGTTTCATTACCAGGTGTTAGCGATAACAATTTAAGAGTTTCTGCATCAGGAGGTTCTTTATCTGGTGGTAACGGTAAATATATTTTAAAACCAAGCGGTGGCAACACGGCAGTTATTAATGTAAGTGCAACTTTAAGTAATGGTAAATCTGTAAATTCTAAAGCCACCTTTAGAATTAAAGACATACCTGCAGCTATGGGATCTGTAAGAGGACAATACGGAACCGTAAGAATGCCAAAATCTGGTTTAGCTAATGCACCAATTGCAGCAGGATTACCAGATTTCGAATTCGATTTAAGTATTAGAGTTCAAAGTTTTAAAATTAAAGTACCAGGAGAGTTAACTATTATTGTAAATGGTTCTTCTTTAAATGCAGCAGCAAAACAAAAATTGGCTAAAGCAAAAAGAGGAGATCAAATTAATATTTTTGATATTAAGGCAACTGCTAATGGAGTAAACCTTAAACAAGTATTACCTGTTAGTATAGAATTAACAAACTAGAAGTTAAAAAATAAAATATGTTTAAAAATTGTTTACTATTATTTTTCGGTTTGATGATTAGTGGTTCAATAAACGCACAGATAGGTTTATTGAACGCTAAAACAGTAGATCAAATAGGAAAGAAAAATGAAGAACAAATTGCAGCTGACAATGATGCTCCATTATCTTACGGATATGTAGATGATAGAGATATATTATGGTCTAAAGTAGTTTGGGAATTTGTAGATCTAAATCAAAAAATAAATTTACCGTATTATTTTCCAATAGATAACTCAAATGTTTCTTCTAACAGAAGATCTTTATTTGATACTTTAATTAAAGGAATCAAAGAAGGTAATATAGAAGAAGTATATTCAGACTCTTTCTTTACCTCTAAGATTACTCAGAATGAAATAGATTCTAGAATGTCTAGTGTAAGAGAATCAAATGGATATAGCGATACTATTAGACTTCAATCTCAGGATGTAGAAGGGTATATGATGAAAGGAATGTGGTATTTTGATAAACGCCAAGGAGAATTAAAATACAGATTGTTAGCAATAGCACCAATGGGTAAAGATGTACAAACTTTAGGATTGGGATTAGATGGCGGTAATGAAGAGGAATTATATGAGTTATTTTGGGTTTTCTATCCATCTGCAAGAGATGTTTTACATGATGCAAAAGTATTCAATCCAAAAAATGCATCACAACCAATTTCTTTTGATCACATGCTAAATGCAAGACGATTTAGTAGTACTATTGTTAGGGAAGAAAATATTTATGGTGATAGAGCAATATCAGATTACGTTAAAGGTAATTCTTTATTCCAGTTATTAGAAGCTAATAAAATTAAAGAAGGTATTAGAGATAGAGAAATGGATATGTGGAATTACTAAATACCACCATTTTTTTAAAATATTATAACGTTCCAAATCTTTGGGACGTTTTTTTTTGAAGCTATTTCCCGCTATCACTACTCGCTTTTTTTATCTTAAAGAGGAATAAAAAAGAGCTCAAACATACCGTTCAATCGGGGCTATACAATTTAATAAAGTTCAGTAATAATATTATAATTATTACAAATTCACGTATTTTTATCATATGAAAGTAGATTATATAATAGTTGGTTTAGGATTAGCAGGTTTGGCTTTTGCAGAAGAATTAATTGCTGCAAAAAAAACGTTTATCGTTTTTGAAGATGACTCCCAAACTTCATCATTAGTTGCCGGAGGCGTTTACAATCCCGTAATTTTAAAACGTTTTACACCTGTTTGGAATGCAAAAGAGCAATTAGACGTTGCGCTTCCTTTTTATAAAAAGTTAGAAGAAAAACTAAACATAATTATAGATCAAAAATTTGTTATTAAAAAATCTTTTAAATCTGTAGAAGATCAAAATAATTGGTTTGGTGCTTTAGACAAACCTAAGTTAACAGATTATTTAGACCCTAAGTTAGATACCAATTCTTATCACGGAGTTTTAGCCGATTTTAGTTTCGGAAACGTAAACGAAACAGGTAGAATAGACACAGAAAAATTAATAAATGCTTACCGAGCATATTTAGAATCTGAAAACTTAATTCGTTTTGAACAATTTAAACATAACGAATTAAACATTGAACAAGAATCCATTTCTTATAAAGATATTGAAGCTTCTAGAATTGTTTTTTGTGAAGGTTTTGGAGTGGTAGAAAACCCTTATTTTAATTATTTACCAATAAATGAAGCAAAAGGAGAGTTGTTAACTATTCATGCTCCGGAACTAAATATAGATTTTTTATTAAAGTCCACACTTTTTGTAATGCCTTTGGGCAACAATAACTATAAAGTAGGAGCAACGTTTAATTGGACAGACAAAACATCTGATCCTTCTGAAGAAGGAAAAGAAGAGTTGGTAGAAAAATTAAAGAAAGTATTGAATGTTCCTTATACAATTGTTTCTCAATCTGCAGGAATAAGACCAACGGTTTCTGGTAGAAGACCTTTGGTGGGTATGCATCCAGATTATGCACAATTAATTGTTTTAAATGGATTAGGAACGCGTGGAGTAATGATTGCACCAACGGTTGCTAAAAACCTGTTTAATCATATTTATAATGCTGAATCTTTAGATGAAGAAATAGATATTGTTCGTTTTAAGCATTTGAAGGATAAAAAGTAGTTGTAATTTATTTAGGAGCATAAAACTATCAAATTTTAAATTGTATGAACATTTCTATTTTATAAGTAATAATAAGATGACAGTAAAAAAACTTGTTGAAACTCAAATTTCTGAAATAATAAACTCTCAAAAATTTAAGAACAAGTTGATTTTTTTAAATCATAATTATTCAAATCAAAAGCAAGAATTACTGATTAGAAATATATTACTAGAAGAATTAAATGAATATTTTAATTCTAATAATTTTACAGATTTAAAGGCTTTTGCGGAAATTAGAGTTGGCAAAGTACGTATTGATTTAACTGTTATTGATATAAAAAACATTGATAACCCTGTTCGTATTGAATTAAAATATCAATTCACTAATGATTTTAAGCAATTTTTAAATTACAAAGGAGTTATTTATAATGATTTTGAAAATCGAAAAAGTGATATGTTTATTCTAATTATTTCAAACTGGAAAAAAGAAGATAAAAAGGTGTTTGATAACAAATGGAAAATCTCTCCTGACTTATCAAAGTATATAACAAGCTCTGACAATTGGAAAGTTAATATAGAAAGTATACTGAAATCTTTTAAACAAGCAGAATTAGAAATTTTTAATAAATTAACAATCAATAAACCTTATCGAACAGAATATTATTTTTATAATTTAAAACGTAAATAAAAAATATTTAAACACTTATTATTCAGTTTGCACTATGCGCTAAGGATAGAGCCTTTCGACAAGCTCAAGACAAGCTATATGTTTGAGCTCTTTTTGTTTTTACAAAAAAGCGAGTAGCGAAAGCCTGTTAAAGCGCCCAAAAAAGGTTTATGATTCTTTTTTTTTGAACTTTTTATCAAAATGGACAAACATATTTATCCAAATTATTCTAGATAAGCGCAAGTTTAAAGGTGCTAATATTAACAATGCTATTACGATTGCTGCAAAACATTGTAATAGACTTAAACCAAAAATTAAACTACTTATTACAAATATAGCAACAGAAAGTGCCACTGTTAAACCATAGTTAACATACATAGCTCCGTAAAAGAAGGAAGGTTCCATCATGTATTTTAAATTACAATTCGGACAGTTGTCATGTAATTTGGTTACTTTATTGGGGTTAAAAGTAAATTTATGAGCAAAGAATTCGCCTTCTTGACATCTAGGACATTTGGCTTTAAAAATACTATATAACTTGGTACCCTTTTTCAACATAATAGACCTTAAATTTGTATACTTTTGCAAATATAGAGTTTTAAACTTTTTTTAAGTAACAATTATTACATTAGATGCTAAACGTACACAACTTATCGGTTTCTTTTATGGGAACGGATTTATTTTCAGGAATTACTTTCAAATTAAATAAAGGAGATAGAATTGGTCTTATCGGAAAAAATGGAGCAGGGAAATCTACGCTTTTAAAAGTTCTTTCTAAAGATATAGAAACAAGTGGTGGTACCATGGCTTTTGATAAAGATATTAGAATGGGGTTTTTAAGACAAGATATAGATTTTGTTGAAGGAAGAACTATTTTAGAAGAAGCGTACCAGGCGTTTGTTGAAATTAAAGAAATTGAGATAAAACTTGATGAAATTAATGAGCAACTTGCTACTAGAACCGATTACGAAAGTGAAGGGTATACAGAATTAATACATGATTTAACGGACAATACAGAACGTTATGAGTTGCTTGGTGGGTATAATTACCAAGGTGATACCGAAAAGATTTTACAGGGTTTAGGTTTTCAACGTGAAGATTTTGATAAAAAGACAGATACTTTTTCTGGAGGTTGGAGAATGCGTATAGAATTGGCAAAATTATTGTTACAAAATAATGATATTTTGTTATTGGATGAGCCAACGAATCACTTAGATATTGAGTCTATTATTTGGTTAGAGAATTTCTTAAAAGGATATTCTGGAGCTATTGTTTTAGTATCGCATGATAAAATGTTTTTAGATAATGTAACGAATAGAACTATTGAGATTTCTTTAGGTCAAATTTACGATTATAAAAAACCATATTCTGAATTCTTAGTTTTAAGAGCAGAAATTAAAGAAAAGCAGTTACAGGCGCAGAAAAATCAAGAGAAAGAAATAAAGCAAAAACAACACTTAATTAATAAGTTTAAGGCAAAAGCAAGTAAAGCATCTATGGCGCAATCTTTAATGAAACAACTTGATAAAGTTGAATTGATTGAGGTTGACCAAGATGATAACCAAGCAATGAATGTTAAGTTTGCCATCTCTAAAGAACCTGGTAAAATTATTGTTGAAGCAGAAAAACTTTGTAAAAGTTATGGTGATAAACATGTTTTAGAAGATGTAGATTTATTAATTGAGAAAAACAGTAAAATAGCTTTTGTTGGTCAGAACGGACAAGGAAAATCTACTTTGGCAAAAATGATGGTTGGAGAGATTCCTTTTGAAGGAATTTTAAAACTTGGGCATAATGTAGAAGTTGGTTATTTTGCTCAGAATCAATCTGAAGAATTACCGCCGGAAAAAACAGTGTTGGAAATTATGGAAGATGCTGCCACAGACGGAAATAGAGTGCGTGTTAGAGACATGTTAGGTTCTTTCTTATTTGGTGGAGATGCTGTAGATAAAAAAGCAAAAGTACTTTCTGGAGGGGAAAGAAATAGATTGGCATTGTGTAAATTATTATTACAACCATTTAATGTTTTAATAATGGATGAGCCAACCAATCACTTAGATATTGCCTCTAAAACCGTATTAAAAGAAGCCTTAAAGAATTTTAATGGAACCTTAATTGTAGTGTCTCATGATAGAGATTTCTTACAAGGTTTAACGGAAACTGTTTATGGTTTTAAAGACAAAGAAATTAAAGAATATTTAGGAGATATTGACTATTTCTTAGAACAACATAAAATAGAGAATTTAAGAGAAGCAGAAAAAAGAACGGTTGTTAAAGTAGAGAAAGATACTTCTAAAAAAGATGCACATCAATTATCTAGAGATGAAGAAAAGCAATTAAAGAAGTTAAAGAATAAGCTTTCTAATATTGAAACTGAAATAGCAGATTTAGAAAAAGAAATTGCAAAGATCGATTTGGAGTTAGCTCAGAATTATGATGAAGTTTCTGCAAGACCAAATTTTTTCGAAAAATACAAAGCTAAAAAAGCAAAATTAGATACTAAAATGGAAGAATGGGAAAAGGTAGAAGCACAAGTTTCTAATTTCTAATTTTTTTATAAAAATATAAAAGCTCATTATTTTATAATGGGCTTTTTTTATGTTTTAAAGTGAGGTGAAAAAGACTAAACTTTTATCAGAATTTGGTGTTATACCTTTTAAAAATAAAATCAATTTTAAAATCATTTACAGAAACGATTGCTTTTAAACGTTTAAATTATTGTTTTATTATTGTATTCTTAAAAAACTAAATTATAGCTTTGTAAGACGTGTAATTGTCTTTAAATTTGCTTAATACTATTGTATAATTATTGGTGTAATAGCATATGAATAAGATAAAATTATTATTTTTAATTTCCTTTTTTACACTTTTAAGTAATAACATATCGGCTCAAGAAATTGTTAGTTCAGTAGTATTTAATATCGAGAAGAATATACCTATTAATGATGTTTCTGTTCAGGTTTTAAATACAGAATTAGGTACTTACACAGATACAAAAGGTTTCTTTTCTTTTGATAATTTACCAGAAGGAAGCATATTAGTCTTTTCTAAAATAGGGTTTACTACTTTAAGGTTAAGTATTAATTCTGTAACAAGAACTGTTTATCTATCTCCAAAGGTTAGTATGCTAAAGGAAATAATAATTAGAAGTTTCTCTAGTAGTCAATTAAATAAAATAGTACCAGATCAAATTTACTTTTCTAAAAAAGATATAGAAAGGCTTCCCTTTATATTAGGAGAAAAAGATGTAATTAAATTAATACAATATACGCCAGGTGTTCAACAAGCTGCTGAAGGTCAATCTGGTTTTCTAGTGAGAGGAGGTAATGGAAGTATGAATTTAACTTTGTTAGATAATATGTATTTACATAATACATCTCATTTAGGAGGCTTGTTTTCTACCATAAATTCAGACTTTGTCCATTCATTAGAGTTTTCTAAAGCAGGTTTTGATGCAGGTTATGGTGGGCGATTATCTTCTGTTACAGATATAAAAACTTTAAAACAACCAGATAGCACTCACTTTGAAGGAAGTTTAGGATTGTTGTCTACAAAACTAACAGGTAACATTAAGATTAATAAAAAACATAGTTTGTTAATTTCTGGAAGAAGAACCTATCTAGAAGTTTTTAAACCTTTCTTTGGTGATGATACTTCTATTCTTGGTAAAAAGAAAAATTATTTTTTATATGATTTTTTAACAAAGCACAGTTTTAAACTATCAGATAAAAGTGAGATAGAAACTACACTTTATATAACGAGTGATAATTTTAGAGATCAAACCAAAGGTAGAAATAGAAAATTACAATGGGGCAATTCTTTATTAGGCACAACTTTTAAACATCAGTTTTCGTCTAGTTTAAGTTCTCAAACCACAGTATCTAATAGTTTTTATAAGTTTTCTTTTGGAGACAATGATTTTCCTTTTGATTATAGTGCAGAAAGTACTTTTAATGTATTTAGCTTAAAACATTATTTTTTGTTAGACAAACCATCGTATTTATTAAAATTAGGAACAGAGTACAATAAGAATAACATATTACCTAAAGATGTAAAAGCACGTATAGATGATTCTCCTTTAGAAATTTTAAATCAAGAAAAATATAAGTATGATGATGTGAGTTTATATGGGGATTTGGCATTTTCTGTATCCTCAAAATTAAAAGCTAAAACAGGGCTAAGGTTAACTTCTTTTTTTACTTATAAAAATGCTTTAGTTGGTAAAGAAACCTTTTTTAGTATTGAGCCAAGGGCAAGTTTAAAATATGAGTATAAAGAAAACCAAGCTTTTAAATTAAGCTACCAAAGGTTAAGTCAG
The DNA here is from genome assembly GCF_011379025.1 of Polaribacter sp. 11A2H. Taxonomy (NCBI): domain Bacteria; kingdom Pseudomonadati; phylum Bacteroidota; class Flavobacteriia; order Flavobacteriales; family Flavobacteriaceae; genus Polaribacter; species Polaribacter sp. 11A2H. The sequence goes on from NZ_WTLD01000004.1 coordinate 344,880, forward strand.
TTTGTGCACCAAGCATCTATAAACTTTAGTTTGCCAGCAGATTTTTTTGTGGTAAGTACTAAAAATATAAAACCACAGGTAGTAAATCAATTTAGCTTAGGATATGCTTACGAAACAAATGGATTGCAATTAAACAGTGCTGTTTATTTTAAAAACGTTTCTAACTATACTGAGTTTAGAAATGGCTCTGTAAATAATCTATTTTCTAATGATATTTATAGAGATATACTTGTTGGTAAATTTAATTCTTACGGTTTTGAAGTTAGTCTAAATAAAAAAATAAATAATTTTATAGCGCAAACATCACTTACCTTATCTAAAACGTTAGCTAAATTTGAAGATATAAATCAAGGGAATTATTTTCCTACAACTTTTGATAGACCTATAAATATAAATACCATTATGCATTATAGGTTAAATAATAAGTTTGAATTTGGTGCTTTATTCTTACTTACTAGTGGACAAAACTATACAAGACCTAGAGATATAAGAATTATAAACGAAAGACCGATACTTAATTTTGAGTCTAAAAATGCATCTCGATTTCCTAGTTATCATAGGTTAGATTTATCTTGTACCTATTCTTTTAAAAATAAAGGAAAATGGAAATCTAAATTAAATTTAACGTTGTATAACGTGTATAATAATAGTAATCCTTTTCAGATTTCTTATAATACAGAAGGGAATGTAGATGATTCATTTATAGAAATTACAGAAAAAAGAGATAATTTGTTTCCTTTTTTACCAACTCTAAATTGGTTGTTTTCATTTTAAATAAAGTGCGTTATGAAAAAAATAATATTTTTATCCTTTTTACTATGTAGCTGTTTAAATACTGAAACAGACATTTTGTCTTCGGATAAACTTACAGTAGAAGGACAAATAGAAGAAGGCAAATTTGCCAGAATAAGTTTAACAAATAGTTTACAATTTAAAGGTATTATTGATTCTGTAGAAGTAGCGAAATCTATTGAATCTAAAGCAAAAGTGGTGCTGTCTAACGGAGAAGTATCAGAAATATTAACTTTAAAGAAAGATGAATCTCGTTTCCCTTTTTTATATTATAGAAGTAATTTAATAAAAGGAGAAATAGGTAAAACGTATGATCTATCTATACAGATTAGAGGTAAGGAATTTGTATCTAAAACAAGTGTGCCTAAAAAAGCCGCGGTATTAAATGTTGAGTTTTTAGACTGGAAAGAAGATGGAATTGTATATCCAGATTTTAAAGACATAAAATTAACTATTAATAACAGTAATTTAGAGCAGAAATATTTTAAGATTTTTATTAAGAATGAAAAAGAAGAAAAGTTTGAACTGGCAATACCTTTTATTTTTAGCACAGAAAACATTGCAACAGAAACGTTTCCTTTAATTGTAAGTTATATAAAAACAGATAAAGAAGGAGAAAATGAAAATAAGATTAGAATAAATGATGTAATTGAAATACAGCTTATTTCTATTACAAAAGACCAATTTTATTTTTGGAAATCTGTAGAAGGAGATCAAACAAGTATTTTAGAAAATGCGTCTTATGCTAATGAAGTGGTTACTAATATTAGTAATGGTGCTTTTGGTTATTGGTCTGGGGAAAATATATCAAGTTTTAAATTTAAGGTTCCTGAATAAAAAAAGGCCACCTTTATAGGTGACCTTTTAAATTTATATTTATTTTTTCGTTTAGATGTCTCCTAAAAGGCTCTCGTATGCATCAAATACAGCATCAAACTTGTCTTCTATACTTGTAAAAGACCCATCAAAATAAGTATCAAAGTCATTTGTTGTACCGTCTTCAAATAAGAATCTTGCATTTACAATATCCTCATCTTTGTAAAATTGACTTTTAGCAACATATTTATTATTAATACTCAATTCTGCACTTGTATTGCTATTTAATAATACAAGTTGTTGGTCTACACTTAATTCGCTATCAGAATCAAAACCAGCATCATTTGCTTTTAGAGTTAATGCAGCATTTAAAAATTGAAAAGAATATGTTACATTATCAACAATATCTTCAATGTTACCATCTAGCTCATCGTTAAAGTTACCATTCGTCGTTAAATCATATCCCAATATAACATCATCACCAAGCTTAAAACTTAATGCTTGTTTTATCGATTTATTATTAGAGTTAGTATAAGTTGTTACAAATGAAAAAGCTCCAATACTAGTTGTATTGTTAATTGCAGTTGGTATTAATTGACCATTCTTAAAAGTAGCTGTGTAATTCTGAGAGAATACTGTAGTACCATTTAATTTAAGATTTGCTTTAGCCAAAGTAGGTAATTCTTCGTCGTTATTGCTTCCTACAAAAGTAGTCGTAAAGTCCGTAAAACTAAATTCCGCATTTTCCCCATCATTATATGCTACATTATAGATAATATCATCACTATTTCCTGTTTTATCAAAATCTTCAGTTTCTGCATTCCAAGTATAGATTCCCTTTTCATTATTAAAGTCATCAATAAGTGATGTTTCAGCAATAATTGCTACTGCTTGTTTTGCGTTAAAAGCTGTAAGTCCGTTTGTTGTAGTTTCTATGTTTGCTATATTAGAGATTGTTTTTAATGCGGTATTTTTAAAACTTTTATTTTTTACACTATTGTCTGCATTTAAATACTCAGCTAATTCAATGATATCGTTTAAAGCATTGTCGTTTTTAAAACTCTCTACTTTATTTAATAATTCTATAGTATTATCTTCTAATTGTGTTTTTCCTTCTTCAACACTTAGAGAACCAGAAATCTTTATAGAATCATCATTGTCATTGCTTTCACAAGATGTATTAATAAATAATGTAGCACATAGTACTGTTAATAGATAAATTTTTTTCATATTATTTTTTTTAAAATTTAGCCGCTAAATTAATACTTTTATTATAATTTATAATAGAAGCATCATTGTTATTCTTTTATTTTTTCTGAATAATACCTCTCAAAAATAAAATTAATTTTAAAATCATTTTTAGATATAATTGCTTTTAAATGCCATTTTTCTATAATATATTTTATGGTTTTTGGAAATTCGTTTTTAGGATTGTTCGCAAACAAAAGAAGAGTCCGTTTGTTGTGTTAATTTGAAAAATGTAGCAATGTCATTTATGCCTTCCTCTTTTAAAAATAATGTATCTTTTAGCTTAATAAAACTTAAGTTTTCTTTAAAAATAGTATCGTTATCTTTTAAAGTATAACTTAAATCCTTAAGGTTTGTATTCCAAGATTCATAAGTAGTATTGCTTTCTTTTTCGTTTATACGAATCCAATCTCCAATTAGAAAATTTGGGCTAAGCGTAGTAGGTTTTTCTTACTGACAAGAAGTGATTCATAAAAAAGAAAAGGCTATAAAGAGTAATTTTATAAAAATAGTTTGCTTTGTTTAAATATACCTATAAAAATTGTAAATTCGCATTCCAAGAAAAGACAGAAGATGTTAGATAAATTAAGAATTGTTAAGCAGCGTTATGATGAAGTTTCTGATTTAATTATTCAGCCAGAAATCATCATGGATCAAAAGCGTTATGCGCAATTGATGAAAGAATATAAAGATTTAGGTGATGTTGTAAAAAAAGGAGATGAATATCAAACCTTAACAAACAATATAGAGGAAGCAAAAGAAATACTTTCTGATGGTTCTGATGCCGAAATGAATGAAATGGCGAAGATGGAAATCGAAGAAGCCAATATTAGAATTCCGCAATTAGAAGATGAAATAAAAGTTTTATTAATACCTAAAGATCCAGAAGACTCTAAGAATGCAGTTGTAGAATTACGTGCAGGTGCAGGTGGAGATGAAGCAAGTATTTTTGCTGGAGATTTATTTAGAATGTACACAAAATATTGTGAAAGTAGAGGCTGGAAAGTTTCTACCGTAGATTATTCTGAAGGTACCAATGGTGGTTTTAAAGAAATTCAGTTTGAAGTTACAGGAAATGATGTTTATGGAATCTTAAAGTTTGAAGCTGGTGTGCATCGTGTACAAAGAGTTCCACAAACAGAAACACAAGGTCGTGTACATACTTCTGCAGCTACTTGTATGGTTTTTCCGGAAGCAGAAGAATTTGATGTTGAAATTAACCCCAAAGAAGTTCGTATAGATTTTTTCTGTTCTTCTGGTCCTGGTGGTCAATCTGTAAATACTACGTATTCTGCAGTTCGTTTAACACACCTTCCAACTGGTTTAGTTGCACAATGTCAAGATCAAAAATCGCAACATAAAAACAAAGAAAAAGCATTTAAAGTGTTACGTTCTCGTTTGTATGATATGGAATTGGCTAAGAAGAATGCAGAAGACGCTTTAAAACGTGGTTCTATGGTTTCTTCTGGAGATAGAAGTGCTAAGATTAGAACTTATAACTATGCACAAGGTAGAGTTACAGACCATAGAATTGGTTTGTCTTTATATGATTTACCAAATATTGTAAATGGAGATATTCAGAAAATTATTGATGAATTGATGTTAGCTGAAAATACTCAAAAATTAAAAGGATTAAGTGACGGAATATAGTTTTCCTAATATTTATAATAAAAACCTTAAAACATTGTTTTGAGGTTTTTTTTTGTTCAAAAAAGAAAAGCGATTATAGTTTAGATAAACTATAAATCGCTTTTTTTTCATTCAAATAATTAAGAAATCTTAAGCAACTTTTATTTAGCTTAGGGGGAAGATTACTTATGCTACAAATATATACGGATAACAGAAACCCCACAATACCCATTTATGGGGTAATTTCACTTCACCGTTTTCGGTGAGTTAGTTCACCAGAAATGGTGATGATAAATTTACTGGTAAAGAGATATTACTGATAATAGTTTATTGCTTTTATTATAGAATATCCGTTTGTTGGGAACAATTATTTTATTTGTGAAATATGATATTATTTATATGGCACAAAAAAAAGCGATCATAGTTTAGAAAAACTATATATCGCTTCTTTTTCATTCAATTACTTAAGAAATCTTAAACAATTTTTATTTTGTTTAGGGGGAAGATTACTAATACTTCAAATATACACTTGTAATTTAGACTTTACAATACCCATTTATGGGGTATTTTTATCTCACTGTTTTCAGGTAGTGATCTCACTGAAAACAGTGAGATGAAATTTTTAGTCGTAAATAAATGTGGCAGATAATTTTTTTTTACATGAATATTTATATAAAATTCTAAAAAATAGCACTGCTTTAGTTTTTTTAGAATATCCTTTTAAAGGGTGAATTCATGAAATCTAAAATATTGGTAAGATTATTATAATAAAAAAAGCGATTATAGTTTAGATAAACTATTAATCGCTTTTTGTGTAATTTAAATACTAAAGAAATCTTAAACAAATTATATCTTGCTTGGGGAAAAGATTACTTACGTTACAAATTTACACTAGTAATTTAGACTTTACAATACCCATTTATGGGGTATTTTCATCTCACTGTTTTCAGGTAGTTACCTCACTAAAAACAGTGCTATAAAATTTATTTTCCTAATAAATGTAATTCTGTAAATTCTTTATCTAAAAGTATAGATTGAGTATTTCCAGAGATTACTCGATCTATATTTGTTTCAACATTATCTATTTGAATAGAAGTAATTTTAAAAGGTAAATTATGGAATACAATATTAAACTTGCTATAACCTGCGTTAAAATCACCACGTTTATGTTGTTGTATAATTAATTCTTCTTTTTTTCCTGTTACTTTAAAAGTACGTAGACTAAACCTTCCTTTTTTATAATCATAGCCATCATGAGCATCATCGTATAATTGTGAAGATTCTTTACCTTCCTTATAATAAAGATCTAAAGTAATTTCATCAAATTCTATCTCATCAACATATTGTTGTACAGGGTATTTTGGTATTACTGCACCCTCTTTAATAAAAATAGGCATGCTATCTATGTCTGCATCTACCCAAATTTCCTTACCACCAACTATAAGTTCATTTGTCCAGAAGTTATACCATTTACCTCTAGGTATGTACATTCTTCTACCTTTAGCGTTTGGTTCTTGTATTGGGCAAACTAAAATTTGTTCACCATAAACAAATTCATCACTTCTATGATGTGTAGCGGTATCTTCTTGGTCGTATAAAACTAACGATTTTAAAATAGGTGTTCCGTCATTAATATAATTCCAGAAACAAGTATATAAATAAGGTAATAATTGGTATCTAAGTTCCACAAATTTTCTTACGATATCTGTAACTTCATCTCCAAATACCCAAGGTTCTTGATCTCCATGATCTCCAGAAGAGTGTACTCTACAAAAAGCATGAAATACACCTAATTGAATCCAACGGGCAAAAAGTTCTCCTTGTGGCTGTTCTGCAAATCCACCAATATCAGATCCTGCAAAAGAAAAACCAGACATAGACATTCTCTGTGCTTGATTGTTTGCAATTGCTAAATGCTCCCAAGTTGCAACGTTATCTCCCATCCAAGTAGAAGTATATCTTTGCGCACCAGAATATGCAGATCTTGTAATTACAAAAGGTCTTTTCGGATATGCGTATTTCTTTAAACCGTGGTAGGTTGCACGTGCCATTTGGGTTCCATAAATATTATGTGCTTTTCTATGAGAACAAGGATTTCCATCATAATCATGACGAACATCATCTGGAAAAGATTTGTTAGGAACATCCATTACAGCTGGCTCATTCATATCATTCCAAACTCCTTTAACACCAAAGTCTTCAATTAGTTCTTTAAATAAACCAGACCACCATTCTCTTACTTCTGGTTTTGTATAATCTGGAAAATAACATTCACCAGGCCATACCTTACCTTTCATATAAGGACCATCGGCACGTTTACAGAAATAATCTTTATCTAATGCCTCTTTAAAAACATCGTATTCTAAATCTATTTTAATTCCTGGATCTATAATTACTACGGTTTTAAAACCGTCTTCTTCTAATTCTCTAACCATTCTTTTAGGATCTGGAAAATGGTTTTTATCCCAAGTAAAACAACGGAAACCATCCATATAATCAATGTCTAAATAAATAGCATCACATGGTATTTTTAAATCTCTAAAAGTATTTGTAACTTCTTTTACGTTACTTTCTGGAAAATAACTCCATTTACATTGATGAAATCCTAAAGCCCATAATGGAGGTAAAGCATGAGGTTTACCTGTTAAGTCTGTGTAGTTTTTAACTACATCTTCCATTTTAGGTCCGTAGATAAAATAATAATTCATTTCACCACCTTGTGCCCAAAAACTTGCTACATTTCTTCTTTCATGTGCAAAATCGAAATGTGATTTAAAAGTATTGTCAAAGAAAATTCCATAAGATTTATCACCTTGTATAGCGGTATAAAAAGGAATTGCTTTATAAATAGGATCTGTATCTTTACCAAAAGCATATGAATCTGTTGCGTAGTTTTCAAAACGTTTTCCTTTTAAGTTAACGTCTACTGGTTTATCACCTAAACCATAGAAACTTTCTGATCTTTGGCAAGTCTTACTCATTTTTACAATGTCTCCACCATATTCATAACTTTCTTCCCAATGAAAACCAATTTCATCTTCGTTTATTAACTTTAGATCTACAGCATCAAAAAGTTTAACTTGTAAACTGCTTTTTTCTATTTTACAGATTAATTTGGAAGTTGTTACAACATAGTGAGTTTCATCTTCCGTTACGTCTAAAAAGTCATACCCTCTAGATGCGTGAATTGTAACTCCGTAAGAAAAATCGTTTTCAAATTTACCTGTTGTAGAGTATCTAAATCTTATTACACTGTCTCTTACTACAGTAAGTTGTAAAATTACATTGTTCTTTGTAGTAAAATATAATGTGTCTACATCTTTCTTGTAGCTCACTATTTCTGTTGGAAATAAGTTTCCTTTTTGTTCTAACTCTGTATTAACAATCATAATTTTGGTTGTTTATTGTGCTTATAAAAATCGTAATTATTTGTAAAAGAGCATTATGGAATACTTTTTTTCTACGATAATGGATTGGTTTAATTAAGACGCAAAAATATTGCTTATTTAATTAAATATAATTAGATTATATTTTCTTTTTAAAAATGATGGTATTTTTCTTAATGTCTTAAAAATCAGGTTTTTTATTATGAAGTTAAAAAAAATATTCCTCTTTTTTTATCAGAATAATAGAATGATAATAAAAGAGGATTTACATTTTAAATTTATTTGTACTTGTAAGCAATCATTCCTAACGGAGGTAAATTTAATTCTATAGAATTGTTTCTATTATTCCATACTTTTTCTTCTGAAGTTAACTTTTTGTTCGTAAAGTTTCCAGTACCGTTATATTTGGTCTCATCACTATTAAAAATTGGTTTTAAAGTTCCAGATTTTGGTAACCCTATTCTATAGTTTTCTCTAGGAACTGGAGTTAAGTTTAAGATAACAATTATATTATCTTTTTCATTTTCTCCTTTTCTTATATAAGACATAACAGAATTTTCATGATCTCCGTGATCTATCCATTCAAAACCCTCAGGAGAAAATTGTTTTTCATGTAAAGCAGGTTCTTTTTTGTATAATTTATTTAAGTCTTTTACTAAATTCTGTGCGCCTTTATGCACACCATATTCTAATAAGTGCCAATCTAAACTTCCGTCAAAATCCCATTCGCTTGTTTGTCCAAATTCTGCACCTTGAAACAATAATTTTGTTCCTGGGTGTGTGTACATCAAACTATATAACATTCTTAAGTTTGCGAATTTTTGCCATTCATCACCAGGCATTTTATCTACCAAAGCTTTTTTACCATATACTACTTCGTCATGAGATAGAGGTAACATAAAGTTTTCTGTAAATGCATAATTTAAACTGAATGTTAATTCGTTTTGATGATGCTTTCTGTAAATAGGTTCTTTTGCAAAATAATCTAAGGTATCATGCATCCAACCCATCATCCATTTCATACCAAAACCTAAACCTCCATCATAAATGGGTTTAGATACTTTAGGGAATGATGTAGACTCTTCTGCAATAGTTTGTACATCTGGGAAAGACTCATAGACAGCTGCATTCATCTCTTTAATAAAGTTGATTGCATCTAAATTTTCTCTTCCACCAAATTCATTTGGTTCCCATTCTCCTTCTTCTCTAGAGTAATCTAAGAATAACATAGAGGCAACTGCATCTACTCTTAAACCATCTGCATGGTATTGGTCTAACCAGAAAATAGCATTACTAATTAGAAATGATTTTATTTCGTTTCTTCCGTAGTTAAAAATTAAACTTTTCCAATCTTGGTGATATCCTTTTCTTCTATCTGGGTGCTCATATAAATGAGAGCCATCAAAGAAACCTAATCCGTGGTCGTCTGAAGGAAAGTGAGAAGGAACCCAGTCTAATAAAACTCCAATTCCTTTTTCGTGGAATTTATCTACTAAATATTTAAATTCATCTGGATAGCCAAAACGAGATGTTGGTGCAAAATAACCGGTTAATTGATACCCCCAACTTGGATCATACGGAAATTCCATAATTGGCATAAATTCTACATGTGTAAAATTCATTTCTGCAACATAATTAACTAATTCTTCTGCTAATTCATTATAACTTAAAAAGCGTCCTTCCTCAATTTGCTTTTTCCAAGAACCTAAATGGACTTCATAAACAGAAAAAGGTGCATCTAATGCATTATTTTTCTTTCTATTTTTCATCCATTTTTTATCATTCCAAGCATAGTCATCTTCCCAAACTTCTGAAGCTGTTTTTGGTGGATGCTCGCATCTTCTTGCAAAAGGATCCGCTTTTTCTGTAGTTATATCGTTATTAGTACTTCTAATTTTATATTTATAAATTGTTCCTTTACCAATATTGGGAATAAAACCTTCCCAGATACCACTTCCGTCCCAACGTACATTTAAGTGATGCTCTCCTTCTAACCAAAAATTAAAATCTCCAATTACTGAGACTGATTTTGCGCTTGGAGCCCAAACGGCAAAATAAGTTCCTATTACACCATCTACAGTAATAATGTGCGAACCAAATTTTTCGTATAAACGATAATGTTTACCCGCCTGAAAAAGATTAATATCAAATTCTGTAAAAAGACTGTGTACTTTTGTTTGTGCCATAGTTTTATGAGTTCAAGAAAGACCTTTAAAAAAAGGTGCTTTTTGTTTACTTATTAATTTTAAAGATATGAAATGGAAGCGTGGCATGTAATTCTACATAATTCCACTCATTATACCAATTGTAGCAATTTTTAGTTACTAAATCTTCTACCTCAATTTTCTGACCATGATTTATTTTTAAGGCTTGCAGTGGTAATTGAATAGAACCAGATTGTGAATTATAAGCATCTAAACTAATCACTGTTATTGTTTCATTAGTTCTTTGATCATTCCATTTATAAAAAGCTATAATTTGATCATTACCAGTTTCTAAAAATTGAATATTATTTGTTTGTTGATAAGATTCTTGTTCTTTTCTAATATGATTAATTTTAGAAATTAAAGTAGTTACTTTATTTTCTTTAAACCAATCATAATTACAAAGTTGAAATTTTTCTGACATATAATACTCTTCCTTACCAGGAATCGGATCACTGATCATTTGTTCAAAAACGGGTCCGTAAATACCAACATTAGAACTTAAAGTTGCAGCTAAAGCATAACGCTGTAGGTACTTACTTTCTGGAGCTCCTTGTAAATGATAAGGATTAATATCTGGTGTGTTTGGCCAGAAATTAGGTCTCATATATTCCTTTTGTTCCGTTTTAGTTAATTCATTCATATACTCGATTAATTCGTGTTTAGAATTTCGCCAAGTAAAATAAGTATAAGATTGTGTATAACCTTGCTTTGCTAGTTGTTGCATTACCTTTGGTCTAGTAAATGCTTCTGCTAAAAATAGCACATCTGGATGTTGTTTTTTTACTTCAGCAATAATCCAACCCCAAAAGAAGTATGGTTTTGTATGTGGGTTATCTACTCTAAAAACATTAATTCCACAGTCTATCCAATATAATAAGGTGTCTAAACATTCTTTCCAAAGATTTTTAAAGTCTTTACTTTCCCAATAAATTGGAAGAATATCTTGGTATTTTTTAGGTGGATTTTCAGCATACTGTACAGTTCCGTCTGGTCTCCATTTAAACCAATCTGGATGCTCCTTTACCCATGGGTGATCTGGTGCTGCCTGCAAAGCATAATCCATTGCCACTTCAATACCTAATTCTTTGGCCTTAGCAACTAAGTTTTTAAAGTCTTCTAAAGAACCTAATTCTGGGTGTAAGTCTTTATGTCCACCATGTTTAGAACCAATTCCCCAAGTAGAACCAACATCGCCATCTTGTGCAACAGTAGTATTGTTTTTACCTTTTCTATTTACCTCTCCAATTGGGTGAACAGGAGGGAAGTATAAAGTATCAAACCCCATTTGGGCAACTTTAGGTAATAATCTGTGGCAATCATTAAAAGTACCATGTTTACCTTCTTGCTCAGAAGCAGAACGTGGAAAGAATTCATACCAAGTACTAAATCTTGCTTTTAGTCTATCTACATATACTTTATATTCAGGAGAAGTCTCTATTAAAAGTTTCTCTGGATATTTTTTAAAAATTTCAGTTAATCTTTTAGAGACAGCTTCTTTTACAGCTTCAGTATAGTTTTCATTATTTTTAAAAATGAATATAAGGTGCAGTAAGTAATTTTTATCTTCAGAAGAAACTTTGTATAGAATTGTAGCTAAAAGTTCTGCTCCTTCTAAAAGCTCTGAACTTACATGTTGAGAATCATCTATTTTTCTTCCTAAACCATGTTGCCAATTTAAGGCATAATCTACCCAACCTTCAATTTTATATGAATAATAACCTTGTTTTGATGTTTGAAAAATTGCTAAATATTCATCATTAAATGTTGGTGTCATTCTAATTTGAGACCATTTATTATCTTTTTCATGTTTGAATAATAAATTAGCCTGAAGTACATCATGACCATCAACTAAAACATCTGCAGTTACATTTACAATTTCATCTACAACACGTTTAATATCTACTGTTCCTTGGTTTATTTGTGGAGCAATATTTTCTATTACAATTCTACTTTGATTTTGCATTAATTTTGTTAAGTTTAAATAATAAAAAAGTAAAAGTTTTTCTTATCCTATAATGGTTCCTTTAGCTATGGTAGCTTCTTTTTTAATTACTACAATTCCTTCTTTAACCATGTAGGTGTCGGTTTCTATGTTAGCAATATGTTTACCTCCATTAATTCTAACATCATCACCAATTCTACAGTTTTTATCTATAATACAGTTATGAATATAGCATCTGTCTCCGATACCCATCATAATATCAATATTGTTTTCTGCTATTTCTTCTAAAGTTTCATAAGAATCATTACCCATCATGTAGGTATTGGATATTAGAGAATTTTTTCCAATTCTAGAACGAATACCAATAACAGATCTTTCTATTTTTTCTGCGTGAATTAAGCAACCATCTCCAATTACAGCTTTATTTAAAATAGAACCAGCAATTTTAGAAGTTGGTAATATTCTTGGTCTTGTATAAATACCTTTATTATCGTATAAATTAAATTTAGGAACATCATCTGTTAACCCTAAATTAGCCTCAAAGAAAGAGTCTATATTACCAATATCTGTCCAATATCCTTCATATTGATAACTTAATGTTTTATGTTTATCAATTGCTTGAGGAATGATTTCCTTACCAAAATCATTGGTATCTGGATTACTCATTAATTCTATTAATAATTCTCTATTAAAAATATAGATCCCCATAGAAGCTAAGTAGTCTCTACCTTGTGCTTTCATTTCATCACCAACATCAGATGTCCAGTCTGGTAATAATTCAGCAGCTGGTTTTTCTATGAATGAAGTAATTATATTTTCTTCGTTCGTTTTTAAAAGTCCAAATTCTGTAGCATCTTTAGCATTAACAGGGTAAGTAGCAATAGAAATTTTTGCACCACTTTCTTCATGTTTTTTAATCATATCATTAAAATCCATCTGATACAATTGATCTCCAGAAAGTATTAAAGCGTACTCAAAGTCATTTGCTAAGAAATGTAGCATACTTTGTCTTACCGCATCTGCAGTTCCTTGAAACCATTTATCGCTAAGAATAGTTTGTTCTGCCGCAAGTACATCTACAAAAGCTTCACTAAAAAAGCTAAAATGATAAGTGTTTTTAATATGTTTATTTAAAGAAGCAGAATTAAATTGAGTTAGTACGTACATTCTTTTAATATCAGAATTGATACAGTTAGAAATAGGTATATCAACCAATCTATATTTACCCGCAATTGGTACTGCTGGTTTAGATCTATCCTTTGTTAGTGGGTATAATCTAGATCCTTGTCCTCCTCCTAAAATAATTCCTAATACTTTGTCATTTATCATTACGTTATTTTTTTAGTGTTTTATATAATTCTTCTACTTGCTTAGCTATTGATATCCAATCAAAATGTTCTTCTACTCTTTTTCGTCCTTTTTGAGCCATTTGTTCTCTTAATTCAGGATTGCTAATAACCTTATTAACTCCATCTGCTAAGTCTCTAGCAAATTTATCTGGGTTTATGGGTTCAAAAGGAGCAGCATCTTGCTGTTCTACTGGTATTAGAAAACCTGTTTCTCCATGAACAACAACTTCTTTAATGCCACCAACAGCACTAGCTACAACGGCTGTATTACAAGCCATCGCTTCTATATTTATAATACCAAAAGGTTCGTAAATAGATGGACAACAAAATACGTCTGCATGAGAATATAATTGAATAATTTCTTCTTTGGTTACCATTTTATCAATCCAGATTACATTTTTACGGGTTTTTTTAACCTCGTTAACAGCATCTTTCATTTCCGTACCAATTTCTGGAGTATCTGGTGCACCAGCACAAAGTACTATTTGAGTATCTGGATCTATATATTTTATAGCATTTACTAGATGAATAATTCCTTTTTGTCTGGTTATTCTCCCTACAAAAAGTACATAAGGTTTGCTTTTATCTACTCCATATTCATATAGAGTATCGGTTTTGGTAGTAGTAATGTATTGTTGTAAGTTAATACCATTGTAGATAACCTTTATTTTAGATTCATCTACATTAAAATGTTTTAAGACATCTTGTTTTGTTTCTTCAGAAACCGCAATTAAAGCATCTGCCATTTCAATGGCTGTTTTTTCTATCCAAGAAGAAGCATCGTAACCACGACCTAATTGTTCCCTTTTCCAGGGTCTTAATGGCTCTAAAGAGTGTGTAGTAATTACTAAAGGGATACCGTAGCAAAGTTTAGCTACAATCCCTGCAAAGTGTGAATACCAAGTATGGCAATGTACAATATCTGCATCTATAGGGTCTGCATTCATATGCAGCCCTGTACTTAAAGTTTTAAAGATCGCTTTAAGCTTATCGTCTGAATTGTCGAAAATTGGGTTTTCATACGGAAAACCCTTTACAGTTGGGTTGTTGGTACTGTCGTCCTGATCTCCAAAACACCTAACTTCTACAGGCATTAGCTTGGCTAATTCTGCTGCAAGATATTCCACATGAACACCAGCACCACCATATACATAAGGAGGATATTCTCTAGTATAAAAAAGGGCTTTCATAAAATTTTAGTAATTAAGTTTGTTTAGTTTTTTTTAGAAATCCTAAGTTAACAAAATACTATTTAATGGACTAAATAATTGAGTGGATTTTTATTTCAGTCGCAAATATTATGAAAATGATAATTTTAAGGTATTAATTAAGTAGCTTTCTATAAAATTATCATAGATTTTATAGTTTATGTTTAATTAATGAGTTTTTTTACATATAAATTAACTATTTCTCTGTTTGTTTATTTCATCTTGTAATTGTCTTCTAAGTTTTTGCTCCTTGTCTAATGTGTTTTTTCTGTGTTTTTCAAACTCCTCTTCTATCTCAGCTAAATTATCTTTAGCCTCTTTTGTTAGTACATTACTTTTAGAAAATTTAAAAATAAAATAAGATAGTGCCAAAAGTAATCCAATTACAATACTCCAAAGGATAAGATTATAAGTTACTTTACTTAATTGAAGACCTGCAACAGAAATAGAATTTTCTTTAATTAAAGCAGCCTCTAAGTCTAATTGTGTTTTAGAAAGAAGAATCTTATTTTTTTCAATATTCTCTTTTTCTGCTTTTAATAATACATCTTTCTCAGAAATTATCTTTTTAGAAGATTTAAGAGAGTCTAAAACATTAGACTTTAAGTTTACATAGCTGTCTTTGCTTATTACTTTATATACCTGGTATGTGGTAGATACTCTATAGATATTATCAAATTGGTTTTCAATAGAGTTTGTTCCTTCTTCTGTTTCTTGTGCAAAAGAAATAGTAGCAGTAAGTAATAGTAAGGTAATTAATAATGATTTCATTGGTTGGTTTTTAATATCTGTAAATTTATAAAAAAAACCCAAACGTTATTGTTTGGGTTTTTATTATAAGCAAGTATTATTATTTATTTTATTTTTTCTACAACTGCCTTAAAAGCGTCTGGGTTGTTAACAGCTAAATCGGCTAAAACCTTACGGTTTAATTCGATTTGGTTAGCTTTCACTTTCCCCATAAACTGAGAGTAAGACATTCCGTGTAAACGAGCTGCAGCGTTAATACGCACAATCCATAAAGAACGGAAGTTTCTCTTATTGTTTTTACGGTCTCTGTATGCATAAAGCATACCTTTTTCAACTGCATTTTTTGCTACTGTGTAAACGTTTTTTCTACGTCCGAAGTAACCTTTTGCAGCCTTCAAGATTTTTTTTCTTCTTTTTCTTGAGGCTACTGAATTTACTGATCTTGGCATAATTTCAATGTGTTTTGTAGTAGGCGATTCAATTAAGAATACTTTTTATTTTTGGCCTAGCTCCATGGTTAATAATTAAATTCCCTAGTTAAACTTATTTCAAGTTTAACATTTGCTTAATGTTAGACTCATCGGCTTTATGAACTAAACCGTCATGAGTTAACCTTAATTTACGTTTTTTAGACTTCTTTGTTAAGATGTGACTTTTAAACGCGTGCTTTCTTTTGATTTTCCCAGTACCAGTAACTTTAAATCGTTTTTTGGCGCTAGATTTGGTTTTCATTTTAGGCATCTCTCCTTCGTTTTTAACTTGCTTATTATCTTTAGTATTAAAGTTATTAGTCCAAAAAGTTTTAAAGTTAAGTAATACCTAACTTTAAAATCTCTAAGAAGCTTTAAACTTTAAAAACTCTTTTTATTTTAGTTTTTTAGGAGCAATAAACATAATCATACGTTTACCTTCTAATTTTGGTAACTGTTCTACTTTACCATACTCTTCTAACTCTTGGGCTAATTTTAATAATAAAATTTGACCTTGTTCTTTAAATATAATAGAACGCCCTTTAAAGAATACAAATGCTTTTAATTTAGCACCTTCTTGTAAGAACTTAAGAGCATGTTTCTTTTTAAATTCATAATCATGCTCATCAGTTTGAGGTCCAAAACGTATTTCTTTAATCGTCACTTTTGTAGCTTTCGATTTTAAAACTTTTTCACGTTTTTTCTGCTCATACAAGTACTTCTTGTAATCAATAATTTTACAAACAGGTGGCTTAGCTTTTGGTGATATTTCAACCAAATCCAATTCCTGTTCTCTGGCTAATTCTTTAGCTTTATCTAAAGGATATACACCAACTTCTATATTATCGCCCACAAGACGAACTTCGTCAACATATCTTATTTTCTCATTAATTCTATGTTGATCTTCTTTGATTACTCTTAACGGTCTTCTTGACCTGCTTCTACGAATTGCTATGACTTATAAATTTTAAATTTAACTAATGGTTGTTTTCCAACCTTTTTATTTTCTAGATGAATTTCAAAATTAATTAAAATTTCCTCAATGTTTTACTTTCTTCTGCTTTAATTAAAGAAATAAATTCTTCAATTGTAAATGTACCAAGATCACCTTCACCATGTCTTCTTACAGAAACGGTGCCATCTTGTTCTTCTTTTTCACCAACAATTACCATAAATGGTACTTTGCTAACTTCTGCATCTCTAATCTTACGACCAGTTTTCTCACTTCGGTTATCTACCAGGGCGCGAATTTCGGAATTTTCTAACGATTTTAAAACTTTTTCTGAATATTTTTCATATTTATCACTGATTGGCAATAAGATAACCTGATCCGGAGTTAACCAAAGAGGGAAGTTACCACCCGTATGCTCTAGCAATACCGCAATAAAGCGCTCCATAGAACCAAACGGGGCTCTGTGAATCATCACTGGTCTGTGTAGTTGGTTATCGGCTCCTTTATAGGTTAAATCAAAACGTTTTGGTAAATTATAGTCAACTTGTATCGTTCCAAGTTGCCAACTTCTGCCTAAAGCGTCCTTCACCATAAAGTCTAATTTAGGTCCATAAAAGGCAGCTTCACCTTCTTCAATCACAAAATCTAAACCTTTATCTGTAGCAGCGTTAATAATTGCTTGTTCTGCAGCATCCCAAGTTTCAGTATCTCCTATATACTTGTCAGGGTTACTTTTATCTCTAATAGAAACCTGAGCAGTAAAATCTTCAAAACCTAAAGAACCAAAAACATATAAAACTAAATCTATAACATCTTTAAATTCTTGATCTAATTGTTCTGGTGTGCAAAAAATATGCGCATCATCTTGCGTAAAACCTCTAACTCGTGTTAAGCCGTGTAATTCACCACTTTGTTCATATCTGTATACGGTACCAAATTCAGCAAAACGCTTAGGTAAATCTTTATAAGAATAAGGTTTAAAGTTATAAATTTCACAGTGATGTGGGCAATTCATTGGTTTTAATAAAAACTCCTCATCCATTTTAGGTGTTTTTATCGGCTGAAAACTATCCGCACCATATTTTTCATAATGACCAGATGTAACATATAGTTCTTTTTGGCCAATATGTGGAGTCATTACTTCTTCGTAACCAGCTTTTTTTTGTGCAATTTTCAAGAAATCTTGTAAACGATTACGTAAAGCAGTACCATTTGGTAACCATAAAGGTAAACCAGCACCAACTTTCTGAGAAAAAGTAAACAATTCTAATTCCTTTCCTAATTTTCTATGGTCACGTTTTTTAGCCTCTTCTAATAACTCTAAATACTCAGTTAATAACTTTTGTTTCGGGAAACTAATTCCGTAAACACGTGTTAATTGATTATTTTTCTCGTCACCACGCCAATAAGCACCAGCAACACTCATTATTTTAATCGCTTTTATAATCCCTGTATTCGGTATATGACCTCCTCTACATAAATCTGTAAAGTTACTATGGTCACAAAAAGTAATTTCTCCGTCTGTTAAGTTTTCAATCAACTCAACTTTATATTCATTGTTTTCTGCTTTATATAAAGACAAAGCATCTGCTTTAGAAACAGAACGTAAAGAGAATTCATGTTTACCACGAGCAATCTCTAAAAATTTCTTTTCTATGCTAGAAAAATCTTTATCAGAAATAACATCATCACCTAAATCAATATCATAATAGAAACCATTATCAATTGCAGGACCAATAGTTAACTTCGCTTTTGGATAAAAACTTAAAATAGCTTCTGCTAATACGTGCGCAGATGAATGCCAAAAAGCTTTCTTTCCGCCATTGTCATTAAATGTGTATAAAATTAAAGAACCATCCGTGGTTAATGGGGTAGAGGTTTCAATGGTTACGTCGTTAAAATTTGCAGAGATTACATTTCTAGCAAACCCTTCACTAATGCTTTTTGCAACATCCATCGGAGTGCTATTCTTAGCAAACTCCTTAATAGTTCCGTCAGGTAAAGTTATTTTAATCATTTAATGTCTAATATTTGAGAATGCAAAGATATTAGAAAACAATTTTTCACACAATATATATATGTACTTATTAAAGACTAGTTTTTTTTACGGGTGTTCCTGCGCTGAAAAAGCGCAGTCGGGCTTTACACTATATCTTTTTTGGATGTTATTTTCGCTTACGCTTCAATAACATCCAAAAAAGGATGTCGCTTCAATCCCTAACACGAGTATTTGTCAACTTAATTCCCATTTTAGAATTGGTGCCTTATATATAGATGATAAGTAGGTGTATATAAATGCAAATTTTGAAGTAACTTATTATATTGTCAGTTCGAGTGGAGTGGTGAACGATTAAACTCTAAAATAAGGTTATATTTCTCTCAACTAGATATATTGGTTGTTTTTAAGCTATTCCTATATATTTAAAAGAAACCTAACAATTTCGACTTTCGATAAACATGATTTTTGCATTCTTAAAATATATCCACAACTGCTAGATTTACCTGGTTGGGAGGAGCGAAGCAAAACCAACCCTTTCTTCATCTTAATGCTTAATAATCTTTCTTTTTAAAAACACTCTCTTATATATAAGATACAATAGTATTCATATTCAAAGAGTCTCTTGGTAAAAAAAAAATATTTAGCCATTTTTAATATTGTAAATTGTATCAACTATTAGCAAAAGAATGGAACGGTTAGAATGTATAGTGCTTAAAAAGACTTTCTCATAACCAGTGAAGTCTACTTTAATCACACTATTTCTAAGATTCATTCACATTTTATCAAACCTCAAACAACCAAAAGACCTTTTTGAACTAAAATTACCCCTCCAACCAACCTATGATTTCTATGTTTCTATGTGTTAAAAACAAGCATGCACCTCCAAAACCACGACAATTACTAAACCCCAAAAAAAAACCTCAAAAAAACTTCCTTTATAACCCCTTAAGAACAAGCTCGTTAAAACGAGATGTAAAATTAAATTAAAATAAAGGTAAAAAAATAGTTGTTAGATTAAAAATGAGTTGTAAGTTTGCACCCGCTAACAGTAATATCACACAGTTAGCAACGTTCATTGAGGAGTTGTAAGTAAGGTGAGGATTAGTCTTTTATCTAAATAAAATGTCAAAATTTTATTAAAAATAAAATAACAATTTCCTTAGGTTTATAATTAAAAAGAGTTGTATGTTTGCAGTCCGAAATTTTCGGCAAAAACGTTCAGGGTTTTTAGTTTTACAGCAAACAAAAAGAAATAAAAAAAAGTTTATTTTTTTATTGTCAGATTAGAAATAGTTTGTATGTTTGCAGCCGCTAAGAATTACAGCAAAAAACGATCAAAGAAAATTTGGAATGACTCTTAAGAAAGTCAGTTAGTTCGAGTCTAACATTTCTACAAAGTTTTATTTAGGAAGTAACTTTTTAAGTTGCAGATTAAGATTAAAACAAAGTTCATTGAAAATATTGAAATTGACAGCGTAATTAAAGAGTAGAATAACCATGTTTAG
This sequence comes from Polaribacter sp. 11A2H, assembly GCF_011379025.1. Lineage (NCBI taxonomy): Bacteria > Pseudomonadati > Bacteroidota > Flavobacteriia > Flavobacteriales > Flavobacteriaceae > Polaribacter > Polaribacter sp. 11A2H. The sequence continues at coordinate 365,133 of NZ_WTLD01000004.1, forward strand.
AT